>DILW01000075.1 GCA_002425245.1 Betaproteobacteria bacterium UBA5582 | reverse complement strand
GTGCTCGACCGCCTGCCCGGTCGGCATCGACACCGGCGACCTCACCCGGCGCCTGCGCGGGCGTCGCCTGAACGACGGCGCACGCGCGGTCAACGCCTGGACCGGGCGTAATTTCGGCGTCCTCGCTGGTGCCGCCCGCGCCGGCCTGACGCTCGGTCACGCTGCAGCTTCGGTAATCGGCCAGAAGACGCTGGCAAAACTGTCCGGCGGCGCCTGGAAGCTGCCGATGCCACGCGCCGGCCGCGCCCCTGCGGCCATCCACAACAGCGGCGACCCGGTCGTTTATTTCCCGACCTGCGGCGGGCGCATCTTCGGGCCGACCGCTGCCGGCGAACCGCAGCTAGGCGACGTCGTCCTCGAACTCTTGCGCCGCGCCGGCTACGCGCCGATTCTGCCGGACGGTTTCGACAAACTGTGCTGCGGCCAGATGCTGGCCAGCAAGGGCCTGGCGATCGAAGCCGACGCGATGTCGGCGCAGCTTGAAGCCGCGCTGCTGAAAGCTTCCGACAACGGTCGCCACCCGGTGATCATGGACGCCAGCACCTGCACCGCCCGCATGCAGAAGCACCTGGCCGGCCGCCTGCAGCTCTTCGACTTCCACGAATTCGCTCACGACGCGCTGCTGCCGCGGCTGATGATCGTCCGCCAGGCCGAGCCGGTCGCCCTGCACATCAACTGCAGCGTGCGCAAGACCGGTAGCGACGCCAAGCTGCGCGCCCTGCTCAAGGCCTGCGCTGAAACCGTGATCGAGCCGGCTGCCGTGACCTGCTGCGGCTTTGCCGGCGACCGCGGCTTCGCCGTTCCCGAGCTCAACCAGCACGCACTGCGCCACCTCAAACCGGCGCTGCCGGCCGGCTGCGCCTGCGGCGTATCGACCAACCGGACCTGCGAAATCGGCCTCACCGCCGAATCCGGCATCGACTACCGCTCGATCGCGTATCTGCTCGAGAAATGCAGCCGACCGCTGGAAATCCCTTGCTGACCGCGAGCCCCGCCACTCGTTACAATCGCCGCATATTCACCCGCCTGGACCTGCCATGACCGATTTCGCCCTCGACAGCAACAAGGACGAACCCCTGCGTAGCGACATCCGCCTGCTCGGCCGGCTGCTCGGCGATACCGTGCGCGAACAGGAAGGCGACAGCATTTTCGAGATCGTCGAGAAAGTCCGCCAGACTGCCATCCAGTTCGCCCGTGACGGCGACCCGGCCAGTCGGGCCGAGCTCGCCGCCCTGCTCGACCCGTTGCCGCGCGACACCACCCAGGCCGTCGTCCGTGCCTTCAGCTACTTCCTGCAACTGGCCAACATCGGTGAAGACGCCCACCACATCCGCCGCCGCCGCGCCCATGACCTGGTTGCTTCGCCACCGCGCGAAGGCAGCCTGGTCTTCGCCCTCGACGCCCTGGCCGATGCCGACGTATCCCCCGCAGCCATCGCCGATTTCTTCGCCCACGCCCTGGTTGCCCCGGTGCTCACCGCGCACCCGACCGAGGTTCAGCGCCAGAGCCTGCTGCGCAACCACCGCGAAATCGCCCGCCTGCTGGAACGACGCGACCGCCTGCAACTGACGCCTGAAGAAACGGCCGACAACGAACTGGCGCTGGCCAATGCCATCCTCACCCTGTGGCAGTCGCGCATGCTGCGCCCGGTCCGGCTCAAGGTCATCGACGAGGTCAAGAACGGCATTTCCTATTTCAAGGAAACCTTCTTCAGCGAACTGCCGCGTCTCTACATCCAGGTTGCCGAGCAGCTGCAAAAGCGCTACCCGGAACAAACCTGGGCGCTGCCGCCCTTTTTCCGCGTCGGCTCGTGGATCGGCGGCGACCGCGACGGCAATCCCTTCGTCACCGCCGAAATCCTGCGCGAAGCGCTGCGCCTGCAATCGGCGGCAACGCTCAATCACTACCTCGACGAAGTCCACGAACTCGGCGCGGAACTGCCGCTCTCCGAATTGCTGGTCGACATCACCCCGGAACTGCGGACCCTGGCCGAACGCTCGCCTGACCAGTCGCCGCAACGCGTCGATGAACCCTATCGGCGGGCGCTTTCCGGCATTTACTCCCGTCTCGCCGCCACCGCCCGGGTGCTGGATGGCGTCGAACCGGTGCGTCACGAAATCGGCCACGCTGCTCCTTACGCCACCGCCGCCGAACTGCGCGGCGAACTGAAAATCCTGGCCAACTCGCTCAAGCTCAACGGTAGCGCGCGGCTCGCCGGCGGTCGTTTGCGCCGCCTGCTGCGCGCGGTGCAGGTTTTCGGCTTCCACCTGGCGCCAATCGACCTGCGCCAGAACTCCGAAGTGCACGCCCGCAGCGTCGCCGCCCTGCTCGCCGCCGCCGGCCGCTGCCCGGATTACGAAGCGCTGCCGGAAGAAGAGCGGATTGCCCTGCTCACCGCCGAAATTGCTTCACCGCGCCCGCTCTACTCGCCCTGGCTGGATTACGACGAGGAAACCCGCGGCGAACTGGCGATCTTCTTCGCCGCCCGCGAACTGCGCAGCAAGTACGGCGAGACAGCCCTGCCCAACTGCATCATCTCGAAAACCGACGGCGTCTCCGACCTGCTCGAACTCGCCCTGCTGCTAAAGGAAGCCGGCCTGCTGCGCCCGGGCAGTCAGCCGCGGCTCGACGTCAACATCATCCCGCTGTTCGAAACCATCGAAGACCTGCAGAAGAGCGCCGCCACCATGGACCGACTGTTTGCCATTCCCGGTTACCGGGAACTGGTGGCAGCCCGCAACAACGAGCAGGAAGTCATGCTCGGCTACTCCGACAGCAACAAGGACGGCGGTTTCCTGACCTCGGGCTGGGAACTGTACAAGGCCGAAATCCAGCTCGCCGAAACCTTTGCCCGCCACGGCGTGCGCCTGCGCCTGTTCCATGGCCGCGGTGGCTCGGTCGGCCGGGGCGGCGGTCCGTCCTACCACGCCATCCTGGCCCAGCCGGCCGGCGCCGTTTCCGGGCAGATCCGCCTGACTGAACAGGGCGAAGTCATTTCGACCAAGTACGGCACGCCGGACACCGGCCGCCGCAACCTCGAAGTCCTGCTTGCCGCCACCCTCGAAGCCAGCCTCACCGACCACGAAAACAAGGTCGAACCGGCCGGCCAGTTCCACGGCGTCATGGACGAACTGTCGCTGCGCGCCTTCAACGCCTACCGCGGTCTGGTCTATGAAACGCCGGGATTCACCACCTACTTCCGGCAATCGACGGTCGTTTCCGAAATCGCCTCGCTCAACATCGGCAGCCGCCCGGCGTCGCGCAAGGCCTCCGAGCGCATCGAGGACCTGCGGGCGATTCCCTGGGTCTTCTCGTGGGCGCAATGCCGGCTGATGCTGCCCGGCTGGTACGGCTTCGGCAGCGCCGTCGACGGCTACCTCGCCGCCAATCCGGAGGGTCTCGCCACCTTGCGCCGCATGCTCAAGTCCTGGCCCTTCTTCCAGAGCCTGCTGTCGAACATGGACATGGTGCTGGCCAAGACCGACCTCGCCATCGCCTCGCGCTATGCCGAACTGGTCGCCGACGGCGAACTGCGCGAACGCATCTTCAGCCGTATCGTCGCCGAATGGCAACTGACCCGCCGCCACCTGCTGGCCATCCTGGAGCAGGACGAATTCCTCGCCGACAACCCCATGCTCAAGCGCTCGCTGCAACTGCGCGCACCTTACATGGACCCGCTCAACCACCTGCAGGTCGAACTACTCAAGCGCCACCGCGGCGGAGATACCGACGAGCGCGTCGCCCGCGGCATCCACATCACCATCAACGGCATCGCCGCCGGTTTGCGCAACAGCGGCTAAAATCCCCATACCATGCCCAATCCGATCAAACGCACCGTATTCTTCATCTCCGACGGCACCGGCCTCACCGCCGAAGCCCTCGGCCACAGCCTGCTAACCCAGTTCGAGGACGTCGAATTCCGGCAGATCCGCGTTCCCTTCCTGGACAGCATCGAGAAAGCCCAGGAAACGCTGCAGCGCATCAACGCGCAAGGCGAGGCCGACGGCATGCGGCCAATCGTCTTCACCACCCTGGTCAACCAGGACCTGGCGACGATCATCCACCAGGCCGACGCTTTCTGCCTGTCCTACTTCGAAACCTTCCTCGCCCCGCTGGAGGTCGAGCTCGGGCGCAAGTCCAGCCACACCGTCGGCCGCTCGCACGGCACGGCGGAGAGTTCGGAATACAAGAAACGGATCGAGGCAATCAACTACACACTGGCCCACGATGACGGCATCACCGACCGCGACCTCGAAGAGTCCGACGTCATTCTGGTTGCCGTGTCGCGCTGCGGCAAAACGCCGACCTCGCTCTACCTGGCCATGCAGTTCGGCCTGAAAGCCGCCAACTTCCCGCTGATCCCGGAAGATTTCGACCGCGGTCGTCTGCCGGGAACGCTTGAGAAGCACCGCAGCAAACTTTTCGGCCTGACCATCCAGCCCGACCGCCTCCACCAGATCCGCGAGGAACGTCGCGCGGGCAGCAAGTACGCATCACTTGCCAACTGCCGCTACGAAATCGCCGAAGCCGAAAAAATGATGCGCCGCGAAGGCATACGCTGGCTCGACTCATCGACCAAGTCGATTGAGGAAATCTCCGCAACCATCTTGCAGGAGCTGAACCTGAGGTGAATTTGCAACATACCCGTAATGCTTTTGTGGTAGCATCTTGACCTAATCAGTCCAAATCATCATTATGCTGCTGCGCACAACAACTTCCGGAGTTCCTCAACCATGAAAAAAATTACCTCTTATTTTGCTGCTCTGGCCCTGGCGATCAGCAGCGTATCGCCGGTTATGGCCCAAACCCCGCCCGCTGGCGGCACTGAAACCACCACTGGTGCTGGTGCTGGTGCTGGCGCTGGCGCGGGTACGGCTGCCGGTGCAGGTGCTGGCACCCTCGCCGTTGGTGGCCTGACTGCAGCGCAACTGGCAGCAATCGCAGCTGCAGCTGCCGCAGTTGGCGCTGCTGCAGCCGGCGGCGGCGGCGGTGGTGGTGGTTCGACCTCGACCTCGACCTCGACTTCTACCTCCACCGCCACGGGAACGAATTAATCCCACACGTAAGATCACCCAAAAATATAACCCCGGATGCCAAGGCGTCCGGGGTTTTTTTATGCGGCTTGCGCACCGCAACATTTTCAGGCACCGCCGTAGGGTTTCATCACCTCCATCACGAACGGCGCCATACCCGGGGCGGTTTGTTGCTCGCTGCGCCATACAAAGCCGGCCTCATCCACCCAGAAGCGGTTAACGAATTTCCACGCCAGCAAATCGGCCTGCGCGCGCTCTTCCAGCAAGCGCAAGCGCAACCGGCGCTTGCCAACCACAAGCTCACTCTGCGCCCCAACTACGAGCGTCGAAACCACGGGTATGCCGAAGCGGTTCCCGGGCGACAGGTCAAGCTGTCGTCGATAGACCTTGCTCGTATCGTACTTTTGCCCAGGCTCGAGAAAATCCGGAACGGCAAACTGGGTGGCCCGCAAATCCTCCTGAAAGCCCACCGTACTCACCAGACGACCATGACGCGTCACCAGAGCACCGCGGTCCGCCGAATACCAGTGCAAGGTATTGTTCTCGGCCCGACCTAGGATAACCAGGGCGCGATCAATGTTGGGAAGACGGACCGCCATCGAGGCATAGGGGATACGATCCGGGTAATCCGGATCGAAACCGGGCGAATCGCCCAGACGGCTATTCACCGTCACCGCCAGCGTCTTCATCGACAAGTTGTTCGTACAGGCAGACGCCAGCGGAGCGGCGCTCAGGGCCAACAAAAAATCACGACGTTTCATTGTTTTCCGTCCAAAACTACCGTCAGAAACGGCCTCTCTCCGCCAATTTAAAAAATCGGCATATGTTAGAATTTGGGCTTTGCTTTCAGACGAGAGAAGCTGCCCCATGCGTTCCTACTGCCGCCGCCCGATGACACCGAATTGGCTCCAGGGAATCTCCCTGTCCAGCGCATTCGTAACCGCCCTCGCGAGCCTGCCCGCCGGCCAACTCATCGCTCAGGAAGCTTCGTCCGCTGCGATGGCCGCTGCAATTTCGGCGGCCCAGGCACAAGGCATCTCGGCAGAAGCGATCCAGCAGCTACAGAATACCAGTAACAGCAATATTGGCAACAGCGCCAAATCCGCTCCAAAATCTTCAATCCCTGGAGCACAACCCGGTAGTGGCGATAACCGAACCCTGCTTCCCGGTTTTTCATCGCACCTATCACCGTTCGGCGAAGAGCTTTTCGCCCGCAATCAGGGCCGATACATCACCCCTAGCGACCTTCCCGTTCCGGCAGATTACATCGTCGGCATCGGCGACACCGTCGAGATTCGTTACTTCGGCAAGGAAAACCGGGTCATGCGCCTGCCAGTCGAACGCGATGGCAGCATCACCATCCCGGAAATCGGCGCGGTATCGGTTGCCGGCCTGACGCTGGAAAACATGGGCTCAATGCTGCTTGAGCGCATTAGCAAACAGAAAATTGGTGTCGATGCCACGGTCAGCATGGGGCCGCTGCGTTCGATCCAGATTTTCCTGATGGGCGATGTCAACATCCCTGGTGCCGTCACTACCGACGCCCTGACCACCGTTTCCAACGCCCTCATGTTCGGCGGCGGCATCAAGCCTTCCGGCTCGATGCGCCGGATCGAAATCCGTCGCCAGGGCAAGACGGTTTCCAGGATCGACCTTTACGACAGCCTGCTCAAGGGCAGCGACATGGGCGAGCTGCGCTTGCAGTCTGGCGATGTGGTTTTCGTGCCCACCGTGGGCAAGCGCGCCGCGGTTGACGGTGAAGTGCAGCGCCCGGCCATTTATGAACTCCTCCATGAAAAGACCATTGGCGACCTGATCCGTCTGGCCGGCGGCATGAAACCCAGTGCCTACGCCCGCTCCAGCCGGCTGAACCGCATCGGTACCGGCTGGGAGCGGAGCAGTTCCATGGTTTCACTGGTCACGCCGGGCGAGCAGAAAATGGCCCTGCACGACGGCGACATCATCGAGATTCCCGGCGTCGTACAGACCCAATCGCCGTCGCAGGCCGATTTCCGTTTCCCCACTGTCACACTTGAAGGCCAGTTCCTGGCCAGCGGCACCTATGCTTGGCAGGAAGGCGCCCATCTGGGACAACTGGTACCGCGTTTCGAGCAACTCAGCCTTGACGCCTACCGCCCCCTGGCCGTCATCGACCGCCTCGATCCGCTGACTGGTTCGCGCTACTACAAGACCGTCAACCTGATTGACGTAGTTGCCAAGAAAATCACGGTCCCGCTGCAGCGCGACGACCGGGTATTCACTCTCAGCCAGCACGATGTCGAGTTTCTTTCCAGCGTCAAGGTTCAGCAGGTACTGGCTGGCAAAATGCCACCCGTCAATAACGGGGCATCTGCCGTTGTCATCGATGCAGCTGCTGCTGCCGCCGACAAGCAGGCGCTCGAAGCCTCGCGCAAGGCGTTCGACGTGGGCGGCAAGGACATCAAGCGCAGCGGCGATGTCGTCGCCAGCAGCGATACTTGCCGCGGTCTGGTCGAGCTCGCCCACATCATCGCCAACGAAGGTAGCGACCGTTTCCGGTCTGCGGTCTTTGCCGGGGCATACGCCGAGGACGGCCAACAGATGGTCAAGTCCGTCCCGTGTCCGGCACTCTTCGAAAGCAACCCGCGCATGCTGCCTTTCCTGCTGGAAAACGCCATCACCCTGCGGGGCGAGATCAAGGACCCGGGCGTATTGCCGATTGCCGAGGGAATGTCGCTCGACGTAGCCCTACGCAGCCGCGGTGGCCTGACCCGCGCAGCCGACCTGAGCGGCATCGAAATCAACAAGCTGGTTGCCGGCACCACCGGCACCCAGGTGGTGCGCGAGCGCCTGGCAAGTAATGCTGCACTCAGCGAGATTGCCCTGGAGCCTGGCTACATCGTCCAGGTGCGCAAGCGGGCCACCGAGCAGGACCGTGGCCTGGTGCGCGTCAGCGGTGAAGCCGCTCACCCCGGCGCCTACGAAATCCGCAAGGGAGAAAAACTCTCGGAACTGCTGGCTCGTGCCGGCGGCCTGACCCAGTTCGCCTACCCGCAAGGTTCGATCTTCCTTCGCCCCAGCGTCAAGGAAGAAAAGCGCCAGTACTACGCCAAGGCCGCCAACGACATCATGCAGCACGCCCTGTTCCAGCTCTCCCGCGAAAGGGCCGACGGCCAGAGCGGCGGCGACACCAACGCCATCCTGCAGATCGCTCAGCAAGTCAAGGCAACCAACCCAATCGGCCGCATGGTCATCGAAAGCGACCCGAACGTGCTGCAGGTCCGCCCTGAGCTCGACGTCATGCTGCAGCCCGGCGACGAAATCCACATTCCCCGCCGCCCGAGCACCATCCTGGTCATGGGCGAAGTACTCAACCCTGGTGCCGTTCAGTTCGTGGCCGGCAAGAAGGCCGACCAGTACATCCGCGAAGCCGGCGGCCTGAACCAGTTTGCCGACCAGGACTACATCATCGCCGTCTACCCCAACGGCCAGGCCGAACCGATCAAGCTTTCCAGCTGGAACTTCACGCCTACCCTGTTGCCCCCGGGGTCGGCCATCTACGTATCGCGCGAGCCGGTCACCACCACCGGGCTCGACATTCTCAAGCTGACCCTGCAAATCGCCAAGGATCTCGCCCTGACCGCCGCCTCGATCAGCGTCATCGGCAACAACTAAGCGGCTGAACGAAGCGCGGAAGATGCCCCCAAACCCGCCAACACGCCGGGCTCGCATGCCCGGCGTGTTTCGCCTGACGCCCCTGCTGGCCTGCCTGCTGATGCCGCCACTGGCATGGGCCCAGTACGCGCCTGCACAACCGAAATTCGACACCCTGAGCGATTTCGGCGGCGTCGGCCTGCTGCAGATGCCGAGTGCCCGCGTCAGCGAACAAGGGGCCATCGCCATCGGCAGCAGCCTGATCGAACCCTACCAGCGCACCGCTGTCACGGTGCAGCCCCTGCCTTGGCTTGAAGGCACGCTACGCTACACTGCGGTACGCAACCGGCTTTACAGCCCGGACCCCAACTTCTCCGGCAACCAGAACTACAAGGACCGTGGTTTCGACGTCAAGGTTCGCCTGCTTGAAGAATCCCAATACACGCCACAGATTGCCATGGGCCTGCGTGACTTTGGCGGTACCGGTTTGTTCTCCGGCGAATACCTGGTCGCCAGCCGACGCTTCTACGATCTCGACTTCAGCCTGGGGCTGGGCTGGGGCAACCTGGGAACGCGCGGTCATCTGAAGAATCCGCTCACCCGTATCTCCGACCGCTTCAGGACGCGCACGACCGATTTCGGACGTGGCGGTACGGTATCGTCGTCAAACTTCTTCAGCGGTGAGCGCATTGCGGTATTTGGCGGCATCACCTACCAGACCCCGATCCCCGGCCTGACCCTGAAGCTCGAATACGACGGCAACGACTACAGTAAGGAAGCCCTGAACAACCCGCAGACCGTCCGTAGCCCGTTCAACATTGGCGCGGTATATTCCTATGGCGACTGGCTGGACCTGACCGTGGCCTACGAACGCGGCGATCGCTTCATGGTCCATGCAGCCCTGCGCAGCAACCTGCGCACCATGGTTGGCTTGCCCAAACGCGACCCGGCACCGGAGGCGATCAAGCCACGCGATCTGGACGCTGACGTAGCCGAGTACCTCAAGCAGAACCCCGGCGCCCGGGCGGCACGCCCCAACCCGCTGCCGAAAATCAAGGAATCCCTGGCAGAACTCGATTACAAGGTCGAATCCGTGGAACTGCGCGACAAGGAAATGATTGCCACCCTGGGCCAACCGACCTTCCGCAACCGGGCCCAGGCCATCGGTCGGGCAGCGCGCGCCATGGCCAACGCGGCGCCGCCCGAAGTGGAAAAACTGACCGTTGTCGACCTCCAGGGCGGTATCGAAAGCCAGCGTATCTCGCTGATGCGCCACGACCTGGAAAAAGCCGTCCGTTACGAGGGCAGCCCGGAAGAAATGGCCCGCAATCTGCAGATCATGCCGCCTGCCCCCGGCGCCAAGTCGATTGGGCAACGATTCGACAACGACAAGCTGTACCCGGAATTCAACTGGGGCTGGGAACCCGCCATGCGCCACCACATCGGTGGCCCGGATTCGCCCTATTTCTACCAATTGTTCATGCGCGTGTACGCCAACCTGCAGATCACTCGCAAACTCAGCGTCAGCAGCCATCTTGGCATCAACATCACCGACAACCTCGATGGCCTCAAGCTGCCCTCCGACAGCGTGCTGCCCAAGGTGCGCAGCGACATCAAGGAATACCTCAAGCAAGGCCGTAACGGCATCGACATGCTCCAGGTCGATTACATGACCAACCTGGGCAGCAACAGTTTCGCAAGGTGTTCCGCCGGTCTCTACGAAGACATGTTCGCTGGCGTTGGCGGTGAGTTTCTCTACAAGCCCTTCGACAAACCCTGGGCCATCGGCGCCGACCTCTACCGAGTACGCCAACGCGATTTCGACAAACGCTTCAGTTTCCGTAACTACGAAGTCACCACCGGCCACGTCGATCTCTATTACAAACTGCCCTTCTACAACATGACTGCCCAGGTCAGCATCGGCCAGTACCTGGCAGGCGACCGGGGGGCAACTTTCGCCGTATCGCGTCGTTTCGAAAGTGGCACCGAAGTAGGTGCATTCTTCACCCGCACCAATGTTTCCGCCGAAGACTTCGGCGAAGGCTCGTTCGACAAGGGCATTTTCCTTTCCATCCCCTTCGACATGCTCAGCTACTTCTCCAACCGCGGCGCGATCAACCTGGGCTGGCGTCCCCTGACCCGCGACGGCGGTCAGCGGCTGAACCAGAGCAAGCGGCTCTACCCCATCGTCGCCGGCAGCGGACGCGATGCGATGCTGGCCGATTGGTCGAAAGTACTAGATTAAACGGTAAAATATGACGTTCCCGACCAAGAACCCAACTCAACAGGACGTAAGATGAGCGACAAGCACCTTCCAGAAATGATCGTCGATGATGATGAAATCGATATCTTCCAGCTTTGGGAAACGCTGGTTGAAGGCAAGTGGCTGATCATGGGCTGTGCGGGGCTCTGCTTCGCTGCCGCCACCGCGTTAGCCTTCATCATGACGCCAAAGTATGAGGCAAAAGTCATCGCAACTTTTGCAGAAGAAAGTAAATCCGGCGGCGGGGGTATTGGTGCGCTGGCCGCTCAATACGGCGGATTGGCTGAAATGGCGGGGATTAGTCTAGGTGGAGGGAGCAATAAGGATGCGGCTATAGCATTCCTTCAATCAAGAGCTTTCATTGAACAATTCATTCAAGACGAGGGATTGTTACCAATTTTTTTCCAGAAACACTGGGATGCCCAGAGCAATAAGTGGACCGTCTCCGAAGACAAGGTACCAAGCCTGTGGAGAGCATATGAATTATTCTCCAAATCCATCATGAGTACATCCTTTGACAAGAAAACGAACCTCATGACACTAACCATCACATGGAAGAATCGTGACCAAGCTGTTCGCTGGGCCAACGAATTAGTTCGCAGAGCAAATGAAACCTTACGCCAAAGAACCATCACCGAAACCCAGTCTTCCCTAGATTTTCTACAAAAGGAATTAGAAAAAACCAGCATCGTTGAGGTCCAAAATACGATTTACCGGGTCATGGAAACTCAGGTTAAGTCGATGATGATGGCCAACACTCAGGAGCAATTCGTGTTCAAGATCATTGACCCTGCGATAACCGTTGACGAAGACGCTTTCGTCAAACCCAAGCGCCCGTTGATGATGGTACTCGGCTTATTCGGCGGACTATTTCTAGGGGGGGTTATTGTTGTCCTGCGCAAGGCAAACCATAACCGCCTTGCCAAAAAGGCGGCACAAGCAAACTGAACCGCTCTTTATTATGTCAACCAATATCCGCCTGCCACAACTCACTTGGCTGACCCTGTTCCTGATCCTCCTGGTCGGTTTCGTGGTCTATCAACAAAAACCCGGCTATTTCCCGAGCTTGCAGGTGGAAACCGGCCTAGGCGTCGATTTCTTCTACGTTAACGACGCCCGGGAATCACTCAGCGAATGTCAGGCCACGCTGGCCAAAGTAGAAAGTGCGCTCGCCCCGCTGTGCCCCGCGTGTAAGAAAACACCGCAGTGCCACAATGCATTGCCGATAAGCATGTCAGCGCTGTTCACCGATGCCCAAGTCCCCACACCAATGGCGCATACCCCCAGTGGGATCATGCTATTTGAATCGGATAACGGAGAACTCGCCCAGCAGTTGTGTGAATCGGCGGTCAGTGCACTCAAGGCGCAACAGCCCCACGCCCAGGCACAATGCTATCCGGCCAACAGCAAGCATCCAGCGTTCCGCGCCCAGAACGAACACATTGACCTGCGCGACCTCAGCTATGCGGGGCTCGCACTGCTGTTGAGCCTGTTGATCGCCAAATTCACCGCCTGGCTGATCATCCGCTACGAACACCTGCACGCACATTTCTCGCATGACCACGCGCATGCCGGCCCGCAGAAGTTCCACGCGCTGCCCACGCCCCGCGTCGGCGGGATACCCCTGATGATTGGCCTGTTGATCAGTGGCGTGTTACTGCAGTCACTCCCCTACCCACCCGACGCAACCCCGTTCGGCTTGCTCCTGCTGGCAGCGCTGCCGGTATATCTGGGTGGGTTGACCGAAGACATCACCAAGAAGGTTGGCGTCAAGGAGCGCCTGTTGCTCAGCATGCTTTCCGGCTTGTTCGGCTGCTGGCTGCTCGGCGCCACCATACCCAACGTGCAGATTGCCAATTTCGCGCCCATCCCGATCTGGCAACCGCTAGCCGTTGCGTTGACCGTATTCGCAGTGGGTGGTGTTGCCAACGCCCTTAACATCATTGACGGCTACAACGGCCTGGCAGCTGGATTTGGGGTCATTGCCTGCAGCGCCCTGGCGATTGCAGCAGCCATGTATGGTGACAGTTTCCTGCTTTATGCCAACCTGGCCATGGCAGGCTCCCTGCTCGGCTTCCTGGTATGGAACTGGCCACATGGCAAGATATTTCTCGGCGATGGGGGGGCCTACCTGCTCGGCTTCTGGCTGGCAGAAATGTCCATCCTTCTGTTGGTACGCAATCCGGAGGTTTCGCTCTGGCTACCGATGAGCATCATGATCTACCCGGTATTCGAAACCCTCTTCTCGATTTATCGGCGCAAGTTCAAACACCGAACCGACCCGGGCCAACCTGACGCGACGCACCTGCATCAACTCGTATATAAGCGGCTTGTACGCATTCACGTTGGCACGCGCATAGCACGGGAAAAGATCGCCCGAAACAGCAGGGTAGCACCATATTTCTGGCTCAGCACCGGCCTTTTCAGCGTGCTTGCTCTCAGCGTCCATAAAATGCCTTGGGCGTTGCAATTGGTTGTGCTTGGATTCGCAGTAGCGTATGTAGCGCTTTATCAAACACTGAAAACCTGGAATATTCCCCAGCACATCGTGTTGCGAAGAAAGTAAGAAGACTAAGGAGATGTTCGACGGTCGAGTGCGCTCAAAATCTGCCGAACCGCCTGTTCACTTGAAAACTCACGCGCAAAAAGATTCCGACAACGGCCAGGCAGTTGTTTGTCGGAATCCAGCTCTTCCAGCAGGATTTCGGCAAGTTTGAACAATTCATCGGGGTTGTTGTTCTCACTCGCTTTTCCAACCCCCTCAGAACGAATCATCTTTGCAAGATCGTTCCCCGAGTTAACGTTAGCCAGTACCGGCAAGCCGCTTTGCATGTAAGTCAGGAACTTCCCTGGGATATTATGTGACTTGTGCCGGGGATCCAGGGCAACAATACCGACGCTGCACTGGGCGTATAAATCGGGAATTTCATCGGGATGTATCTCGTCAAAGAACAAGGCATTCGAAATTCCCTTCGATTTCGCCAAGCCCTGTAAACGCGGCACATCGCTCCCCCGACCAACGAAGAGGAAACCGACATCCTCCCTGGCTGACATGCGCTCTGCCAAGTCAAGCACGATATCCATACCTTGCGCGACGCCCATATTGCCTGCATAAACGAATACTTTGCGCCCAGCCAGTAGAGTTTCGTCCACACGAATTGAACAGCGCATCGATGCAGGCTTGTCTAGCCAGTTCTGGAGGACTTCCAGCTTCCTCCCCGGTTTCGTTATCCAGGTATCGAAGTAGCGAAGGTTACCTGGAGTCTGGACACCAATGATGTCAGCTACCGAATATTGATAGCGAGCCACGGCATCAAAGAAGCGATACGGCAAACCTCGCCCCATCAAACCCATGTCGACCGCCCACTCGGGGAAGATGTCGCGAATGATCAGATAGGCTTTGCAATTGCTGTCCCGCTTAAGCGTATTGACCAATGGAGCGTGGAAAATGGATGGCGAGTACCAAACCACCCCATCCCAACGCTCTTCGTCCAGAGGACTAGCGCGCAAACTGCGCCGCATGGCAAAGGGCATCATGAATTCAGCAATGGTTCTCTGAACGTAATTGATATCCTTGGTCCGCGGTGACTTCAAACGCAATACACGGACACCGTCGAGCTCCTCAAACTGCCATGAATCGTCGATTTCCGCCGCCGGCAACATGACAGTCAGTTCGCACCCCTGGCGGATGAACTCGCGAGACAAATCCCGAAGTTGCACCGCACCAGAGGTTCGCAGAGGCGGAAAGGTATCCGCGATAAGCGCGATTCGGCGTTGCAGCGTCATTAATACTTCTTCCAGACAACTCGTTTAACGTAGTCGGTATAACTATGAATGATCCTGACAACCTTGTCTGAGACATTCGGCATGCTGTAATCCGCCACCAGACGCAAACTACGCTCATCGCCACGGGACTGTGTCTCAAGAATCTTGAGGCCTTGCATCACACGATCGACTTCCAGCCCCACCATCATCACCGCAGCCTCTTCCATCCCTTCCGGCCGTTCGTGGGCTTCACGCAGATTCAGTGCAGGGAAATTGAGAATTGAAGATTCTTCGTTGATCGTACCGCTGTCGGAAAGTACCGCCTTGGCAGACAGCTGCAATCGGTTGTAATCATGAAACCCCATCGGTTTCATCAAGCGCACCAAGGGATCGAACACGGCACCCGTTACATTCACACGATTTTGCGTTCTGGGATGAGTGGAAACGATGACAGGAATACGATAGGTTTGGGCCAGCGCATTCAGGACCGCCACTAATTTGGAGAACGAAATGTCTGACTCGATGTTCTCCTCACGATGCGCACTAACCAGAAAATACCGGCCAGCAGACAAATCAAGCCGAGCCAATGCGTCGGATGCTTCAATTCTCGTACGGTAGTGATTGAGTACTTCGAACATCGGGCTACCGGTCTTGATGACCTGGTCCGGAGGCAAGCCTTCACGCAAAAGGTAATCTCTTGCAATAGTGCTGTACGTCAGATTGATGTCGGCAGTGTGATCGACAATCCGGCGATTCGTTTCTTCCGGCACGCGCAGGTCGAAGCAACGGTTACCAGCCTCCATATGGAAAATCGGAATTTTCCGGCGCTTTGCCGGGATCACCGAAAGGCAGCTATTGGTATCCCCAAGCACCAGCATCGCTTCTGGTTTTTCTTCTGCCAGAACACGATCAACGGCAATGATCAAATTACCGATCGTATGGGCTGCGCCTGTACTGCCATCCGCACTATTCAGGAAATGATCGGGCTTGCGCACCCCGAGATCGTCAAAAAATACCTGATTAAGTTCATAATCGTAGTTCTGCCCCGTATGGACTAGTACGTGATCGCAATACTCGTCCAAGCGTGCCAACACCCGAGAGAGGCGAATAATTTCAGGACGAGTCCCGACAACTGAAACAACTTTCAACTTCTTCATATCGAATCCAGAATTAAAGCGGGCAGGCGAAAGTATCCGGCCGCTCACGGTCAAAAATCTCGTTGGCCCACAGCATCACTACCATTTCATCGGCCCCAACATTGGTAATGTCATGAGTCCAGCCCGGAACTGTTTCCACAATCTCTGCCTTGTCCCCGCGGGTTAGCAACTCGTAAGTCTCCCCGGTATCCATATGCCGGAACTTGAAACAGGCCTCACCTTTGATGACAAGAAACTTTTCTGTCTTAGTATGATGGTAATGACCACCGCGCGTCACCCCGGGATGTGCAGTAAAGTACGAAAACTGCCCGGAATCTCGCGTCTTAAGCATCTCAACGAATACCCCGCGCGGATCACCGTGCTGGGGCACAGTATAAGAAAACGAATCGGTTGGAAGATAGCTTACATAGGTTGAATACAGTGCTCGCAACAAACCACTGCCGACGCGTTCCGAGATCAAACTGATGCGACTATCCTTGAACGCTTGAATATTGCTTGCAAGGTCGCCAACGGTGGTCGAATACTGAGGTGAAACAGTAACGAAACCTTGAGTATCTTTTTGTGGATCCGCGCCATCCATCAACGAGACAAAGCGCGAAACTACGTCATCCACGTAAACCAAGGTTACTGGCGCGCCTGGATCATTAATCTGAATTGGCAAACCTCTAGCGATGTTATGACAGAAGGTCGCTACAGCCGAATTGTAGTTGGGCCTGCACCATTTACCGAAAACATTGGGCAGTCGAAAGATGAACGCTGGAATTCCATGCTGCTCTTCCAACGCACGTAATGCCAACTCTGCCTGTTGCTTGCTCTGCCCGTAGGGATTATCCCTGTCTGCCTGGATTGACGAGGTGTAAATTACAGGAATCTTACGACCCGTCGAAACCCTAATATTCGCCAACGCAGTGCCTAAGGCTTTGGTCAAATCAGTATTTCCGGAAAAAAAATCCTTCGGGTCTTGAGGACGATTTACTCCAGCCAAATGAAATACGAATTCTACATCAGCAAGCAAGCCTGGTAGTTCTTCTAATGCATTATCCTTCTCAAAGCGAACAACTGAAATATCTTTTCGCTCCGCAAGATGAAGGCATAAATTCCTGCCAACAAACCCACCGGAACCAGTAATCAAGACTTTCATCTCTTATTCCTCCGGTTCGATATGTTCACCCCGAACGACAGCCTGCATGAAACGCAGTTTCAAAAGCAAAGCTTTCATACCTTCCACATCCAATCTGGATGTATTATGCGAATTATATTCGACTGCTTCGGAAATCTTCGTTTCACCCTGATCAACAAACTTTCCATAATTCAGGTCACGAAGATCAGGCGGAACTCGGTAATACCCACCGAGATCTTGGGCAGCCACCATTTCTTCGCGGCTAAGCAGCACCTCAAACAACTTCTCGCCATGGCGAGTACCGATGATGTTGATTGGATGATCAGGGGCACCAAGTAATGAAGTCAATGCTTGAGCCAAGGTTTCAATAGTGGCGGCAGGTGCCTTTTGAACGAAAATTTCGCCTGGATTACCATGCTCAAACGCGTAAAGAACCAAATCGACAGCATCATCCAAGGTCATCATGAAGCGAGTCATGTTCGGGTCAGTAATGGTAATTGCCTGACCAGCGCGAATCTGATTGGTAAAAAGAGGAATAACCGATCCTCGCGAGGCCATCACATTACCGTAGCGAGTCGCACAAATTACCGTTTCAGACGAGGTACGTGATTTCGCCACAATCACTTTTTCCATCATTGCCTTACTAATACCCATGGCGTTGATGGGATAAACAGCCTTGTCAGTACTCAGACAGACAACGCGTTTAACCCCACAAGAAATTGCAGCTTCCAGCACATTTTCCGTGCCAAGGACATTAGTTTTAACAGCCTCCATAGGGTGAAATTCACAAGAAGGCACCTGCTTAAGGGCTGCTGCGTGGTAAATATAGCTAACACCACGAACGGAGTTAACCACCGACTGATAGTCTCGCACATCTCCAATGTAGAATTTCAACTTAGGATGATTATATTTTTTCCGCATGTCATCTTGCTTTTTCTCGTCTCTACTGAGTATACGAATTTCACTTAAATTCGAGTCGAGAAAGCGACGCAATACAGCATTGCCAAAAGAGCCAGTACCACCAGTTATAAGAAGCGCACCTTCCATAATCATATTTCCTGTGAAAAAAGGTTAATAATTTTCTTCGCCTGAACTTCAGGATTTTTGTTCGCAAACACAAATTTCTTTGCGCTGTCGCCAATTTTAAACAACTTCTCGTCACTCATTTTCAAGACGTCTGTCATGCACTCACAAAGAGAATCCACTCCCAAAGCATTAGGAGCAATGTAAAACTGGTCGTACTCTTCAGGAACCCCATCAAGTTTGTACATAATCACAGGCTTACCGGAGGACATATACTCCAATATTTTTGAAGGAAAAGAGTACTTGGTGTACTCTCCTTCTGGAGCTCTAGGATTCACCAAAAAACTAGCTTTTTCCTGGAGACTTAACGCAAAACTCCTATCCACCTGTCCATAATATACGATTCTAGAATCAGAGCCCGCAGCCGATACTATTTCCTCTTTCGCATCACCATCACCGCAAATCCACAACTCAACAGAATCGTTCTCCACTTTAGAAAAGGCAGCAACAAGGTTCATCACCCCATAGCGCTTCGCTAAAGTGCCAGTGTACAAAAATGATTTTTTTTCTGCAGAGCGGATTGTATGTTGTATAGAACCATGGTTAGCTATACCCTCGACAACCACATATCGTGACTTAGGAATATCCAGCCGATCTGCCATATATTCCGTCAAAAAAACAAAACGATCAAAATATCTCGAAAGAAAATAAAAAAATTTAACATCGAACCACTTCAGAAATTTGCGCAGCCTACCGTTATCCCCCATGTATTCAGGCAAGTCTGGCAATATAAGACAAATCAATGTTGATCTTCTAAAAAACTTATACAGAACCGCGGAAAGAACAAACGGCAGATGCGCAGAATAAACAAACAGAACGACATCTTTGCTCTTTGGCAATGACAACAAAGCCTTAAATGAAGAAAAAAACCTAGATAAAATACGCAAAGCGAAAACGTTCAAAAACCCGTATCCGATAAATCTCGACTTAACGCCAAACCGGCCATCGCACTTTGAAAAAAATGGAAGCCGAAAAAAACGAGGATAGGAGCCAACAAAAGGAAAATTAAGTACAAGCACCCCTTCTTTCAAAACAGCATCAAGGCCAGATATAATTTTCTTCTGAAATGCATCAGCCGCATTTTGTATAACACCACGCGAATTTTCGACAATAAAAGTAAGCTGCAATTCAGAAAAAATGCCACCTAGAAAAACATACTGCCTGTCATTCATTTGTTCACACCACTCTCTTTAAGACTTATAGCACGCTTTCTCGCCATGCAATCATAAATAACAAAAAAATATACCAACAAAAACATTCGCATTCCCGGCTTTGGCGCAAAAAACAAACCTTTTAAATTCGCAGCCAAAAACACAACAGCAACAAACACGGCAAGTGACAATTTCTTATATTTTACCAAACGAACAATAACAATCACCAAAAACAAGAGAACCAAAGAGGTCAGTAGAAAACCACCGAAGTGCAACATCAGCACCCACCCAGAATCGCTTGCTCGCCCGCTCGTGGAAGCAAAGAGATAAACTCCGCGACCAAACATCAACCCAATAAAATCATCAGGCAAAAAAAGCATTTCTGTAAACAGCGTAACAACACTTGACTCTCCAACACCAGACCCACTGCCTGCAGAAATTTCATTATAAAAACTGTTCAGTTGTACGATGAAGGTAGACTCTTCGTCACCTAATCTAAAACCAAAGAACAATAGCGCAAAACAAGCGACAGCGATCAACAATTTTCGTCTAAAACTTAAACCACTACCAAACATGTAAAGAAACAAGGCAAAGCCACAAAACAAAATTCCAATTTTTGCATTTAGAACAATAGAAAAAAACAAAGTTGAAAGATAAACAATCTTCTTCAACCAAGAAAAATTGCCGTTCAGACAAAGATAGAAAGCTAGCGCTTGCGCGATCGAATAAGAAAAAAGTAATTCGTCCGCGACACCGAACCCGCGAAAGAGTTGAAACTGCATCATCTCTTCATCGTATTTAAGAAGAGAGAATTTGATAAGATTATTTAATTCAGTGGAGAAAAACAAAAGCACCGTCAGCGTAGCGGCAAAAAAAGAAGCATCAACCAGTATTTTTGAAAAGTTATCAAACCCACGCCCACCATTCATAACAACAAGAAATACTATAGCTGGCAAATTTAGCAACACCAAAACAAAAAACATCCAACCGAATCCTACGTCACCATAGACACTCAAAAAAGAAATATAAATCAGTATCGCTGAAAGCAGAAAAAACTCTGTGGAAAAAAAATCTGGAACCGCTGAAATTTTAAAATGATATCTTATAAAAAAAACAAATAAAATTGGGATAAAAAAAACTGTTGAAATATTGACAGGAAACGCGCGGAATGGCGGAGCATATATAAACAAGAAAAAAAACAATACCAACGCGCAGTATTTAAATAACTCTTTCACGGCAGTCACCGCCATTTCAACAACAACCGCAAGAACGACTTTATAAAAGAAATTCTATAGAAACAACCTATTGAGCTCAACATCGATTTAAAAGCAAATTTTTTCCTACATGGGTCGCCGCTAAACCATAAAAAATTTCTGAAGTTCCACTCACGAATAGCCTCTTCGTAATATTCACTATCGCTGTACATATCAATGCAAGCACGATGCGCCATGGGAACTTTTAAAGTTGTTAGTTTCAGAGAAAAACCAGTTGGAAATCTGTAGTAATTCAAGTACTCATTAACAAAACCAATCTCGTACTTTCTCGAAACCATCAAATTAAAATAAAAATCCTCCGTCCATATATCTTTATCGTATAATCCAAACTCATCATACAACGAGGTCCGAACCATACCTGGCAAAAAATGAAACTCTTGCGTGATAATCTTATCGAATATACGCCCACCGACGAATTTTCTGTTCGCTGAAGCCGTAACAGAATTCTGTACCATATCGTTTTCGTCGACAAATATAGTCTTGCTAAAACACATTGGCACCGATTTGTTACTATTCAGGTAGCTAACAAGCTTAGATATTTTTTCCGGATGAAAATAGTCATCTGAAGCACAAATGCTAAAAAATTCCCCGCGGACATAGTTGGCGAGCGCTTTGTTTAAGGTAGCAGGCAAACCTATGTTTTCTTGAAGGTATAATTCAAAACCATATTCCTGGCTTAAACTCAACAACAAATCTTTACTACCATCTATAGAGCCATCATCGATAACGATTAGCTGAATTTTTCTATACGTCTGATTTTTAATTGATTCTATGCACTGTCTAATATACCTTAAGTGGTTATAAGAGGGAACAACAACAGACACCAACCCATCCTCTAAAAAATTAGAAACCTGCCCCATTATAATCACTCAAATTTAAAATTAAAATCCGCAATCACATTTTCCAAAAAAATATTATCGCACCAAAAACTCACAATCAATTCAACAGTCCCGCTCTAAAAAGATAAATCATAGCAATCAAATAAATTAAATAATTAGCTGCGTAAGCCATCGGAACGCCAGTCAAACCAAAATATCCAACAAACACCCATGATAGTACAAAAAACACAACCGAAAAAACAATTTCGGTTATTACAAAATAACGCACTTTGGCTCGAGCAATCAAAATATACGCCAATACCCAAGAAGCAATTTTTAAGACATCGCCAGTCAATTGCCAGGCAAACAAATCACGCATTGGATAGAAGTCTGCCGTAAACAAGGTCTTTATTATAAAATCCCTAAAAAAATAAATAAACAATGCAATGATCACCACAACAGGCAATACAAACACATAAACCTTTATTATTTCCTCTTTCAATTCTTGTGCAATTCTAATTTCAGAAATCCGAGGAAGATAATACACACTCAAGGTGGTAGTAATTAACATCAGATATATTTCACTAATCTTCCAGGAAGCTTGCCAATATCCTGCACCATCAAGACCAAAGCGAGTTGAAATCAAATCTCTGATCAAAATAAACGTGATCGGCAAAACCAGCGTGGAGGTAAGACCCATCACAGCAAACCCAGACAAATTAATCGCCGATTTTTTGTCAACCTTCCCTAGAAACAAACTCACTTCAAACCAAGGCTTTTTTCTAATCAGATAGAGAGTAGGCAGCACCGCCACCGCCGGACTAAGAGAAAACGCAACCAGGGCACCATACAGCCCAAAATAACGAGAAAACGCCACGACCAATAACAAACCCAAAATACTCCCGAATATATTTGAAAAAACATAGACAGAAACATCTTTTTTTCCATTAACTATTGACAGCAACAAGCTATTTACCACTATCGAAGGCAAAGCTAACGCCAACCAATAAAAAACTGAAGAAGTATCTTGATGACCGAGAATCCAATCGGAAAAATACCGCCCAGAAATAATGACAACAATTCCAACAATCAGCGAAGCCGCAAGGGACAAACGTAATGCAGTTCTCCATACTCTATACTGCCGCTCCGGGTCGTCAAAAAATTGCGCGGTGTATTTTGTCACCCCAGCGGACAAAACCCCGCCAGAAAAACTGACGAGGATGGAAAAAACGTTTTGAAAATTACCAATTACAGCGTATCCAGCAGGGCCAACATATACCGCTAGAAATTTATTCAAAACCAAGCTACATCCCAACTTAATTGCGACTGCAACCGCATTAAGGATGCTTGTCTTCACCAAACTCATTATTCTAGACCGAATGAATAACCGAGTTTACAATACTAGCCACTATTTTCGCATCCTCTTCGGTCAACGATGGCCCCATCGGCAAACTAAGCACTTCGTTTGCCATCTGAGACGCGATAGGAAAAACATTACTACCAAAATTCATATACCCATAGGCCTCTTGCATGTGCGGCGGGATAGGGTAATGTATCAAGGTAGCCACACCGGCGCTGTTCAGCTTACTTTGAAAAAAGTCACGTTGCCCGGTTCGTATAACATAGAGGTGCCAAACTGGGTCAACCCATTCTGGCACATGTGGCAAAACCAACTTTGCCCTTGAAATATCGTTTGAATAAATTTCGGCAATTTTTTTTCTTTTTGAATTCCATTGATCAAGATAGTTTAATTTAACACGCAAAATCGCAGCCTGTAGAGGATCTAACCGACTGTTATACCCTTGAATTTCATTAACATATTTAACCCTAGAACCATAATTGCGTAAAACCTGCAATCGATCAGCGATTTTTGGATCGTTTGTCGTCACAGCGCCACCATCTCCCATCGCACCTAGGTTTTTTCCGGGATAAAAGCTCCAAGCCACGGCGTCACCATGGGCTCCAAGCCGTCTTCCTCTGTAACTGGCGCCATGAGCTTGAGCACCGTCTTCAAGAACGCGCAAACCATGTTTTCGAGCAATTTCCAAAATTGGATCCAAATCAGCCGGCTGTCCGTACAAGTGCACAGGCAAAATTACTTTAGTACGAGAAGTGATTGCTGATTCAATAAAATTAGGGTTGATATTGAAGGTAAGTTCATCTGGCTCTACAGGAACTGGTATCGCACCGCATTGACTAACAGCAAGCCAAGTGGCAATATAGGTGTTACTTGGAACTATAACTTCATCACCCGGACCGACTCCCATAGCACGTAGTGCCAGATGAAGAGCATCTAAGCCATTTGCAACGCCAACAGCGTAATCAGTACCACAATATGAAGCGTATTCGGCTTCGAATTGCTCGACCTCTGCTCCACCAATAAACCATCCAGAGCTAACAACCCGAGCAATAGCTTCATCAAGTTCAGCTTTAAGTTCGGTGTACGGTGCTTTTAAATCCAAAAAAGGGATCATTTGATCTCTCCTATTATTTTGCAAAATTCAGAATAGTCTCGAATATAATCACCGGCATCATAGTAGTGCGAGGCGAATACCAACAAGACTGCGTCGGCTGAGTATTTGTATTGGATTCCCCAGGTCAGCGGAGGAAGATGTATCCCAATGTCCGGCCGATTGAGCAAAAACTCTTGCCTACTGACACCATCATCTGCAACTACAGCACAGCTTCCACGCACACAAATTAGAAACTGATGGCACTCTTTGTGCGCATGCTCTCCTCTGGTTTCCAAACTTGGCACATCAAAAACCATGAAATAGCGTTTCGTTGAAAAAGGAATGCTACGCTCAAACTCACCAACACTGAGACTCCCTCTCATATCATGTATTTTAGGTAAGCGATGTAGGTTAACACCTTTAACCTGAGTAGGAGCAATACCTAAACCCGGTTGCGTTTCAGTCACACCACTCTTAGCATCGCGAATAGCGTCAACGTAGCCCACTATTTTTGCTGGGTTGCCGACAACCACTGCATTGGGAGGAACAGAGCGAGTTACCACCGCTCCTGCAGCTACCATCGCTTTACTACCGATGGTTACTCCTGGCAAAACAACAGCCCCAGCACCTATGGAAGCGCCATCATGAATGGTAGTTACCATGAATTCGTCAGGTTTCTGTCTGCTTCTAGGAAATCTATCATTAGCAAACGAGGCATTAGGGCCTATAAATACATCATTACCAACTCGTAAACCATCCCACAGCTGTACTCCGCTTTTTACAGTAACGCGATCGCCTAAAATAACATCATTTTCAATGAGACAATGCGAGCATACGTTACAGCACTCGCCAATTTTTGCACCTGGGAGTATTATTACGAATTGCCAAATTCTTGACCCCAATCCGATTAAAGATGCTTGGACATCAGCCAACGGATGAACAAAGATATTTTCCATTAATACTCCACTATTATCAAATAACATGAGCCATTTTCACTTAAAATAAGTAAATTAACCCGATTTTCCAACCTGTTTTTTTAGGGTTATTTGACATCGTACACATAAATTTCTTGACACTGCGCGCCTGTTTATGGAAAACCAAGACCGGTTACCGTTTCATCGCTTTGCGCGCACCAGTCAAAAACGAAATTACTGACGATGAAACCGGCGCCGCCAGTGACGAGGATCATGCTTACTCCACTGTCACCGATTTAGCCAAATTCCTCGGCTTATCCACATCCGTTCCCTTCACCAGCGCTGCATGGTACGAAAGCAGTTGCAGCGGCACGATGTGCAGGATTGGCGAAAGCAAGCCGTAGTGCTCGGGCAGGCGGAGGATGCGTACGCCTTCGCTCTCCTGAATTTCGGAGTCCGCATCGGCGAAGACGAACAGTTCGCCGCCTCTTGCCCGGACTTCCTGCAGGTTGGATTTCAGCTTCTCCAGCAGCTCGTCGTTCGGTGCTACGGAGATGACCGGCATGCTGGCATCGACCAGCGCCAGTGGGCCGTGCTTGAGTTCGCCGGCGGGGTAGGCTTCAGCGTGGATGTAGGAGATTTCCTTGAGCTTGAGCGCCCCTTCCAGGGCAATCGGGTAGTGCCGTCCGCGCCCCAGAAACAGCGCGTGGTGTTTGTCGGCAAACGCATCAGCCCAGGCCTTGATGTTGTCTTCCAGCGCCAGGACCTTGCCGATGGCGACTGGCAGGTGCCTCAGTTCCTCGATGAAGCGTTGCTCCTGCTGACCAGTGATGCTTTCCCTTACCTTGGCAATGACCAGGGTGAGCAGGAACAGGGCTGCAAGTTGCGTGGTGAATGCCTTGGTTGACGCGACACCGATTTCTGGGCCGGCGCGGGTGATGAAGCGCAGGGCCGATTCACGGACGATGGCCGATTCGGGTACGTTGCAGATCGCCAGCGTTCTGGTTTGCCCCAGTGACTTCGCGTGGCGCAGCGCTGCCAGCGTGTCGGCGGTTTCGCCGGATTGGGAAATGGCCACGACCAGTTGGCGCGGATTGGCTACAGAGGCGCGGTAGCGGTATTCGCTGGCGATTTCCACGGTGCAGGGAACGCCGGCCACGGCTTCGAGCCAGTAGCGGGCGGTCAGGCCGGAGTGGGCGCTGGTACCGCAGGCGAGGATCAGCACATGATCGACGCCCGCCAGCAGCGAGGCGGCTTCCGCGCCGAAGATGCCGGGCTGGATGCTCTTGGTGCCGCCAATGATTTCCAGGGTATTGGCCAGGGCTTCCGGCTGCTCGAAGATTTCCTTCTGCATGTAGTGGCTGTAGGCGCCGAGTTCCACCGCATCGGCCGACAGCGCCGAGACATGGACAGCCCGTTCAACGGCTTGTCCGGCGATGTCTTCGATGCGTATGGTGCCGGGGGTCATCTCGACGACGTCGCCGTTTTCGAGGTAGATCATGTTGCGGGTCACCTGCAGCAGGGCGGAGGCGTCGGAAGCGGCATAGTTGCCCGCATCGCTCACTCCCAGCAGTAGCGGCGAACCTTCCCGGGCAACGATGATCTTGTTCGGCTGGCGTTGGTCGATGACCGCGATTGCGTAAGCGCCAATCAGGCGCTGGCAGGCTTTCTGCACGGCCTTGAACAGATCGCTCTCGGTTCGCTGGATCGACTCGATCAGGTGAGCGATGCTCTCCGTATCGGTATCCGAGGTGAACACGTAGCCCTGTTCGATCAATTCGGCGCGCAGGGCTTCGTAGTTTTCGATGATGCCGTTGTGAACCACGGCAATGTTGCCCGAGATGTGCGGGTGAGCATTGCGCTCGCTGGGCACGCCATGGGTGGCCCAGCGGGTATGGGCGATACCGGTCAGGGCTTGCGTGCTGGTCGCAGCTGCTTCCAGTTCCGCAACACGCCCGACGGCGCGGATGCGCTCGATCCCCTGGTTGCCGATTACGGCAACGCCGGCCGAGTCGTATCCCCGGTATTCCAGTTTCTTGAGCCCCTCGATCAGCACCGGGACAATGTTGTTATTTGCTGCGGCAGCAACGATTCCGCACATGATCAGATTTCCCCTTCTTGCATTGTTACTTTTTCCTTGCCTTCGAATTCCAGTCTGAGCGTTTCGATCTCAGCCTTCAGTGCTTCGTATTCGTCCATCTTGCGCTTGAGGAAACGTTGCGTGATGGCGGCCTTCTCGGCCATGCCACTGGGCGTGAGAACATAGACGTAACCAAATTTGTTCTTGGAATTGGCGAAGTTCTTCATCTTCACCATGCCCTTGTCCATGAGCGCCTTCAGGCAATAGTTCAGGCCACCGACGCTGATGCCGAGCTTGTCGGCCAGTTCACGCTGGGTGAGATCGGGGTTTTCCTGCAGGATGCGCATCACCCGGAAGTAGGTGTCTTCTTGTAGTTTTGCTTGGCGACTTGTCATGAAATGAAACTGCTTGACGGGGTATTTTGTTTAATCTTGAACATTCTACCTGTCGTCATTGATGCTTTGTCGTTCAGCCGCGAAACTTTTTTCCTGCTTACCCCCGGCCCACCTTTTTCGAAGCCGGCATGAAACGGACCATGAGTTCACGGCGGTTGATGGCGCCGGTTTTGTTGAAGATGTGCTGGAGGTGGCTGCGCACTGTCCAGAACGAGATCCCGAGCTCACTGGCGATGCTGCGGTCGCTCTGACCGGCGACGATTCTTTGCAGGATTTCGTGCTCGCGCGGTGAGAGTTGGGCAAGGAGCGTGTCGGTGGCCGCGGCTAGCGCCGGATTGGGTTCAGCAGCATCGCAGTCGGCGTGGCGTTCCATGATTTTTTTGGCGCGCCAGACAAATTTTTCGGGGGTGAAGGGCTTGCTGATGAAGTCGTCTGCACCACTTTTCATGGCCATGAGCTTGCGCGGGACGTCATCGAAGCTGGACATGACCAGGATGGGTTGCCGGTTTTCCTGGGTTTGCCGGATATCGCGGACGAAGCTGATGCCGGTTTTGCTGTCTTTGAGCACGACATCAACGACGATCAACTGGTAGACGTTGGCCTTGCAGCATTTTTCGGCGGTGCTTATATCGGCCGCGATGTCGACCTGCATGCCTAGAGCCTGACAGAGGTGTTCAAGGTAGCGGGCGTGGGATTCTGAGTCTTCCACAAGGAGGACTTTGCCGGTGTAGCGTTGTTGCTCGCTGCTGTTTGAGCATTCGCCGACGAAGTCCATCAGTTCCCGGTGTTCGCTGCGCAGGAAGATCTCGGTCGCGCCGGCAGCCATGGCGGCCTGGGCGAGCCGGGGTTTGCGCTCGCCCATCAGGAAAGCAATGGGTAGCGTGGCGTGCTGTGGCGATAGCCGGGCGGTTTCGATAACTTGCAGGCTGTCGCCTTGCTCGATCTGGTGGGCGACGATCAGCACGGCAAAACTCTGGCCGCTGGCGAGCGCCGCGTTGGCTTCGCTTTCTTCTCGGCAGCCGAGAAAGCCGAGCTGGTGGGCCTCAGCGATGCGGCGGATAAGCGTTTGCCGGGCCAGAGAAGGTTCAAGGCAGAGCAAGGTGTGCTTGTTGGGCATGTGGCTATTATTAGCGACAGACGGGCAAAAAACGACAGTTAAGCTGCGAGCTGTCAATTTTTTTGGTCTGGTGGCCATGGAACAGCGGGTTCATGTGGTGAGAAACGAGGTGTCGTTCGGCGCCTTTCTGGCTTCGGACGAGGTGCGCGGCCTGGCGGCAGATTGCGCGTCGTGCCTGGCGCAGGTGTATTCGATGCCAAACGATCCGGCGCTGGCGGTGCGCATTGCAGCAGCGCTGGAGGATGCCTTGCCGGGCGTGCTGGTGGTGGGCGCAAGTACCGTGGGCGAAGTGGCGGCGGGCCGGACGATGACGGGCTCGACACTGGTGGTGTTGTCTTTCTTTGCACAGACCCGGCTGCATGTTGCGGCAGACCAGTGCTCACCGGGCGACGAGCTGGCTTTGGGCGCGCGGCTGGGCGGCGAGCTGCGAGCGGCGGCGCCGGATCTGGCGGGGGTGTTCTTGCTGGCGACACCGCTATCACTTGACGTTAACCCCTTTTTGCGCGGCCTGGGCAAGGCAGTCGGGGCGGTACCGGTGTTTGGCGGCGGTGCGGGCGATTACGCGGCAATGCAGTTTTCGTGGGTGCTGCTGGGCCAGTCGACGATGGAGCGCGGCTGCATCGCGGTGGCGTTCGACGGGGCGGACCTGCATGTATCGGCGCGGACTTCGCTCGGTTGGCACGCGCTGAGCAAGGAGATGACGATTACCGCGGTACGCGGCTTGCAGGTGCTGACGATCGACAATTTGCCGGCACTTGAGGTTTATCGACGCTATATCGAACTCGACCAGGGCGAGGATTTTGCGCCGACGGCGTCGGAGTTTCCTTTTTTGATCGAGCGCAATGGCGATTTGCTGGCGCGCGTACCGATCAACGCAGGCGAGGCGGAGTCGTTGCTGTTCATGGCCGATATTGCCGAGGGCGACCGTTTTCGCATCGGTTACGGCGATCCGACGCTGATGCTGAACAACGCACGCGACCTGCATCAATCGATGCGCGACTTCTGCCCGCAGGGAATTCTGGTTTTTGCCTGTGGTTGCCGGCGTTACCTGCTGCAGGAAGATGCCCAGCAGGAAACCCTCCCCTTTGAGCGAACCGCACCAACGGCGGGCTTTTATACCTACGGCGAGTTTTACGGCCAGGGAGAAAATCTGGGCTTGTTGAACGCGACGCTGCTGGCCGTGGGCTTGCGCGAGGGGCTGCCGGCTCGAGCCGGCGAGCGCATGGCCGACAAGGCGGTGGCAGCGCAGCCGGTGGTATCGGCGCTGCGCGATCCGTATGCACGCCAGCATGCGCGGGTGGTGTCCTCACTGGTGCGCTTCATCGGTACGGTGACCGCCGAACTGGAGGAGGCAAACCGGCGGCTGGCCCGTTACAGCAACCACCTGGAGGCGCTGGTCGATGAGCGGACGGCAGCGCTGTCGATTGCCAAGGAAGCGGCGGAAGCCGGCAGCCGGGCGAAGAGCATTTTCGTAGCAAACCTGAGTCATGAACTGCGCACGCCACTCAATGGGGTACTGGGCATGACCGAGCTGGCGCGACGCCGCTGCAACGACGCCAAGGCGCTTGACTACCTCGGGGTGGCGAGCCAATCGGGCAAGCAACTGCTGTCACTGATCAACAATCTGCTGGATATTGCGAACATCGAGGGCGAACGGCTGCATCTGGCGCATTCGGTTTTCCAGCTTGGCGAGGTGATCCGCAACGTCGATCTGCTGTCGCACGAGAAGGCGCGACAGAAAGGCCTGGCGTTTTCGATCGAAATTGACGAGGAACTCAAGCAACAGCGGCTATTCGGCGATGCGCTTCGCCTGTCGCAGGTTTTGCTGAACCTGACCGGCAATGCAGTGAAATTCACCGAGCGCGGCAGCGTGCATGTGCGGGTTCGGCAAACGGCGGATAGCCAGAGCGAGGTACAGCTGAAATTTTCAGTTCAGGATACCGGCATCGGGATTTCGGCCGACGAGCGACAACGGCTGTTCCGTTTGTTCGAACAAGGCGACGGCACGGCGACCCGCAAGTACAGCGGCACCGGCCTGGGGTTGATCCTGACCCGGCGCCTGGTGGAGTTGATGGGCGGCACTATCGATGTCAGCAGCGAACCGGGGCTGGGGAGCACCTTCTGGTTCTCGGTAAAACTGGCCAAGGCGGATGCACAGGCCTCAGCCCCCATCACGCTGGCGGCCATTTCCGCGGTGCCAGCAGAAGCCTCTCCCCTGCCCGCGCCCGATGCCGCGACCCTGCAGCGGGCAGTGGCAGAACTGCGCCCCCTACTCGACCGCGGCGATTTCGAAGCGTGCTCGAAACTGGAGGAACATGCGGCGATCTTGCTGACCGCCTCCCCGGTGGCCTATCGAAGGCTGGTCATGGCATTGAAGCAGTTCGATTTCGACGACGCCCTGGCGGCACTGACGGGGTTTGAGAAATCCTGAAATGGTGCAGTCCCTCTGTACCTTCTGCTGGCCTGCGGGGCACCACGTGATACCCGGGGATGTTATTGCGCTGGCTTGTAGCGATCAGCACGCGCCAGGACCTCAAAAAATGCCCAGCCCAGGGCAAAACCGAGACAGTTAGCCACCAGATCCCACGGCGTAGCTGTACGACCGGGGATGAAGGACTGGACGACCTCGATCCCGACCCCAAACGCAAGCAGCGCCAGCGCAGTACTCGCCCAGGAAAGCCGCCAATAGCGCAGCAGGCCGACGGTGAGGACGAAGAAGGCCAGGATGTGCTTGCTCTTGTCGTTGAAGTCATCGACCAGCGTGATGTTGCTCGGCTGGACGGCCAGGTAGGCAATGGCGACGAAGGCCAGCAGCGTTGCCCAACGCCCTGCCCGGTTGAGGTGTTCCATGGGAGCTCAAGGTGATATGTCGGCGATATTCTAGACGGTTTGCCTTTTTCTGCGGATGACAAGCGAGCGTTCGGCGCATGCCTGTAAAATGCCCTTCACCCAACCTCCGGATTCGACCGCGATGCGTTTCATCAACTTCCGCCCTCTTCATTTCCCCAGCCTGCTTCTCGCGGGCACCGTTGCGCTGGGCGGTAATTGCCTGGCGTCGGAAGACAGCTACAGCCGGGCGAGCGATGTACTGGCGGTCGGTGTACCACTGGCGGCGGCGGTGATTTCGGTTGCCCATGACGATGCTTCCGGCCTGCTGCAGTTGAGCAAATCGGAAGCGCTGACCCTGCTTTCAGTCGAGGTGCTGAAGCGGACGACGAACAAGACCCGCCCGAACGGTCGCGACGACCGCAGTTTTCCTTCGGGCCATACGGCAGTGGCCTTTGCCGCGGCGCAGTACATGCAGATTCGTGGCGGCTGGCGCTACGGCGTGCCGGCCTACCTGGCGGCAGCGGCAACCGGTTACAGCCGGGTCAAAGCCAAGGAGCATTACTGGCGGGACGTGCTGGCCGGCGCGGCCATCGGCATGGCCACCAGCTATTACTTCACCGATAACCGCGAGCGTGTGAGCTTCGGCATGATGTTCGGCCGCGACTCGGTGTACGCCCACGTAAACACAAGCTGGTAATGGCCCGATCCGGCAGTTTCTGGCAGCAACGCCTTTTTGCCTTTCGCGACGCCGGGCGCGGCGTGGCTTTCCTGATCCGTGGCGAGGCGCACGCGCGCATCCACCTGCTGGCCACGCTGATCGTGCTCGGCCTGGGACTGTGGCTGGGCTTGCCCCTTACCGATTGGTTGGCCCTGATTCTGGCCGTCGGCCTGGTTTGGGTGGCCGAGGCCGTCAATTCGGCAATCGAGGCCACGGTGGATCTGGTATCGCCGGACTGGCACCCACTGGCCGGCAAGGCCAAGGACATCGCCGCCGGGGCGGTGCTGCTGGCGGCGCTGTGCGCGGCGAGTGTCGGCGTGCTGGTGTTCGGCCCGCATTTCTTCTGAGCAGGCCGAGAACCCGGAGTTTCAGTTCGGCATCAGCGCCAGACAACGCTGCAACGCTTCGCGATAGACGTGCGGGTCCGGATAGCACCGCGTTTCAGCCGGCAACAGGCGGGCCACGCGCTCGCCGCGCTGCGCATCGATCTCCGGTTGCCAGCCGTCCAATACCTGGGCAACGGCGTCCGGCGCATTGCAGACAAGCAGCATGTCGCAACCAGCAGCCCAGGCGGTCTGCACGCGCGCCAGCATGTCGCCGACGACACCGGCACCGGCCATCGACAGATCGTCGGTGAAAACCACCCCATCGAATTTCAGTTCATCGCGCAAATAAGCGATCCACTTGTTTGAAAACACCGCGGTATTGCAATCGAAACACTCGTAAATCACGTGCGCCGCCATCACCGCATCGAGCGCCAGTTCGCGGTAGGGGCGCAGATCGTCGGCCATCGCCGCCAGCGGCCGGTCGTCGACCGGCAGTTCGACGTGCGAGTCGGGAATGACGTAGCCGTGGCCGGGGAAATGCTTGCCGCAAGTACCCATACCCCCCGCTTTCAGCCCCTCGCCGAGGGCACCGGCGAGTGCAACGACGACCGCCGGATCGCGATGGAAGGCGCGGTCGCCGATCACCCGCGACGGGCCGTAGTCGAGGTCGAGCACCGGCGTGAACGAGTAATCGACGCCGCAGGCGCGCAGTTCGGCGGCGAGCACGAAACCGGCGGCGCGAGCGGCGTCCAGCGCGGCCGCTGGATCGCTGTCGTGCAACTGACCGAGGGAGCGCATCGGCGGCAGCCGGGTGAAGCCCTCGCGGAAGCGCTGCACCCTGCCCCCTTCGTGATCGACGGCGATCAGCAGGCGCGGCTCGCGCAGCGCGTGGATTTCGTCGCACAGCGCCGTGAGTTGGGCGCGGTCGCGGTAGTTGCGGGTAAACAGGATGATGCCGCCGACCAGCGGATGGCACAGGCGTTCACGGTCGAGGTCGGTGAGTTCGGTACCGGCGATGTCGATCATCAGCGGACCGGGCAGTTTGGCGCTCATGTTTGCTCCAGCAAAACGTAGGCGACGGCGTATTCGGCTTCGTCGCTGATCGAGAGGTGGGCGGTCAGGCGGCGGCTTACGACGATTTCCGCCAGTTGACCGTAAAAGTTGAATACCGGCTTGCCCAGTTCGTCGTGACCGACGGCAATCGCCGGCAGCAGTACCGGCGGCCGCACGCCAGTGCCGAAAGCCTTGGCAAAGGCCTCCTTGGCGGCGAAGCGCTTGGCCAGGAAGCGGCCCTTGTCGGCGACACGCGCGAAGTCGTCCAGTTCATCCGGCGCCAGCAGCTTGTCCAGCGCCTTGTCGCCGTGCCGTTCCCACATGCCGCGCAGCCGCGCGACAGCGACGATGTCGGTGCCGATGCCGACGATCATTCGGCTTCCTGGTTCGCCGCGGCGGCGACCATCAGCGCCTTCATCTCGCGCACTGCCTCGCGCAGGCCGGTGAACACAGCGCGGCTGACGATGGCGTGGCCGATGTGCAGCTCGCGGATGCCGGCCAGCCGGGCCACCGGCTGGACGTTGTAGTAGTTGAGCGCGTGGCCGGCGTTGAAGCGCATGCCGAGCTGGCGGATGGCGCGACCGGCGACGCGGATTTTCTGTAGTTCGGCCAGCACCGCCGGCGCCTCAGCGTCGCGGCCTTTTTCGTAGAAGGCGTGGGCGTAGGGGCCGGTGTGGATCTCGCAGACGCTGGCACCAATGCGTGCCGCCGCCTCGATCTGCGGGATTTCGGCGTCGATGAAGACGCTGGTGGTAATGCCGGCGTCGCGCAGCCGGGCGATCACGTCCTTGAGGCGGGCTTCCTGGCCGACGATGTCGAGACCACCCTCGGTGGTCACCTCGTGCCGCCCTTCCGGCACCAGCATGGCCATTTCCGGCCGGGTCGCGCAGGCGATGCCGACCATCTCGTCGGTCGCCGCCATTTCCAGGTTGAGCTTGATCTGCGTCGTTTCCTTGAGCCGGCGGACGTCGGCATCCTGGATGTGCCGGCGATCCTCGCGCAGATGCACGGTGATGCCGTCGGCGCCGCCCAGATGCGCCTCGACGGCACCCCAGACGGGATCGGGTTCGTAAGTGCGCCGGGCCTGGCGGACGGTGGCGATGTGGTCGATGTTGACGCCGAGTTCGATCATAGTTCCTGCAACTCCTTGAAAATCTTGCGGGTTTCCAGTTCCTGGCCACCCAGGTAATAGCTCAGCAGCGTGCGCATCAGCGTCTTGGCCTCGCCGCGCGAACGCGGGTTGGAGAAATCGCCGGCGCCAAGGTCGAGCAAGCTGCTGCCGCGCACCACCTGGGCGTCGGCTTCGGCATGCGCCAGACGCACCGGCCCCTGCTCCATCCGGTAAGTGTAAAACGCCTCGGCGGCAATCGGCTCGCCGGCTGCATCGTGGTCGAGCATCAGGCCGTAGCCGAGTTCCTGCAGCAGTGCCTTCTCGAAGCTGCGCAGGTCGCCCTCGCGGGTCGCCGCGTCGCTGTGCGCGGCCAGGCGCTGCAGGGTTTCGGCGTAGCGGGCGAACAGCGTCTGGTGCGCGTCCTCGCGCGGCAGCAAATGCATCAGCAACTCGTTCAGGTAGTAACCGCAGAACAGCGCCTCGCCACCGAGCAGCGGCTGGCCGCCGACCCATTCGGCCTTCATCAGCGTCAGCACCTCACCCTTGCCGGCCCAGCCGACTTCCAGCGGCTGGAAACCCATCAGCAGGCCGCGGATCGCCGCCCGCGGCCGGCGCGCACCGCGCGCCAGAAGCGCCATGCGCCCGAAATCGCGGCTGAAGACTTCGACGATCAGGCTGGTCTCGCGAAACGGCATGCTGTGCAGCACGTAGGCGGGCTGGCCGTCGACCTTGCTGCGCAGACTCATGGCGAAACGAGCTTACTCGTAGCCGAGGCTCTTGAGCAGGCGCTCGTCGTCGTTCCAGCCCGACTTCACCTTGACCCAGACTTCGAGATAGACCTTGCCGTCGAACAGCCGCTCCATGTCCTGGCGCGCCTCGCTGGCGATGCGCTTCAAGGAGTCGCCGCCCTTGCCGATGACAATCGCCTTGTGGCTTTCGCGGTCGACGACGATGGCGGCGAAGATGCGGCGCAGGTTGCCCTCGACTTCGAATTTCTCGATCTCGACGGCGGTGGCGTACGGCAGTTCGTCGCCGAGCAGGCGGAAGACCTTCTCGCGGATGTATTCGGCGGCGAGGAAGCGCTCCGACTTGTCGGTCAGGTCGTCTTCCGGGAACATCAGGCCTTCGTTCGGCAGGTGCTTGCGCGCCTCCTTGAGCAGGTCCTGCGTCTGCCGGCCCTTGGCGGCGCTGACCGGGACCACGGCGGTGTAGTCGAAATCGGCCGAAACCTCGGCGAGGAAAGGCAGCAGCGCTTCCCGGTTCTTCAGCAGGTCGGTCTTGTTGATGACCAGGATCACCGGCCGGTCCTTCGGCAGCAGGCGCACCACCGCCTTGTCCTTGGCGTCGTAGCGGCCGGCCTCGATGACGAAAAGGACGAGATCGACATCGTTCAGCGTCTGCGTCACGCCACGGTTCATCGCCCGGTTCAGCGCGTTCGAAAACTTGGTCTGGAAGCCCGGCGTATCGACGAAGACGAACTGGGCGTCGCCTTCGGTCAGGATGCCGGTGATGCGGTGCCGGGTGGTCTGCGCCTTGCGCGAGACGATGCTGATCTTCTCGCCGATCAGGTGGTTGAGCAAGGTCGACTTACCGACGTTGGGTCGGCCGACGATGGCGATGTAGCCGGAGCGGATTTCGGTCATGGATTGAGGGCTTTCAAGGCCGCTTCGGCGGCGTTCTGTTCGGCGATGCGGCGACTGCTGCCACACCCTTGGGACCGCAGCGCCGGCTGATCGATTTCGCAGGCAACGACGAAGGATTGTTCATGGGCGGCGCCGCTGGTTTCCAGCAACACATAGCGCGGCAGCGGCTTCTTCCGACTCTGCAGCAACTCCTGCAGGCGGGTCTTGGCGTCCTTCTGGAACTGGCCGGGCTTGAGCCCGGCGAGCAGCGGCGCGTAGAGCCGGGCGATGACTTCGCTGGCAGCACCAAAGCCAGCATCGAGATAAACGGCGCCGAAGACGGCTTCGAGGGCGTCGGCCAGGATCGACGGGCGCGCCGCGCCGCCGCTTTTCAGCTCGCCCTCGCCCAGGCGCAACGTCTGTCCGATACCCAGACCGATGGCCAGACCGTGCAGGGTTTCCTGGCGGACGAGATTGGCACGCAGGCGGGAGAGGTCGCCCTCGGGCAAATCCGGAAAACGCGCGTAGAGAATGGCAGCGATCACGCAGTCGAGCACGCCGTCGCCGAGAAACTCCAGGCGTTCGTTGTTTGGCGTGCCGAAACTGCGGTGCGTCAGCGCCGTGCGCAACAGGGCGGAGTCGGCAAAGCAGTGCCCGATACCGTCGGCAATGGTTTGCGGGGTCATGCCTATTCCGCAGTCGTCCCCTTGTAGTCAATCAGCAGACTGATGTTCCTGAACAGCGGAATGCGCTTTTCATAGCCGAATTCAATGACCACCTTGCCGCGATTGTCCTTGAAGATTTCAAGCTCACGGGAGGAAAAGGAGAGGTGGTCGACCTCGGCATACTTGTCGAAAGCACTGCGCAACTCCGCGACTGTCGCGTCTGGAGTGGCCTTGGCAACAACCGCCTGAGTCGCCTTCTGGATCTTGAAGTACTCGATCACCGTTGGCGTGACCTTCATCGCCAGAACAGCCACCAAAACGAGGACGATACCCCAGACGATCAGTCCCGAAAGCGCTACACCTCGCTGAAATTTCATCGCTATCACCTTACTTGAACGAACCAATACGGCCGAGATCGTCGAGATTCAGCCAGATGAAAAAGGCCTTGCCGACGATGTTCTCTTCCGGCACGAAACCCCAGGCCCGGCTGTCGCGGCTGTTGTCGCGATTGTCGCCCATCATGTAGTAATGACCGGCTGGCACCTTGCAGATCACGCCACTGGCATTGTATGTGCAATTTTCCCGGTAGGGAAAGGACGAGACCCCGGGAATGAAGGCCGGGGCATCGACATCGTTGAGCACCTTGTATTCGGCATTGCCGAATTTTTCGACGAACTGATCTGAGTAGTAGAGTCGTTCAGCATGCAGGAATTCAGGCAAGCGCTCCATCGCCACCGGCTGCCCGTTGATGGTGAGCTTTTTGTTCTGGTAGGCAATCACGTCGCCGGGCAAGCCGATCACCCGCTTGATGTAGTCGAGCGAGGGGTCTTCGGGGTAGCGGAAGACCATTACGTCGCCTCGTTGCGGCTGGTTGACGTCAATGATCTTGGTGTTGATCACCGGCAGGCGGATGCCGTAGGTGAACTTGTTTACAAGGATGAAATCGCCAACGAGCAAGGTCGGAATCATCGAACCCGACGGGATCTTAAACGGCTCGAAGAGGAAGGAGCGGAGCACGAAGACGATCAGGATCACCGGAAAGAAATCTGCGCCCCACTCCACCCACAGCGGCTGCTTGTCGTTGGCAGCGCGCAGCTTGCGGAACTTGAGGATGTCGATGGCGTAGAGGATGCCGGTGATGACGACCAGGATGAGAAGGATCAGGGCAAAGTTCATGCGTTATCTCAGTTATCGACGCGCAGCACGGCGAGGAAGGCTTCCTGCGGGATTTCGACTGATCCGACCTGCTTCATGCGCTTCTTGCCGGCCTTCTGCTTTTCCAGCAGCTTCTTCTTGCGGGTGATGTCGCCGCCGTAGCACTTGGCCAGCACGTCCTTGCGCATTGCCTTGACGTTCTCGCGGGCGATGATGTGCGAGCCGATGGCGGCCTGAATGGCGACGTCGTACATCTGGCGGGGGATCAGTTCGCGCATCTTCGACGCCAGTTCGCGGCCGCGATATTGCGAATTGGAACGGTGCACGATCAGCGACAGTGCATCGACCTTCTCGCCATTGATCAGGATGTCGAGCTTGACCACGTCGGCGGCGCGGTATTCCTTGAAATCGTAGTCGAGCGACGCGTAGCCCTTGGAGCAGGACTTCAGCTTGTCGAAAAAATCCATGACCACTTCGGCCATCGGCATTTCATAGACCAGCTTCACCTGGCGACCGTGGTAGTGCATGTCGACCTGGTTGCCGCGCTTCTGGTTGCACAGCGTGATGACATTGCCGAGGTAATCCTGCGGCACGAAGATGGTGGCGGTGATGATCGGCTCGCGCACTTCCTCGATCTTGGAAATTTCCGGCAGCTTGGCCGGATTTTCGACCTGGATCACCGAGCCGTCGCGCTGCACGACTTCATAGACCACGGTCGGCGCAGTGGTGATCAGGTCCTGGTCGAATTCGCGCTCCAGGCGTTCCTGGACGATTTCCATATGCAGCAGGCCGAGGAAGCCGCAGCGGAAGCCGAAGCCGAGCGCCTGCGAGACTTCCGGTTCGTACTGCAGCGAGGCGTCGTTGAGCTTGAGCTTCTCCAGCGCTTCGCGCAGCGAATCGTACTGGTTCGATTCGACCGGGTAGAGGCCGGCGAACACCTGCGGCTTGATTTCCTTGAAACCGGGCAGCGGCGCATCCGCCTTGCGGTCGGCCAGGGTGATCGTGTCGCCGACCTTGGCCGCCTTCAGCTCCTTGATCCCGGAGATCACGAAACCGACCTCGCCGGCCTTCAGCGACGGACGCTGCAGCGATTTCGGGGTGAACACGCCGACCTGCTCGCACAACTGGGTGGCGCCGGTAGCCATGAAATACAGCTTGTCCTTCGGCTTCATCTCGCCGTCGACAACGCGCACCAGCATGACGACGCCGACGTAGTTGTCGAACCACGAGTCGATGATCAGCGCCTTCAGCGGCGCCTCCGGATCACCTTGGGGCGCCGGCACCCGGGCGACCACCGCTTCCAGGATATCCTCGACGCCCAGCCCGGTCTTGGCCGAGGCGAGCACCGCCTCGGTGGCATCGATACCGATCACGTCCTCGATTTCCTGACGGGCGGTATCCGGATCGGCCGACGGCAGATCGATTTTGTTCAGCACCGGCAGCACCTCGACGTCGAGCTCGATCGCCGTGTAGCAGTTGGCCACCGTCTGCGCCTCGACGCCCTGCGAGGCATCGACAACCAGCAGCGCACCTTCGCAGGCCGACAGCGAGCGCGAGACTTCGTAGGAGAAGTCGACGTGTCCGGGCGTGTCGATCAGGTTCAGGTTGTAGATCTTGCCGTCGCGCGCCTTGTACTGCAGCGCGGCCGTCTGCGCCTTGATGGTGATGCCGCGTTCGCGTTCGATGTCCATCGAATCGAGCACCTGTGCCTCCATTTCGCGGTCGGACAGGCCACCGCAGAGATGGATGATGCGATCGGCCAGGGTCGATTTACCGTGGTCGATGTGGGCGATGATGCTGAAGTTTCTGATGTGGTCCATTGCGGCAGTAAAAAAGGGCGCTAACGGCGCCCTAGCGATTCGGAAGACCCTGAATTCTAGCGGATTCCAGCCAAATATTCACGGGTTTTGGCCTCATCGAGGAAGTAGTGGCAGAGCTCGGTCTCACCATGCAGCAGAACCGGCACCAGTTCGTCGTAACGTGCTTCGAGCACCGGGTCGGCATCGACATCGAGCACCGTCACCGTCGCCCCGAACTCGGCCGCCAACGGCGCCAGCGCCGCTTCCATGTCATGGCACAGGTGGCAGTAGCTGCGGCTGAGCAGGGTCAACTCAATTGCCATTCAGCCCTCGCAGCGTCACGAAAGTCTGCATTTCACCGCGACGGATGAGCAGGCTGACATTGCTCCCCTTGTCGAGTTTCGCCAGAAGCTTGTTGAATTGCTCGACCGACTTGAGCTCGCTGGTATTGCCGCGATGAATCAGGGCGATCAGCACATCGCCTGGCAGCAACTCGGCACGCGCGGCTGCACTACGGACCTCCTCAACCAGCAGACCGGCCTCCAGCCCAAGTTCCCGGCGCTGTTCCGGACCAAGCTCGCTGACCACCAGACCCAACCGGTTGGCCGCCGACTCCGGGGCGCGCGCGGCACGCGGCGGACGGCTGGCAGCCTGACTCTCATCGACCAACTGGCCAACAACCACGGAAACCTCGCGCAGCTTTCCCTTACGCCAGAGCTGAACCGTCGAACGCGTGCCCGGGCGGGTGGCAGCCACCATGCGCGGCAAATCCGAGGAGACGGCAATCGGCTTGCCGTCAAAACGAAGAATCACGTCGCCGGCTTCGATACCCGCCTTTTCCGCGGGTCCGTCGCGCTCGACGGCATTGACCACGGCCCCCATGGCACGTGCCAGGCCCAGCGAATCGGCCAGTTCCTTGCTGACTTCCTGGATGACGATGCCGATGCGGCCGCGATTGACCTTGCCGGTGGTGCGCAACTGTTTCTGGATATCCATCGCCACATCGATGGGAATCGCGAACGACACCCCCATGTAGCCACCGCTGCGGCTGTAGATCTGGGAGTTGATGCCGACCACCTCACCGCTGAGGTTGAACAGCGGCCCACCGGAATTCCCCGGGTTGATGGCGACATCGGTCTGGATGAAGGGTACGTAGTTTTCCTGCGGCAGGGCACGCCCCTTGGCGGATACGATACCGGCGGTCACCGAGTTTTCGAAACCGAAGGGTGAACCGATCGCCACCACCCACTCGCCCACCTTCAGCCGGGACGGATCGGCCAGCTTGACGGCCGGCAGGCCGGTGGCCTCGATCTTGAGCAGTGCCACATCGCTGCGCTTGTCGGCACCAACGATCCTGGCCTTGAATTCGCGCTTGTCGGTAAGCCGGACCATTACCTCATCCGCACCGTCGACAACGTGGGCATTGGTCAGGATGTAACCATCTTCACTGATGAAAAATCCCGAGCCCAGCGACTTGTTCTCGAATTCCCTGGGGGCGGCACCAATGCCAGGCAGGCGCGGAAAGAAGCGCTTGAAGAATTCGAACGCCGGGTCGTTCTCGTCAAAGCCGAACGACGACCCGCCGGCCTGACCGCGTATGACCTGGGTAATGCTGATATTTACCACCGCCGGCCCCTGCTTCTCCGCCAGTTCGGTGAAATCAGGCAGCACCCGTCCTTGCGCATTGACCAGCGAAAACCAGAAGAGCAGAACAACAAGGGAGAGCAGCCTTGTCATCAGCCGGCCCCCTCACCTTCTCCCAGACGGGCAATGATGTGCGGCCTAGCGCCGGGCTCGCCCACCGGCTGCCGCGACTTGCGCGCGGCCAGCAGGAAGGCCCCGGCCATGCCGAGGAAACCGCCGGCAATCGCCCCAATGTCGCCAGCCATAGTGGTGCCGACAGCAGCACCGCCGATCATGCCGAGCACGGGCAAGCCGTAGGCCAGGTTGGCACTCCGTCGCAGGGTTCCCGCGACGACAGCGACTGAGACGGTATCGCCAGCCTGAGCACCAATCGGATTATCGACCCGGTAGCTGCGCGGACCGGTACAAAAGGCTTGCGTCAGATGATGACCGCCACAGCCCCCCTTTTCGTGGCAGCGACCGCAGCCACCCTGAGCAACCTCGACAACGGCGCCGGCAGCATCAACCGAACTTACCCGAGCGCGAATGACCGTAGCTTCGCTTTCCATCACCAGCGGCGATCCGGGGCAATGTCGAGCAGCGGGCGCAGCTTGTCGGCCACGGCTTCACGGGCGCGGAAGATCCGGGACCGGACGGTGCCGATGGGGCAATCCATGATGCCGGCAATTTCCTCGTAGGAGAGACCTTCGATCTCGCGCAGGACGATTGCCGTACGCAACTCCTCAGGCAAGGCATCCATCGCGCTGTTGACCGTCTGGCCGATCTGCTTCGACATCAGCAGACTTTCCGGCGTATTGATGTCGCGCAGCATGCCCGCGTCTTCGAAACCTTCGGCTTCGTCGGCGTCGAATTCGGTACTGGTGGGCGCCCGCCGCCCCTGGGAAACCAGGTGGTTCTTGGCGGTATTGATGCCGATCCGGTACAACCAGGTGTAAAAGGCACTGTCGCCGCGAAACGAGGGCAAGGCGCGATAAGCCTTGATGAAAGCTTCCTGGGAGACATCCTCGACTTCTGCTGCATCGCGAATGTAGCGCGACAGCAGGCGCCCCAGCTTGCGCTGGTATTTGCTCACCAACTGGTCGAAGGCAGCCTGATCGCCGCCTTGCGCCCGCTCGACCAGCAACTGATCGATCTCGCGCTCGCTCATGGCTCTGTTTTCCCGGGGAATGGTTCTTGTGGGCCAGAGTATAACGCAGGCCCTTTGCCGGCATCTCTAGGGACTTATCCCTATTTGTGACTTTCTGTAACGATGTGAATCGTTTCCCGCGTGCTATATTGCGCGCCGGATCATCTTCTCCGGGAATCGCCGTGCTCAACTTTGATGTACTCATCATCGGCAGCGGTCTGGCCGGCCAGTCGGCCGCGCTGAGACTGGCTGATCGTTGCCGTGTCGCGCTGATCAGCAAGCGCAAGCTTGAGGACTCCGCCTCTGGATGGGCACAAGGGGGAATTGCCGCAGTACTCGACAACCGCGACTCGATCGAAGCGCACATTCAGGACACTTTTGTTGCCGGTGCCTGGCTGAACGACGAAAAGGCCACCCGCTTCGTCGTCGAGAACGGCAGACGCGCCATCGAATGGCTGATCGAACAAGGCGTTCCCTTCACCAAGGACGAATCCGGCTATCACCTCACCCGGGAAGGCGGCCACAGCGCCCGCCGCGTCATCCATGTCGCCGACGCGACCGGTGCCGCAGTCCAGCAGACGCTCACCGAGAAGGTCCGCAAACACCCGAACATTCACGTCTTCGAAGACCATATCGCGGTCGACCTGATTACCGGCGGCAAGCTGGGCACCGGCGAAAACCGCTGCTACGGCGCCTACGTGCTCGACACCGTCGCCGGCGAGGTGATCACTCTGGGCGCCGGCAGCACCCTGCTGGCCACCGGCGGCGCCGGCAAGGTCTATCTGTTCACCACCAATCCCGACACCTCCACCGGCGACGGCATCGCCATGGCCTGGCGGGCGGGTTGTCGGGTGGCCAACATGGAATTCATCCAGTTCCATCCGACCTGCCTGTACCACCCCAAGGCCAAGTCCTTCCTGATTTCCGAAGCGGTACGTGGCGAAGGCGGCTTGCTCAAGCTGCCCGACGGCACCCGCTTCATGCCCGAGCACGACGAGCGCGAGGAACTGGCGCCGCGCGACATTGTTGCCCGGGCGATCGATTTCGAGATGAAGAAGCGCGGCCTCGACTGCGTGCACCTCGACATTTCCCACAAGGGCGAGGCCTTCATCCGCGAGCATTTCCCGAACATCCACGCGCGCTGCCTGGAACTCGGCATCGACATCACCCGCGAACCGATACCGGTGGTACCGGCGGCGCACTACACCTGCGGCGGCATCGTTTGCGACCTGCACGGCCGTACCGATGTCGAAGGCCTCTATGTCGCCGGCGAAGCCTCGTGCACCGGCCTGCACGGCGCCAACCGCCTGGCTTCGAACTCACTGCTTGAATGCCTGATCTTCTCCGAATCGGCGGTCGCCCACATGCTCGCCTACCCGCCGCCGCCCTGCCCCGAGCTGCCGGACTGGGACGACAGCCGAGTCACCGACGCCGACGAGGAAGTGGTGATTTCCCACAACTGGGACGAGTTGCGCCGCTTCATGTGGGATTACGTCGGCATCGTCCGCACCACCAAGCGCCTGCAGCGGGCCGAGCACCGCGTTCGCCTGCTCAAGCGCGAGATCAACGAGTTCTACGCCAATTTCCGCGTCAGCCACGACCTGATCGAACTGCGCAACCTGGTGCTGACTGCCGAACTGATCATCCGTTGCGCGATGCTGCGCAAGGAAAGCCGCGGCCTTCACTACTCGCCGGATTACCCGGATATTGCCGACAAGCCCCGCAACACCGTACTCAGACCGCGTCGCCCGAAAGCTTGAAACGCATTGCCTGCCAGCGGAGAAACACGCGCAGGCGCCTGAAATCCTCGGCCGTGGTGGAATCGCCGAGCACCACCAGGGTCTGGACCGGCCCGTCCGCTGCCGGCTTCAGGCGCAGCACCGTCAGCCAGGGATGCACCAGCGGCCCAGGCAGGCAGTGCAGCGGCTGAAAGTCCGTCGCTCCCGGCAGACGCCCGTCAATCTGCCCGTCGCGCATCAGGCGCAGGGCTGAATACGGGGGGCGCAACCGGCGCCAGGCCAGTCCGGCAATCAGCCAGATCAGCACCAGCAGGCCGCAGAGCAGCCACGGCGAGCGCGGATAGAAAAGAACGAAAACACTGCTCGCCAGGGCCAGCAGGCCCAGCGCCCGCGCCAGAAAAGAAGAACGGTGCAGTCCGACGATCACCGGAAACTGCACCGTTCGTATCCCCGAAGGAAGCGCCTAGATCCGCTTGAACACCAGCGAACCGTTGGTACCGCCGAAGCCGAAGTTGTTCTTCAGCGCGATGTCGATCTTCATCGGCCGCGCCTGGTTGGCGCAGTAGTCCAGGTCGCATTCCGGGTCCTGGTTGAAGATGTTGATCGTCGGCGGCGAGATCTGGTGATGGATGGCCAGCACCGTGAACAGCGACTCGACCCCGCCGGCACCGCCGAGCAGGTGACCGGTCATCGACTTGGTCGAATTGACGACGATCTTGTAGGCGGCATCGCCGAAAGCTGCCTTGATCGCGTCCGATTCGTTCTTGTCGCCGAGCGGCGTCGAGGTGCCGTGCGCATTGACGTACTGAACGTCGGCCGGCGTCACACCAGCGTTCTTCAGCGCGTTGACCATCGAGCGGCGCGGGCCGTCCATGTTCGGGGCGGTGATGTGGTAGGCGTCGGCACTCATGCCGTAGCCGGCCACTTCGGCGTAGATTTTGGCGCCGCGGGCCTTGGCGTGCTCATACTCTTCGAGGACCAGGACGCCGGCGCCCTCGCCCAGCACGAAGCCATCGCGATCCTTGTCCCACGGACGGCTGGCCGTGGCCGGGTCGTCGTTGCGGGTGGACAGCGCGCGGGCGGCGCAGAAGCCGCCGAGACCGAGCGGCGACACCGTCGATTCGGCACCGCCGGCGACCATCACGTCGGCATCGCCGTATTCGATGATGCGAGCAGCTTCGCCGATCGAGTGCGTGCCGGTCGTGCAGGCGGTGACGATCGACAGATTGGGGCCCTTGAAGCCGAACTCGATCGACAGGTTGCCGGAAATCATGTTGATGATCGAACCGGGAACGAAGAAGGGCGAGACCTTGCGCACACCGGCGGCGTTGTACTCGTCCTTGGTGGCTTCGATCAAGGGCAGGCCGCCGATGCCTGACCCAATGGCAACGCCGACGCGCTCAGGGTCGGCAGCACCTTCTTGGTCGAGACCGGCATCGCGCACGGCCTGCATGCCCGCCGCCAGGCCGTAATGGATGAAGGTATCCATGCGGCGGGCGTCCTTGGCGGAGATGTACTGGGTGATGTCGAAATTCTTGACTTCACCGGCAAACTGCACCGGAAAGGTCGAGGTATCGAAGCGGGTGATGGGGGCGATGCCGGAAACGCCGGCAACGATGTTCCGCCACCCTTCCTCAACGCTGTTGCCGACCGGGGAAATCAGGCCCAGGCCGGTGATGACGACTCTACGACGTGCCAAGATATGCACTCCGAAAGCAAAAATGGCAAGGCCGGCCTTGGGGGCCGGCCTTGCCTGGTTGAAACCGGAATTGGCTTACTGCTTGTTGGCGAGGATGTAATCGACAGCCTGCTGGACCGTCGTGATCTTCTCGGCCTGGTCGTCCGGAATTTCGCATTCGAATTCCTCTTCCAGCGCCATGACCAGCTCGACGGTGTCCAGCGAATCCGCGCCCAGATCGTCGACGAAGGAGGACTCGTTCTTGATGTCCGCTTCGTTCACACCCAGTTGTTCGGCGACGATCTTCTTGACGCGCTCTACGATGTTATCCATTCGAAAAACTCCTTCCCCTCGGGGTACGAAAAAAAACGTGTTGATTCTACCAAAAGCCGGGACTTGGTGTAATCAATCCATGAACATGCCGCCGTTCACATGCACGGTGGTTCCCGTGACATACGAGGCAGCAGGAGAAACCAGGAAGCCGACCGCACCGGCGACGTCTTCAGGTGTGCCGGCACGGGCCAGCGGAATCGAGGCCAGCATTGCGGCCTTTTGTTCTTCGGTCAAGGCATGCGTCATGTCGGTGGCAATGAAGCCCGGCGCGACGCAATTGACCGTGATGTTGCGGCTGCCCAGCTCGCGCGCCAGCGACCGGGAGAGCCCGGCGACGCCGGCCTTGGCGGCGCAGTAGTTGGCCTGGCCGGGGTTGCCGGAATAACCAACGACCGACGAAATATTGACGATGCGGCCGAAGCGCGCCTTCATCATGCCGCGCATGACACCGCGCGACAGGCGGAAAACCGCCTTCAGGTTGGTGTCGATGACCGCGTCCCACTCGTCGTCGCCCATGCGCATGGCCAGGTTGTCGCGGGTGATGCCGGCGTTATTGACGAGTACGGTGATGGCGCCGAATTCCTTGGCGACATCGGCGAGCACGGCATCGGTCTGGGCGTTGTCGGTGACGTTGAGAACGACGCCGCGGCCCTTGATGCCGGCTTCGGCAAGGTAGGCAGAAATCTGCCCGGCACCGGCTTCGCTGGTCGCCGTACCGATCACGGTGGCGCCCTGACGGCCGAGTTCGAGGGCAATGGCGCGGCCAATGCCGCGGGTGGCGCCGGTAACCAGGGCAATCTTGTCGTTGAGCATCGCTTACTCCAGGCCGAGGTTGGCTTCGATGGCCGCCGCGTCGGCCAGGGCAACCCCGGCGACGCCATCGGCGCAGCGCTTGGTCAGACCGGCCAGGACCTTGCCCGGACCGCATTCGGCCACGGTCGTCACGCCGATGGCGGCCATTTTCTGGATCGTCTCAACCCAGCGCACCGGGTTGTAGGCCTGGCGCACCAGCGCATCCTTGATCCGGGCCGGATCGTTTTCGATCGCCACGTCGACGTTGTTGATCACCGGAATCTTCGGCGCCTGAAGCGCCAGTTCGGCCAGACGCGCGGCCAGTTTGTCGGCGGCCGGACGGATCAGCGAGGAATGGAACGGGGCCGACACCGGCAGCGCCTTGGCCATCTTGGCGCCACGCGCCTTGCAGGCGTCCATGGCGCGTTCGACGGCGCCCTTGTGGCCGGCGATCACGGTCTGGCCGTTGGCGTTGAAATTGACCGGTTCGACGATTTCGCCCTGCGCCGCTTCGGCGCAGGCGGCGGCGATGCCGGCGTTATCCAGGCCGAGCACGGCGGCCATGGCGCCGGTGCCGAGCGGCACGGCTTCCTGCATGGCGGCGGCGCGCAGGCGAACCAGCGGCACCGCATCCTTGAATTCGATGACGCCGGCGGCAACCAGCGCTGAATACTCGCCCAGGCTATGGCCGGCGACGACGGCCGGCATCTTGCCGCCCTTCTCGCACCACAGGCGCCAGGCGGCGATGCCGGCGGTGAGCATGACCGGCTGGGTATTGACGGTCTGGGTCAGGACTTCGGCCGGACCGTCGGCGACCATCGCCCACAGGTCGTCGCCGAGCGCGGCGGAAGCTTCGTCAAAGGTGGCGCGAACCACGGCGGCATCGCCGTAGGCGGCCATCATGCCAACGCTCTGCGAGCCCTGGCCGGGAAATACGAAGGCAAAAGACATGGATCAGTCTCCTGTTATCAGAATTCGAGCAGGGCCGCGCCCCAGGTGAAACCGCCGCCAACACCCTCGACCAGGACTTTCTGGCCGCGCTGGATGCGTCCATCGCGAACGGCTTCGTCCAGCGCCAGCGGCACCGATGCGGCCGAGGTATTGCCGTGACGATCGACGGAAACGATCACTTTTTCACGCGCTACCCCCAACCTTTTGCCGGTAGCCTCGATGATGCGGATGTTCGCCTGATGCGGAATCAACCAGTCAACATCGGTAGTGGCGATACCCGCTTTGGCGCAGACTTCCTCGGCGATGTCGGCAAGCACGCGCACAGCGAATTTGAACACCGCCTGACCATCCATGCGCAGGAAGGGGTCGCCGGTAACCTGACCGCAACTGACCTGGCCGGGCACGTTGAGGATGCCGAACTGGCTGCCGTCGGCGTGCATCGCCGTGGCCATGATGCCCGGGGTCTCGGCGGCTTCGAGCACCACCGCGCCGGCACCGTCGCCGAACAGCACGCAGGTGCCGCGGTCGTTCCAGTCGAGGATGCGCGAAAAGACTTCGGCACCGATGACCAGCGCCTTCTTGTGCGAGCCGGAAACGATGAACTTCTCGGCAATTCCCAGGGCGTAGGTGAAACCGGCGCACACGGCCTGCACATCGAAGGCAGCAGCGCCCTTGTTACCGAGCTTGCCCTGAATGATGCAGGCAGTGCTCGGGAAAATGAAATCCGGCGTCGAGGTAGCAACGACGATCAGGTCCAGATCAGCGGCAGCGACACCGGCCATTTCCAGTGCCCGCTGGGCGGCGATCAGGCCGAGCTCGCTCGAGGTGGTGCCGGCCTCGGCCAGATGGCGGCAGCGGATACCGGTCCGGGTGACGATCCACTCGTCGTTGGTATCGATCCCGCGCGCCGCCAGGTCGTCGTTGCTGACGGGTTTGCCCGGCAGGTAGCTGCCGGTGCCGATCACGCGTGCATACATTCAGACTGTCTCCACAGCAGCGGACGAAGCCGCATTGGTTTGTGCCAAGCGCTCGGTAATCCGCTCCAGGACGCGATTCTGTGCCGCGTCGTAAGCGCGGGCGATGGCGTTGCCAAAGGAGAGTTCGTCGGCCGAGCCGTGGCTCTTGACCGAGATCCCCTTGAGGCCGAGCAGGATGGCGCCGTTGTAGCGGCGATGATCGAAGCGCTTCTTGAAATTGTTGAGCACCGAAATGGCGATCAGGGCGGCGATCTTGGTCAGCCAGTTGCGCTTGAACTCGGAACGCAGCGACGAGGCCAGCATCTGCGCCAGCCCTTCGGAAGTCTTCAGGGCAACATTACCGACAAATCCGTCGCAAACGATGACATCGGCTTCGCCTTTGTAAATGCCGTCACCTTCGACGTTACCGATGAAATTCAGATCGGAGGCGCGCAGCAGGTCGGCGGCGGCCTTGACCACCTCGTTACCCTTGATCTCTTCCTCGCCGATATTGAGGATGCCGACCGTCGGCCGTTCCTTGTGCTCCATGGCGGCAACCAGCATGGCCCCCATGATGCCGAACTGCAGCAGGTGCTCCGGCCCGCAATCGACGTTGGCGCCGAGATCGAGCATGTGCGTATGGCCGTTGATCGTCGGCAACGGCGCGCAGATGGCCGGCCGGTCAATGCCGGGCAGCATCTTGAGGACGAAACGGGAAATCGCCATCAATGCCCCGGTGTTGCCCGCCGAAACGCAGGCATCGGCTTCACCCGACTTGACCAGGTTGATGGCCACGCGCATTGAGGAGTCCTTCTTGTTGCGCAGGGCGAGCGCGGGCGACTCGTCCATGCCGACCACTTCGGTCGCATTGACGATGCGCAGGCGTGAATCTTCGGCCGAGGTGCCGAGCAGCGGACGCAACACCTCCTCCTGACCAACCAGGACGAGATGGGCCGCCGGATGTTCTGCAAGAAAACGGATAGCCGCGGGCACCGTCACCGACGGTCCGTGGTCACCCCCCATGCAATCAATGGCGATGCGGGTTGTCATGGCAAAAGAAAAGGCAGGCGCTCCCGAAGGAGCCACCTGCCCTTCGATGAACGATTACTCGCCCTTGGCCTTGAGAACCTTCTTGCCGCGGTAGAAGCCGCTCGGGGAGACGTGGTGACGCAGGTGCGTCTCGCCAGTGGTGGACTCGACAGCCAGCGGGGGGGCGGTCAGGAAATCATGGGCGCGGTGCATGCCACGCTTCGACGGGGACTTCTTGTTCTGTTGAACGGCCATTTTGTTACTCCAAAAAAAATCAGTTCGGCTTGCCTTTGAGCCCGGCCAGCGCGGCAAACGGGTTGCCCCGATCACCGGCGCCGGACGCGCCAGGCAAACCACATCCATCATGTCGCGGCGCAACCGGCAGGGACAACAGAATTTCGTCCTCGACCAGCTCCGCCACATCCAGTTCCTTTTCCACCGGCAGAAAATCCCGGCTGTCGTCTTCCAGCTCGTCTTGCGACATGTCGGCGTTGGCCGGAATCACTTCCAGCAAACGATCAACCTCCAGCTCGAAATCGATGGCTTCCAGACAACGCTGACACGCCAGCGGAATGGATCCGCTCACCGTCAAACGCAGCAAGGGTTCGCCACGCTTCCCACGATAACCCTCGAGATGCCAGGAAACCTCTCCGGACACTTCGGCCAGCAGATCATGCAGGCGTTCCATCGCCGAAACCGCCAGTGTTCCTTGCAGAACACGCGCATCCCGGGCAAAGGCGAAGGCATCGTTGATTCTTTTCAAGCTGAATCTGGTGCGACTTAAACGTGGGATGATATTATTTTTGGCTCACCAAGTCAAAAACAAAGTGCTGCTTCAAGAAATCGACGCAAGGCTTTGTTGCACCGAAACTTTCAAGATGCAAAACATCGTCCTCGCTTCGACCTCGCCGTACCGGCGCGAACTGCTGACCCGCCTCGGCCTGCCATTCACCGTCGCCAACCCCCAGACCGACGAATCCGCTCTCCCCGGCGAAACACCGGAGGCGCTGGCCCTGCGTCTTTCCGAGGCCAAGGCCAAGGCGGTTGCCGAACAGTATCCCGATGCACTGATCATCGGCAGCGACCAGGTCGCCACGGTTGCTGGCCGCATCTACGGCAAACCCGGCACGCACGAGCGTGCAGTCGAACAACTGCGCGAGTTATCGGGCAAGACCGTCAATTTCTTCACCGGCCTCTGTCTATTCAACGCCCGCACCGGTACCAGCCAGGTTCGCGGCGTACCGACCCTGGTCACGTTCCGGACACTGACCGACAGCGAAATCGGCAACTACCTGCAGCGAGAACCGGCCTACAACTGCGCCGGCTCGGCCAAATCCGAAGGTCTGGGCATCGCCCTGCTCGCCGGCATGCAGGGCGACGATCCGAACGCGCTCGTCGGCCTGCCGCTGATCGCCCTGTGCGACATGCTGCGCCAGGAAAACGTGGCAATCCTCTGATGGCCGGCACGCTCTATCTGATTCCGGTTCCGCTTGGCCCCTCGGCACCGCAGGACAGCCTGCACCCGGGCGTCCTCGCCACCATCAGGCCGCTGCGCCACTTCGTCGTCGAACAGGCGAAAAGCGCCCGCGCCTTTCTCAAGGCGGCCGGTACCGACCTGCCCTTGCAGGAACTGCAACTGGAAGAACTCAACGAACACAGCCGGCCGGATGCCATCAATCACCTGCTGGCGCCGCTGCGCGCCGGCCACGACGTCGGCCTGCTGTCGGAAGCCGGCTGCCCGGCGGTTGCCGACCCCGGCGCCGACCTGGTCGCCCTGGCCCAGCGCGAGAACATCCGCGTCGTCCCGCTGATCGGCCCGTCATCGCTGCTGCTGGCCCTGATGGCCTCCGGCCTCAACGGCCAGCGTTTTGCCTTTCAGGGTTACCTGCCGGCCAAGGACGTCGACCGCAGCAAGGCCCTGCGCGAACTCGAAGCCGAATCGCGCAAGCGCCGCCAGACCCAGCTATTCATCGAAACACCCTACCGCAACCGGGCGATGTTCGACGCCATCCTGCAGACCTGCCAGGGAACGACCCGCCTGTGCGTCGCCACTGACCTGAGCCTGCCCGGCGAATCCATCCGCACCCTGAGCGTTGCCCAGTGGAAAAAACAGACGCCGCCCGAAATCGAGCGGCGGCCGACGGTGTTCCTGCTGCTGGCCTGATCAGTTCAGGCGAAAACCGCCGAGACTGCTGGAGAAACCGCGCCAGAAGCTATCGACCGCGCCGGCACCAAGGCGTTTGGCGAAGCGCTCGGCGATGTTCTCCTTGACCGAATAGTCCAGCACCTCCTCGACCTTGACGACGTCGCGGGCAACCGATTCGACGGAGCCAAAACCATCGGCCAGCCCGAGCTGGATGCTCTGGGCGCCGGTCCACATCAAACCGGAAAAGAGATCGGGATTGTCCTTCAAGCGCTCCCCGCGACCGGCCTTGACCACTTCGATGAACTGCGCGTGGATATCGGCCAGCAGGGTCTGGGCGTGCGCTTTCTGGGTCTCCGGCTGGGGCGAGAAGGGATCGAGGAAGCCCTTGTTCTCGCCGGCAGTCAGCAGACGGCGCTCGACACCGAGTTTTTCCATGGTGCCGGTAAAACCGAAACCATCCATCAGCACACCGATCGAGCCAACGACGCTGGCCTTGTTAACGTAAATCTTGTCGGCCGCAGCAGCCACGTAGTAGCCGCCCGACGCACAGACATCCTCGACCACGGCATACAGGGGCTTGTCGGGATACTTGCCACGCAAGCGGCGGATTTCGTCGTTAACCATGCCGGCCTGCACCGGGCTGCCACCCGGGCTGTTGATACGCAGGACCACTGCCTGGGAATTGGGCGCTTCAAACGCCGAATTGAGGGCTGACACCAGATCTTCCGCATTGGCCTCACCCTTGGCGGCAATCACCCCCTCAAGACTGACCATCGCCACATGCTTGTCGGCAACCGCTTCGCTGCCTTCCCATTCGACAAAGGCAAAAAGGATGAAAGCCAGGTAAGCAAAACCGAGCAACTTGAAGAACACACCCCAACGACGCTTTGCCCGCTGCTCGTTGAGCGCGGCGAAAGCCAGTTTTTCCAGGGTTTTTCGTTCCCAGTTAGGGTCGTTTTGGGGGCTGTTATCCATTGTGCGTGTCCTGCGTTGTCGTTTTGCGGGCTAGTATAGCCTGCTCAGGCGTTGGACATCAGCCAGGCGTCGAGTTCCGCAACGTCATGCAGACAGGCCAGCGGCGAATATTCCAGCAGATGATCGTGCGGATGCGCGCCATAGGTCACGGCCAGGGCGCCGACACCGGCGTTCTGCGCCATCAGCAGATCGTGGGAAGTATCGCCGATCATCACCGTGGCGCTGGCCGGCGTGCCGAATTCGGCCATCAGCTCTTCGAGCATCTGCGGGTGCGGCTTGGAATGACACTCGTCGGCACAACGCGAAGCCGAAAAATAAGGCCGCAGCCCCGAATGATCGAGCGCCCGCTCCAGCCCCAGCCGGCTCTTTCCGGTAGCCACCGCCAGAACGTGCCCGGCCGCGTGCAGGCGCGCCAGCATTGCCGGCACGCCGTCAAACAGGGTCAGCGCATGGTCGCCGGAGAGATAGTGAAAACGGTAGCGGTCGACCATCGCCTGATAGTTTTCCGGCGCCAGATCGGGCACTGCGTGGCGCATCGCGTCGGCCAGGCCAAGGCCGATCACATGGCTGGCCCGAGCCCTGTCCGGCACCGGCAAATCAAGATCGCGGCAAGCAGCCTGGATGGCGTTGACGATGGCACCGGCGGAATCGAGCAGCGTCCCGTCCCAGTCAAAGACCACGAGTTCGTATTTCATTGTCACTCCAGTATCTGTTGCAGGTTGTCGGCAGAGAACTCGCGCGGGGTTTGCGCATCGACCGTCGTCATGTACTGGCGGATGCCGTCCGGCAGCGGCGCCACGCACTCGACCGGCGTACCGAGCAAGGGATGGCGGAAGGCCATCCGCCAGGCGTGCAACGCCATGCGCTTGAGGCCGGCCGGACGCAGACGCTTGTTGAGATTGAAATCGCCGTACTTCTCGTCGCCGAGAATGGGAAAATCAAGATGCGCCAGATGCACGCGGATCTGGTGCGTCCGCCCGGTCTTCAACTGGGCCTCGAGCAGGCTCATTTCCGGCCAGCGGGCGAGCAGGCGGAACACGGTATGCGCTGCCTTGCCTTCGGCATTCACCGACACCCGGCGCTCGCCGCCTTCGGTCAGATATTTGAGCAACGGCGCCTTGACGTGCTGGGTATTGTTCATCCAGCGCCCCTTGACCAGCACTAGGTAGCGCTTGTCGGCACCGGCGCCGTGCTCGCGGAACATGTCGTGCAGCGCGGTCAGCGCCAGGCGCTTCTTGCCGACCAGCAGGATGCCCGAGGTTTCGCGGTCGAGCCGGTGCGCCAGTTCGAGGAACTTGGCCTGCGGCCGCTGCCGGCGCAGGGCTTCGATGACCCCGAAGCTGACCCCGCTGCCGCCATGGACGGCGATGCCTTCGGGCTTGTCGATGACCAGCATCGCCTCGTCTTCGAAAATGATCGGCAGCTCGACCCGGGCCTTGGCCGCCTCCTCGACCTCGTCCTGCGGACGCTCGGCGATGCGGATCGGCGGAATGCGCACCCGGTCGCCGATTTCCAGGCGATAGGTGGCATCGACCCGGCGGCTGTTGACCCGCACCTCGCCGCTGCGCAGGATGCGATAGACATGGCTCTTCGGCACCCCCTTGCAATGCCGCAGGAGGAAGTTGTCCAGACGCTGGCCCTGGGCCTCTTCGCCGATCAGTATCTGGCTGACCGAATTGTTCCCAGTGCCATTCATTTTCTAATATACTGCATGCGTTTCACGTCTCTGTTTGCAAGGGATGCCGAACCGTCAGACCGTCCGCCCTCGCGCTGCAAGCGCGACCGCCATGCGGCAGGCCACGAAGTCCCTCCCGTGCCAATTGCCCGGGACAAACCAACGTGAAACGACTGGTTAAGTTCACTCACCAAAAGTAGTGATGTTAACGGATTAGCTCGCCACAAGCACGCACGGATCGCCCGTTGCAGGAATTCCAGATCGCGCATTTGATAAAAAGACTCGCGGTCATCCAACGATCAGCACATTCATCATCGCCATTGCCACCAACTATGTTGCAACCCGATAACTGAACCTGTCGCTGCCTGCATGGGCGTTTCGCTGCGGTGTGCCGAAGGCGCGCTGGAGCCCCAAAACAATGAAACGCATGCTCTTCAATGCGACACAGGCGGAAGAACTCCGTGTCGCCATTGTCGATGGTCAGAAACTGATTGACCTCGACATTGAATCCGCCGCCAAGGAACAACGCAAAAGCAACATCTACAAAGGGGTCATCACCCGCATCGAACCGTCGCTCGAAGCCTGCTTCGTCGATTACGGTGCCGAGCGCCACGGTTTCCTCCCGTTCAAGGAAGTTTCCCGCGCCTACTTCCAGCCTGGTGTCGAACCGGGCAAAGCCCGCATCCAGGATGCGCTCAAGGAAGGCCAGGAACTGATCATCCAGGTCGACAAGGACGAGCGCGGCAACAAGGGCGCTGCCCTGACCACCTACGTCTCGCTGGCCGGCCGCTACCTCGTACTGATGCCCAACAACCCGCGCGGCGGCGGCGTTTCTCGTCGCGTCGACGGCGACGAACGTGCCGAACTGCGCGAGATCATGGATCAGCTCGAAGTGCCGCAAGGCATGAGCCTGATCGCCCGCACCGCCGCCATCGGCCGCCAGGCCGAAGAACTGCAGTGGGATTTGAACTACCTGCTGCAACTGTGGACCGCCATCGAAGGCGCTGCCCAGCAGCAGTCCGGCGCCTTCCTGATCTATCTCGAAGGCTCGCTGGTCATCCGTGCCATCCGCGATTATTTCCAGCCGGACATTGGTGAAATCCTCATCGACACCGATGAAGTCTATGAGCAGGCCCGCGCCTTCATGGGCACGGTCATGCCGGGCAACATCAACCGCGTCAAGCGCTACAGCGACGATGTGCCGCTGTTCTCGCGCTTCCAGATCGAACACCAGATCGAGACTGCCTTCGCCCGTCAGGTCAACCTGCCGTCCGGCGGCGCCATCGTCATCGATCACACCGAAGCCCTGGTCGCTGTCGACGTCAACTCCGGCCGCGCCACCAAGGGTGCCGACATCGAGGAGACCGCGCTCAAGACCAACCTCGAAGCCGCCGACGAACTGGCTCGCCAGCTGCGACTGCGCGACCTCGGCGGCCTGATCGTGATCGACTTCATCGACATGGAGAACAGCAAGGCCCAGCGCGAAGTCGAGAACCGCCTGCGCGACGCCCTGCGTTTCGACCGCGCCCGCGTCCAGATGGGCAAGATCAGCCGTTTCGGCCTGATGGAACTGTCGCGCCAGCGGCTGCGTCCGGCCCTCGCCGAAACCAGCTACATCCCCTGCCCGCGCTGCTCCGGCACCGGCCACATCCGCTCGACCGAATCGGCCGCGCTGCACATCCTGCGCATCCTCGAAGAGGAAGCGATGAAGGAAAACACCGGCGCCGTGCACGTTCAGGTTCCGGTCGATGTCGCCACCTTCCTGCTCAACGAAAAGCGCCCGGACATCCAGGCCATCGAGTTGCGCCACAAGGTCACCATCCTGTTGATCCCCAACGTCAATCTGGAAACGCCGGCACACACCATCACCCGCCTGCGTCACGACGACCTGAACAACGACGATCTGCGCGAACCTTCCTACAAGATGGTCGACCAGCCGATTGAAGAATCCGCCAAGCTGGCCAGCCAGCAGGAAAGCGGCAAACCGCGCCAGGAAGCGGCGATCAAGGGCATTTCCCCGGAACAGCCGGCGCCGAACCTGCCGGCCAAGGAAGATGCTGCTCCGCTGGCACCGCCGCCCGCTGCCGCTGCCAGCAACGGCCTGTTCGCCCGCATTGCCGCCTGGTTCCGCGGAGCACCGGCCACGCCGGCAGCTGTCGTAGAAGCCAAGCCGGAGACGCCGGCCCGCAAGGGACGCGACGGCCGCAATGGCGACAGCAGAAGCGACAACCGCCGCAACGGCCGCAATGGTGGCCGCAATGGCAACCGTCGCGACGAAGGCGAGCGCAACAGCCGCCCGGCCGAGCGTAACGAAAAGCCGGTCCGCGAAGACGCCGCCGTCACTGGCGAAGCACGCCAGGAACGCCGTCCGCGCAAGGAACGCCGCGAACGTCCGCCGGTCGAGGCCCGTCCGGCAATCGAGCAGATGCCGCAAGAACCGCAATTGGCACCGACTGAGGCCGCACCGGCCGCGCCCGCTTCCGACGAACAGGGCAACGCCCGTCGCCGCGGTCGCCGCGGAGGTCGCGGTCGCAACGAGCGTCGCAATGAAGGTGAGAATCAAGGTAGCGAAGCAATCAATCTCGACGTCACCAATGTCGAGCCGGTTGTCGTGACCATCCCGGCCGAAGAAGCCGTGGTTGCCGTAGCGCCGCAAACCGAAGAGGTCGTGGCTGCAGCCGCGCCCGTACCTGCTGTCGAAGCGCCTGTCGCCGAGGTGTTGGTCATCGAGGAAGCCGCCCCGGCCACCGTGACGGTGATCGAAGCGGTTGCCGAACCGGTCGCTGAGCCCGTTCAGCCGGTCGTCGACGCGCCGGTTGAAACGCCCGCAAGCGAGACTGTCGAGGCCGTGCAAGTGGCGGCGACTGAAGCACCGGTACCGTTGCCAACCAACGCGCCCATCGATGTCGATCAGGCTCTCTCTGATAGTGGTTTGGTCATGGTCCAGACCACCGCCGAAGCCACCTTCGCGCCGATGGAGGCTCCGGTCAAACTGGGACGTCCGCGCAAGGCGAAGACCGTCGATCAGACTGCAGCCGAACCTCTGGTCATGGTTGAAACCGACAAATCGGCCTGAACTGCCGGATAGTTTGAAGGGCGCCCCGCGGGGCGCCCTTCTTTTTCATGGGTGAGACTCAGGCGTTATCGAGTTTTTTCGCCACCGCCTCGACCACGCCCTGGGCAGCGTCTTCGACCATGTCCAGTACCAGGTCGAAACCGTGTCCCAAACCATAGTAGGGGTCGGGCACCTCTTCGTCCTCGAAATTCCTGGCGTAATCCATCAACAACTGGATCTTGGCCAGTTGTTCGGGCGTTGCCATGCGCTGCAGGTTATCCAGGTTGCTGCGATCCATGGCCAGGATCAGGTCGAAATAATCCAGATCCTGCATGGCCACCTTGCGGGCCCGCAATTGCGAAAGATCGTAGCCACGGGCGGAGGCAGCCCGCTGGGTACGCGAATCCGGCGCCTCACCAACGTGATAACCATGGGTACCGGCGGAGTCGATTTCGACCCTATCGCCCAGCTTATTGATTCTTATGAAATGCCTCAGCACAACCTCGGCCGTGGGTGAACGGCAGATGTTGCCCATGCATACGAGCAGCACGCGGTAAATCATTGCCAAATATCTCCATCAGGGTCGTGCTGCGCGGCACCAAAAACCCGCTCCCTGAGCCGGAACAGTTCGTCGCGCGCAGCCGCCGCTTTTTCGAATTCCAGGTTTTTCGCACAATCGAGCATCTGCTTCTCGAGTCGCTTGATTTCCCTGGCGACGGTTTTTTCATCCATGGCTTCGTAGACCGCACGCTGTTGAGCCGCCTTCAGTTCGGTCTGTGCCGACTCCGCGTCGTACACGCCGTCGATGATGTCCTTGATCTTTTTGGACACACCACGCGGCACGATGCCGTGCTGTTCGTTGAACGCGATCTGCTTTTCCCGCCGCCGTTCCGTCTCGGCGATGGCTTTTTGCATGGATTGCGTAATCCTATCAGCGTAAAGGATCGCTGTGCCATGAATATGACGCGCAGCGCGACCAATGGTCTGGATCAGCGAGCGCTCGGAGCGGAGAAACCCTTCCTTGTCGGCGTCAAGGATGGCAACCAGCGAGACTTCCGGGATGTCCAGCCCCTCGCGCAACAGGTTGATACCGACCAGCACGTCGAACTCACCCAGACGCAGGTCGCGGATGATTTCGACGCGCTCGACGGTATCGATATCCGAGTGCAGGTAGCGTACCTTGATCCCGTTGTCGGCGAGGAAATCGGTCAGATCCTCGGCCATGCGCTTGGTCAGTGTCGTCACCAGCACCCGCTCGGCAACGGCGACCCGTTTGCTGATTTCACCGAGGAGGTCGTCGACCTGGGTCGTCGCCGGGCGTACCAGCACCTTCGGATCGATCAGTCCGGTTGGCCGCACCACCTGCTCGACGACCTGGCCGGCGTGCTGCTTTTCGTAATCGGCGGGTGTTGCCGAGACAAAAACGGTCTGGCGCATATGCGCTTCGAACTCGTTGAACTGCAGCGGCCGGTTGTCGAGCGCAGAAGGCAGGCGGAAGCCGTAATCGACCAGGTTTTCCTTGCGCGAGCGGTCGCCCTTGTACATGCCGCCGACCTGGCCGATGGTGACGTGCGATTCGTCGATGAACATGATCGCGTCGCGCGGCAGATAGTCGATCAACGTCGGTGGCGCCTCACCGGCCTGACGCCCGGAAAAATGCCGCGAGTAGTTTTCGATGCCCTTGCAGAAGCCGATCTGGTCGAGCATCTCGATGTCGAAGCGGGTGCGCTGTTCGATCCGCTGCGCCTCGACCAGTTTCTGGTTGTCGTTGAAGAAGGCGATCCGCTCGCGCAGTTCCGCCTTGATCGCCTGGATCGCCCGCACCACGGTGGCACGCGGCGTCACGTAGTGCGATGCCGGGAAGACGGTGAAGCGCAAGGCCTTGTGGAAAAGCTGGCCGGTCAGCGGGTCGAAGAACTGCAGATTCTCGATCTCGTCGTCGAACAGCGAGACGCGGATCGCGTGCTCGGCGTGTTCGGCGGGGAAGATGTCGATGACGTCGCCACGCACGCGGAAAGTGCCGCGGTGGAAGTCCATCTCGTTGCGCTCGTACTGCATGTCGGTCAGGCGCTTGACGATGTCGCGCTGGTCCATGCGGTCGCCGACGCGCATGGTCAGGATCATGTTGTGGTATTCGTCGCGGTCGCCGATACCGTAGATGCATGACACGGTGGCGACGATCACCACGTCGCGCCGCTCGATCAGACTCTTCGTCGCACTCAAGCGCATCTGCTCGATGTGATCGTTGATCGAACTGTCCTTTTCAATGAACAGGTCGCGCGACGGCACGTAGGCTTCCGGCTGGTAGTAGTCGTAGTAGGAGACGAAGTATTCGACGGCGTTTTCCGGAAAGAACTCCTTGAACTCCGAGTACAACTGCGCCGCCAGCGTCTTGTTCGGCGCCAGCACCAGCGCCGGACGGCCGGTGCGGGCGATGACGTTGGCCATCGTGTAGGTCTTGCCCGAGCCGGTGACGCCGAGCAGGGTCTGGAAGGACAGGCCATCCTCGATCCCCTCGGCGAGCAGGCGGATCGCCTCCGGCTGATCGCCGGCCGGCGGAAACGGCTGGTGCAAACGATACGGACTGCCGTCGAAACAGACGACGGGCGTGCTGCTGTTGGATTCGCTCATGATAAAATTCTGCGCTTGTCGTCGCGATGCAGGCATCGCGCGTTATTGTTGTTTCATCCTTCTATTATTCCACGGAGTCGCTGATGTCCTCTTCGATCTTCGCTGCGGTGGAAATGGCCCCGCGCGACCCGATCCTCGGTCTTAACGAAGCTTTCAACGCCGATGCGCGTGACACCAAGGTCAACCTTGGCGTTGGTGTGTACTTCGACGACAACGGCAAGATCCCCCTGCTGGCAGCCGTCAAGGCAGCCGAAGAGGTCCGTCTGAAAGCAGCCCCGCCGCGCGGCTACCAGCCGATCGAAGGCCCGGCCGCCTACAACACCGCCGTCCAGAACCTGCTCTTCGGCAAGGATTCCGACCTGCTCGCCGCCGGCCGCGTGCTCACCGCCCAGGCCATCGGCGGTACCGGCGCGCTGAAGATCGGCGCCGACTACCTGAAGCGCCTGAACCCGGACGCCAAGGTCTACATCAGCAACCCGTCCTGGGAAAACCACCGCGCCCTGTTCGAGGCTGCTGGCTTCGTCGTCGAGGACTACGCCTACTACGACGCCGCCACCCGCGGCGTGAACTTCGCCGGCATGAAGGCCGACCTGAACAAGATGGCCCCGGGCTCGGTCGTCCTGCTGCACGCCTGCTGCCACAACCCGACCGGCGCCGACATGAGCGACGCCCAGTGGGCCGAAGTCGTCGGCATCTGCCAGGAACGCGGCCTGGTGCCCTTCCTCGACATGGCCTACCAGGGCTTTGCCGACGGCATCGACGCCGACGCCGTGGCGATCCGCGCCTTTTCCGCCTCCGGCCTGCAGTTCTTCGCCTCCAGCTCGTTCTCCAAGAACTTCTCGCTGTACGGCGAGCGCGTCGGCGCCCTGTCGGTGGTCACCGCCAGCAAGGAAGAGTCGGCCCGCGTCATGTCGCAGGTCAAGCGCGTCATCCGCACCAACTACTCCAACCCGCCGACCCACGGCGGCGCGCTGGTTGCCGCGGTGCTTGCCTCCGGCGAACTGCGCGCCCAGTGGGAAGGCGAACTGGCCGGCATGCGCGACCGCATCCGCGCCATGCGTTCCGGCCTGGTCGACGCAATCAAGGCAACCGGTTGCGCCCAGGACTTCTCCTTCGTCGCCCAGCAGCGCGGCATGTTCTCCTACACCGGCCTGAGCGCTGCCCAGGTCGAGCGGATGAAGGAAGAATTCGGCATCTACGCCGTGTCGACCGGTCGCATCTGCCTGGCTGCGCTGAACAGCAAGAATCTGGATTACGTTGCCAAGGCGATTGCCACAGTAACCCGCTAAGCTCAGCATCCTGAAACCAGGAACGAGGACGGGGGTGACCCCGTCCTTTTTTATTGAGCAGCCGATACCGTCAGGGTCGGCAACGCACCACTCAGAGTCTGCACCACCCGGGTCGTGGATACGGAAGACCTGACCAGAACAAGCAGGCCGCCATTAACCTCCCCGGCGGACGAAATCCGCGCCTGCCCGGTAGCCGTCAGCGGACCGGCATCGAGGTTGATATCGCGCATCAACGCCCCTTGTTCACTGACGCTCAACACCGCCCGCAGCCTGTCGAAACGTGTCTCACCGGCGCGCACGACCGCGCCCTGGCCGCGCCTTGCTGCCTCACCAATATCAACGCCCGTAAGCAAACCGCGCGTGACATCGATCGTCATTTCAGCGACCGCCGAGCGCCAGAGCCCCGGCCAATCGTCGCCTCGACCGGAGACCCGGATGTTTCCACCAAGATCCCCCTCAGCCGAAAGCCTGGAGAACAAATCGGCAGAAATCCGACGCAAATCCAGACGCGTCATCACCCCGCTGCCTGACATGCTCAGCCGGTCATTCCAGCTCAGCGTCCAGGTACCCTTCAGCAAACCACCAAGACAGCTGGCATCGATCTCACGCAATTCGAGCGAGCCTTCGCGAAGCATCGCCTTGGCCTGGAAGGAAGGAAAAGTCGCCGGTAATCCGGGCAGCTGCCAGGCGCGCCCGTCAAGCAGCAGATCCAGTCCCGAATCCATTGGTTTGGCAGAAATCAGAACACTGCGATCCGGAGTTTCCAGGGTGGCGCTCTCAAGCTGACCAACCGAGAACTGCAGCCGCCCCTGTAGCGGGCCGAGGTAGAGGGTATCACCAGCAGCCACGCGCAAGTCTCGCAAGGCAACATGGCGCACCCCAGACCAGGGCAAGGCACCCGGTCTGCCGACTGCCGGCAGGGCGAGCAGGCGATTTACCCGCATGCTCGCACCGACCACCGTAACCTCCTCGACGCCATCGGCGCCGGAGAACAGCAAGCGCCAGGGCTGGGCAATCCGGATCGACTCGATCCTGCTCTCTTCCGAATCACCCAACTCGACGCCACCCAGGGCAAAGTGCGGCTCAGGCAGCAGCTTCAGCGAAAAGGACTCAAGCCTCACCGGCATCTGCAATGCCCCGCTCAAAGAACGCTCGATATCCGGTCGGTAATTGTTGTAAGGAAAAAATACCAGTGCCAGGATCGATAGCAGCAACAGCCCCAGGCCACTCCAGCTCGCCAGTTTCAGCCAGGGCCGAGGGGCAGCAGGTTCGTCTTCTGAATCCTGCGGCAACTCCGCAGGAGCAGCATCAACCACCGGCAGGACCGGCTTGCCAAAGGATGAGAACCGGCTGACCTGACTTTGCCCGCCATCCCCCTTGGACTCGTTGGTGGTCGCCGGTCCGAATGGCATGGACTGCGGAACAGCAGCGAGCTGATCCGTGGCCGAATTCAATTGCCTCATTGCCCAGGCGGCGGATTGTTGCGCAAGGGGAACAATGTAGCCGCCACGCTCCAGTTCCTCGATTGCATTCTCGACCAGACGTGCGTTGCCAATCTTGGCGGCCAGTTCGTCAACGCTCAATTTGCCGTCGATCTGAACCAGCACCATGCGCAGATTACGCTGGACGACCCGCGTACTCTGGCGAACGGCTTCGTCCCCAATCGGGGTTTTCGCGTAGATCTGACCGGAACTCATGACACGGCTTTCAATCCTGGAACAACCGGGGAGACTTGACTGATCAGCATTCTACTCCTATAATGCGCGCTTCAATTCCTCGATAGCTCAGTCGGTAGAGCGCCGGACTGTTAATCCGTAGGTCCCTGGTTCGAGCCCAGGTCGAGGAGCCAGTTTGATCAAAAAGCCCAGCCTGACCGGCCGGGCTTTTTGTTTTTCGTCGACCGCTCCGCTGTTGGCAGCAGATTAGCCATGAACTGCGGGCAAGTAAAGCCTATCGCCGAGACGATAACGGCATGAACACCCATGCTGCCTGATTAATCAAGCGTTTCCGGCCATCAGCCCGCACTACCCATTTCGATCTACCCCCTTGTTGAGCGGGTTTGGAGCACACATAATCCACCCATGCGCAACGAAACCCTCCACTCCGAAGAGACGCCCGCAAGCCTCGCCGACTTCCGGCCGGAGCCCGGCACGGCCGTCCATCGCCTGGGAACGCTGGTGGACAAATACGGCCGTCACGTCACCTACGTGCGCCTCTCGATCACAGACCGGTGCGATTTCCGCTGCACCTACTGCATGGCCGAGGAGATGACCTTCCTGCCGCGCAGCGAGGTCATGAGTCTGGAAGAGTCGCTACGGGTGGCGGAGACTTTCGTCGGTCTCGGGGTGACCAAGTTGCGACTGACCGGCGGCGAACCGCTGGTACGAAAAAACGTGATGTGGCTGATCGAGCGCCTTGGCGCGCTGCCCGGCCTCGATAACCTGGTACTGACCACCAACGGCTCGCAACTTGACCGTTTTGCCGCGCCACTCAAGGCTGCCGGCGTCAAGCGCCTGAATATCAGCCTGGACACGCTCGACGGCGAGCGCTTCCGGCAGATCACGCGGATCGGCGACCTGAACAAGGTCATTCGCGGCATCGAGGCGGCTACCCAGGCAGGTTTTCGCCGTACCAAGCTGAACACCGTGATGATGCGCGGCGTGAACGATCACGAGTTTGTCGACCTGGTTCGCTTTGCCATTGACCGTGGCCTGGACATTTCATTCATCGAAGAAATGCCGCTCGGTGAAATCCAGGGACGCAGCACGACCTATATCTCCAGCGAAGACGCGCTGTCCATACTTGCCCGGCACTTCGATCTACGCCCCTCGGACGAGAACTCAGGCGGGCCTGCGCGCTACTGGCGGATGCCGGGTTGCGACACGCGCGTCGGCTTCATTTCCCCGCACAGCCACAATTTCTGCGATAGTTGCAACCGGGTACGCATCACCGCCAAGGGAGAACTTTATCCCTGCCTGGGACATAACGACGCCCTGAATCTGCTCCCCGTCCTGCGCAAAGGCAGTGAGGCGGATTTGCGCCAGGCGATCATGGACAGCATGGGAATCAAACCTTTCGGCCACGACTTCACGCACCAGATGAACAATCCCCAGGTTATCCGGTTCATGTCGATGACTGGCGGCTGAGTGCCGCGATGCCGGTTACCAATAACGCCTGGCTCTCGTCGCTGCAGCATCCGACGGCAATCCTCGGTCTGCTCACCGTCATTGCTGCCGGGCTGCTCCTGAATCTCTTCCAGCCCGGACCCACCGCCACCCTCATCCTCTCGCTGGCCGGACTGACCCTCATCTGGGTCGGCTATAACGAGTACCGCCATTTCCGTTCGATCTCGCAGGCTTATAACCTTGCCATGCAGGCCGCGCATGACGGTTTCTGGGACTGGGATCCGGTCAGCAAGAAGTTGCGCGTTGGCGCGCGCCTCCTGCAGATACTCGGTTATCGGGAAGATTTTCTGCCCAACACCGACGCTTGGCTCAAGCTGGTGCATCCCGACGACGTCGCTTTCTACAATCGTGCCGTCGCCCGCCACATCAAGGGTGAAACCAGCCATTTTTATTGCGAGTACCGGGTTCTCGCCAGCGACGGGCAATACCGCTGGATCGCTTCGCGCGGACTGGCGGTGCGCGACCGTAACGGAACGGCTTACCAGATGGTCGGTTCGGTAACCGACATTACCGAGCGCCGACAGCACCAGGAAGAACTGGAATTCCTGGCCAACCACGATCTGCTCACCGGCCTGCCCAACCGCCTGCAACTGACCGAACACCTGCAGGCGGCAATCGACACGGCAGCGGCCGCTCAAGAGCGTGTCGCCGTCCTGTTCATCGACCTCGACCGCTTCAAGAACGTCAACGACAGCCTCGGTCATCGCGCCGGCGACCGCATGCTGCAGGTGGTGGCCAAGGTACTGGGGGCCGGGCTTCCCGAAAGCAGCAGTCTGTATCGTCAGGGCGGCGACGAGTTCATCGTGATCCTGAGGCAGACCAGCGCCGATGCCGCACAGGCGGTGGCGGCGCAGATCAAGGTCAGCCTGCAGGCCCCCTTGCTGGATGAGGAAACAGCCTTCCAGACCACGGCCAGCATCGGGATCAGCCTGTTTCCGGACGATGCCGCCGACGGCGACACCCTGCTCCGCCATGCCGATGCCGCAATGTATGCAGCCAAGGCAGCCGGCGGCAACGGCGCCCGCCTGCATACGGCGCAGATGGACGAGCGCCTGCGGCTGCGCATCTCGCTCGAGAACCGCCTGCACAAGGCCTTGCAGGACAACTGTTTCGAATTGCACTTTCAGCCCAAGGTCGCCATCGCCGATGGCCGCTTGGTCGGCGCCGAAGCCCTGCTCCGCTGGCGCGAGGGCGAAACGATGATCCCGCCGGACCAGTTCATCCCGGTCGCCGAAGAATGCGGTCTGATCGTTGCCATCGGTGACTGGGTCATCGATCAGGCGGTTCGCCAGATTACCGCCTGGCGCCAGTGTCACGGCGAAGTCCCGCCCATCGCAATCAATCTCTCGCCGCGCCAGTTCTGGCGCCCCTCGGTTTCACAGCGCATTCTCGAGACCCTGGCCGCGGCGAACCTGCCGACATCGGCGCTGGAAGTCGAAGTCACCGAATCGCTCGTTCTCGACCCAGGTGGCGACGGCGTCGACCAGCTCACCCGTCTACGTGCTGCCGGGATCGGCATCGCGCTGGACGATTTCGGGACCGGATATTCTTCATTGTCCTACCTGCAGCGGCTACCCGTGGGCACGCTCAAGATCGACCGTGCCTTCATCACCGGCCTGAGCGGAGAAGCGACGCAAGGCGACAGCGAGCCGCTGGTTCGCGCCATCATCGCCATGGCCCACAGCCTGTCACTCGAAGTCGTCGCCGAAGGTGTGGAAACCCAGGCGCAGTGGGAGATCCTGGGCGGACTCGGCTGCGACGTGGTGCAGGGTTATCTGATCAGCCGCCCGCTCCCGGCAAGCAGGTTTGCCGAGGAATTCCTCAATCGCGAAACCCGCGACGGGTGGACTCAGGGATAAATCTTGCAGAAACCGACACCATTGACTGGGTCGGAGATCATCCCAAGAAAGGTAAAAAACAGGGACAAGCCCAGCAAAAAGGCGACCCAACGGGCCGCCTTCCTGTGGCGCTGCACCAGTTCCCGGCAGGGCTGGCAGAAGCGCATGGCAATTACAGGCCGCGCAACGACCGCTTGCGCTCGATTTCGGTCAGGTAGCGCTTGCGCAGGCGGATCGACTTCGGCGTCAGTTCGACCAGCTCGTCCTCGGCGATGAATTCCACCGCGGCTTCCAGGCTGAGCTGAACCGGCGGCACCAGGCGCACGGCTTCGTCGGTACCGGAAGCGCGGACGTTGGTCAGCTGCTTGCCCTTGATCGGGTTGACCACGAGGTCGTTTTCACGGCTGTGAATGCCGATGATCATGCCTTCGTACAGCTTCTCGCCCGGGCTGACGAACATGCGGCCGCGATCCTGCAGCTTCCACAGCGCGTAGGCGACGGCTTCGCCGTTGTCCTGCGAGATCAGCACGCCGTTGCGACGCTCGGCGACGTTGCCTTCCTTGACCGGGGCGTAGTCGTCGAAAACGTGACTCATCAGGCCATTGCCGCGGGTCAGGTTCATGAACTCACCCTGGAAACCGATCAGGCCGCGGGCCGGGATGCGGTACTCGATACGGACGCGACCGCGACCATCCGGCACCATGTCCTGCAGCTCGCCCTTGCGCAAGCCGAGGCTTTCCATGACGCCGCCCTGGGTATCTTCCTCGACGTCGACGGTGAGTTGTTCATACGGCTCGCACTCGACGCCGTCGATGATCTTCTTGACCACGCGCGGACGACCGACAGCCAGTTCGTAGCCTTCACGGCGCATGTTTTCGAGCAGGATGCCGAGGTGCAGTTCGCCGCGGCCGGCCACGTCGAAGACGTCGCCGTTCGGGGTGTCATGCACGCGCAGCGCCATGTTGGTCAGCAGTTCCTTGTGCAGACGGTCGCGGATCTGGCGGCTGGTGACGAACTTGCCCTCGGTGCCGGCGAGCGGGCTGGTGTTGACCATGAACTGCATCGACAGCGTCGGCTCGTCGATCTTCAGCAGCGGCAGCGCTTCCGGATTTTCCGGGTCGGTCACGGTGCAGCCCAGCACCAGGTCCTCGATACCGGTGATCTGGACGATGTCGCCGGCCTGGCCCTCGTCCATCTCGACCTTGTTCAAGCCCTTGTAGCCGAAGACCTGGCCGATCTTGGCCTTGATCGGCTGACGATCGTGTTCGGCGGCTTCTTCGTCGGTACCGAACATGACCATCACGTTCTGGCCGGTCTTGACGCGGCCGCGGATGATCTTGCCGACGCCGATGCGACCGACGTAGGAAGAGTAGTCGAGGGCGGAAATCTGCAACTGCAGCGGCGCGTCGACATCGGCATCGGGCGCCGGCACGTGGCGCAGGATGGTGTCGAACAGCGGCTTCATGTTTTCGCGCGGATGATCGAGTTCCAGTGCCGACCAGCCGTTCAGGCCGGAAGCATAGACGATCGGGAAGTCGAGCTGTTCGTCGGTGGCGCCGAGCTTGTCGAAGAGGTCGAAAGTCAGGTTGACGGCGTTGTCGGGATCGGCACCGTCGCGGTCGACCTTGTTGACCAGCACGATCGGACGCAGGCCCTGGGCCAGCGCCTTCTTGGTCACGAAACGGGTTTGCGGCATCGGGCCTTCGGCGGCATCGACCAGCAGCACCACGCCATCGACCATGCCGAGCACGCGCTCGACTTCACCGCCGAAGTCCGCGTGGCCCGGGGTGTCGACGATG
>DILW01000157.1 GCA_002425245.1 Betaproteobacteria bacterium UBA5582 | reverse complement strand
GCCGACGCTGGCGGCCTGGGCGGCGGCTTTCCTGCTGCCGCTGGTGAGCGGGGCGCTGACGCAATTGCTGCCGGTCTGGCGCCACCCGGGCGTGCGCACGCCGGCGCGTGAGGCGATGCGCGACTGCCTGGCGGTCGGCGGGCGCTGGCGCGGCCTGCTGTTCTTCGCCGCCGGCCTTGCTTTCATCGCTGACGCCGCCATGCCGGCCGGCCTTCTGGCCGGCAGCGCGCTGGGCTGGTTCGTGCTGCGCCTCATCATGGCCATGCGTTTCGCGCGCCCGACGCGGTAAAATCCCGGTTTTTTCCGCTTTCCAGGTTCCGACGCCATGCGCTACATCTCGACCCGCGGCCAGTCCGCGCCCCAGGCTTTCTGCGACATTCTCCTCGGCGGGCTGGCGCCGGACGGCGGGCTTTATCTGCCCGAAACCTATCCGCAGGTGACGCGCGCCGAACTCGACGCCTGGCGCCAACTCTCTTACGCCGACCTGGCGTTCGAAATCCTGTCGAAGTTCATCACCGACATCCCGGCTGCCGACCTCAAGGCCATCGTCGCCAAGACCTACACCGCCGACGTCTACCGCTTCACCCGCAACGGCGGCAACGCTGCCGAGATCACGCCGTTGACCAAGCTGGAAGATGGGCTGTACACGCAGGAGCTGTCGAACGGCCCGACGCTCGCCTTCAAGGACATGGCGATGCAGTTGCTCGGTAACCTGTTCGAGTATGTTCTGGACAAGCGCGGCGAATCGATCAACATCCTCGGCGCCACCTCCGGCGACACCGGCTCGGCGGCCGAATACGCGATGCGCGGCAAGCACAACGTCAAGGTCTTCATGCTCTCGCCGGACGGCAAGATGAGCGCCTTCCAGCGCGCCCAGATGTACTCGCTGACCGACGCCAACATCTTCAACATCGCCGTGCGCGGCATGTTCGACGACGCCCAGGACATCGTCAAGGCGGTTTCCAACGACGCCGCGTTCAAGAAGCAGTACAAGATCGGTGCCGTCAATTCGATCAACTGGGCGCGCGTTGCGGCGCAGATCGTCTATTACTTCCAGGGCTATTTCCTGGCCACCCAATCGAACGACGAAACGGTGTCGTTCTGCGTGCCGTCGGGCAACTTCGGCAACATCTGCGCCGGTCACATCGCCCGCCAGATGGGCCTGCCGATCGCCAAGCTGGTGCTCGCCACCAACGAGAACGACGTGCTCGACGAGTTCTTCAAGACCGGCGTCTATCGTCCGCGCAGCTCGGCGGAAACCAGCGTGACGTCGAGCCCGTCGATGGACATTTCCAAGGCCTCCAACTTCGAGCGCTTCGTCTTCGACCTGGTCGGCCGCGATCCGGTGGTGATCCGCGATCTCTGGTCGCGCGTCGACCAGGGCCAGGCTTTCGACCTCAGCACGACCGTGTACTGGAAGGACCTGCCGAAGTTCGGTTTCGTTTCCGGGTGCAGCACGCATATCGACCGCATCAACACGATTCGCTTCGCCCAGGGGCGTTACAACGTGATGCTCGACACGCACACCGCCGACGGCCTCAAGGTGGCGCTCGAACAGCGCCAGCCGGGGCAGACCATGATCGTGCTGGAAACCGCGCAGCCCGCCAAGTTCGAGGAAACCATCCGCGAAGCGCTGGGCACGGAGCCGGTGCGCCCGGCCGAACTGGCAGGCATTGAGAACCTCGAACAGCACGTCGTGGTCATGGACCCGGATGTCGCGGCGGTCAAGCAGTTCATCGTCGACCGCGTATGAGCTTTGATCACGAGGCTTTCTGGTCGGCGCGCTATCGCGATGCCGGCGACGATTACCTCTTCGGCACCGCGCCCAACGCTTTCCTGAGCGCCCAGGCCGGGCGCTTTGCCGCCGGCATGTCGGTGCTGGCGGTGGCCGACGGCGAAGGGCGCAATTCGGTGTGGCTGGCCGAGCAGGGCTGTGCCGTCACCGCCACCGAAATTTCGCCGGTGGCCTTGGCCAAGGCCGCCAAGCTGGCGCGCGCCCGCCAGGTGGCCGTGGATTTCGTCGAAGCCGACTTGCTCCGCTGGGATTGGCCGCTTGCCGCCTTCGACGCAGTGGTCGGCATCTTCATCCAGTTTGTCGGGCCGGCCGAACGGGAAATTTTGTTTGCCGGCATGCAGGCGGCGGTCAAGCCCGGTGGCCTGTTGCTGCTGCAAGGCTACACGCCGAAGCAGCTTGAGTACCGGACCGGCGGCCCGTCCGCCGTGGAAAACCTGTACACCGCCGAACTGCTGCGCAGCGCCTTCGCCGGCTGGGAACTGCTCGAACTGCGCGAGCACGAGGCGGTGATCGGCGAAGGGCACGGCCATGCCGGGCGCTCCGCGCTGATCGACCTGGTCGCCCGCAAGCCGGCCTGAGGCCGGCGCTCAGTCGACGAAGCGCATCGACAGGTCGAGCGCCTTGACGTCCTTGGTCAGGGCGCCGACCGAGATGCGGTCGACACCGGTTTCGGCGATTTCGCGGATGCTCTCCAGGCTGACGTTGCCCGAGGCTTCGAGGATGGCGCGACCGGCGTTGAGCGCGACCGCCTCGCGGAGCAGCGCGCAGGAGAAATTGTCGAGGAGGATCATCGTTGCGCCGGCGTCCAGTGCCTGATGCAGTTCGTCAAGGTTTTCCACTTCCACCTGAATGAACTTGCAGCGGTCGGCCGCAGCTGCCGCGACTTGCCGGGCGGCGGCCATTGCCTGGGCGATGCCGCCGGCAGCGTGGATGTGGTTTTCCTTGATCAGGATGGCGTCCCACAGCGCCAACCGGTGATTGCCGCCGCCGCCGGCACGCACCGCGTACTTCTGGGCGATGCGCAGGCCGGGCAGGGTCTTGCGCGTATCCACCACCTGCGCCCGGGTGCCGGCGATCGCGTCGGCGTAGATGCGCGCCTTGCTTGCCACCGCCGACAGCAGTTGCAGGAAGTTCAGCGCGCTGCGCTCGGCGGTGAGCAGGGCGCGGCCGTTGCCATCGATGGTGCACAGCACTTGGTCGGCGCCGATGCGCTCGCCGTCGGCCGCCTGCCAGGTGACCGTGGCCTTCGGGTCGAGACGGCGCACGCATTCGTCGAACCAGGCGGCGCCGCACAGCACGCCGGACTCGCGCGAGATGACGCGGGCGCGAACCGCCCGCTCGCCGGGTACCAGCGAAGCGGTCAGGTCGCCCGGGCCGACATCCTCGGCGATGGCTGCGTCGACGTTGCGGGCGATTTCCGCGGCGAGCGGGTAAGCGAAATCGATGGACATCTCGGGGTTCCGGCAGGTTGAAAGTGGCGAATTGTACCGCCGCTGTCCGGCGCTGTCAGAGTCCGGCCGACGGTGTGAGCCAAGCGTTGAACAGGTGGCGGGCGCTGTCGATGACCTCGCCGGCGGTCAGGCCGACCGGGCCGATGCCGTCGGCAAGCAGCCGGTCGGCGGCGGCGCCGTGCAGGTGTACGGCCGCCAGCAGGGCCTGTTCGGCCGGCCATTGCTGGGCCAGCAGGGTGGCGATCATGCCGCTCAGGACATCGCCCATGCCGGCCGTGGCCATGCCGGGATTGCCGGTGGTGTTGATCCACCAGCGTCTGTCCGGGCCGGCGATGACGGTGCCGCAACCCTTCAGCGCCACCGGGCAGCCGTAACGGGCGGCCATTTCGCCGGCGGCGGCGATCCGGTCGTTCTGCACTTCGCGCAG
>DILW01000028.1 GCA_002425245.1 Betaproteobacteria bacterium UBA5582 | reverse complement strand
ACCCGATGGCGGCGCCGGCCAGGGCACCCACCGCGGTGCCGACCGCCGCACTGCTGATTGCCGATTCACGGCGCGCCTCGCCGGCCGTCTTGCCGCCGATCTGGCGCAACGCATCATCCTTGCAGAAAGCCTCATCAACACGGAAACGCTCGATGCTCTGTCCACTGCCGGGCAAGACCATCACGGTCGGCCCGGTCGGCATCACGGAACAGGCGCCGAGCAGGAGCACCAGCGGCAGTAGCGGGAAAACACGGGGATTCGTCATGGCTGGACCTTTCACTTTGCCGGCTCAGGCAGCACCGGCAGCCAGCCGTCGGGACAATTGCCGACCGCCGGGTAATAACCGCCGACACTGCGGCAGAAATACCAGAGCATGTCGGGTGTCTCTTCCGGCTGCCCCTGTTCGATGTAAACCGGCGGCGGCGGTGGTGGCGACGGGGCAACCACCAGCGGTGGCGGATATGGCGGCCAGGGCTGCGGGTACCAGAACGGACTCCACATCGGCCCGAAGACGAAACCCACCCGGGCACGCGGTGAATGCGCCCAGGCCGACTGGCCGGCAATCATTGCCAAGCAGACTAGGAGAGCCAGGATTCGGGATATGCGCACGGTTCGATCGTCTCGTGATGTGCATTCAGCATAGCCCACAAGCCTCGGAGCTGCCAGCCAGCGATTGCTACAAATTGTAAGTCTAGACGCCCTCGCCCCGCTCGATCAGCGCCGAACGTTTGCGGCGCAAGCCTTCAGGCATGCTCAGGGTGACCCGGTCCCACCCCTCCATGCGCAGGACATTCTCCAGACAGGTTTCCATCACTTCGTGGGCGCGCCGGGTCGCCTCGGCGATGGTGCGGTGAACCTCGGCTTCCTGACCCGGTTCCAGTTCGCAACGATACTGGTAGCGGAACAGTTCGCGCAGCGCACGCAACTGTACCGCCACCTGCCCCGGACAAGCACACATGTAGATCGCTGCTTCGTCGACGATCCGCTCCAGCTCCTGGTCGGAAAAGCGCTTGTCCAGGTTCATCGGGACCTTTACAGCAATTTCATCTTCTTCGCGGCTTCGCGCAGTTCGGCCCGGAAATTCGGGTGGGCGATGGCGATCAGGGCTTCGCAGCGCTGCTTGGCGCTCTTGCCGCGCAGCTGGGCAACACCGTGCTCGGTGACCACGTAGTTGATGTCGTTCTTGCTGGTCGATACGTGGGTTCCGGGATTCAGGGTGGGCACGATGCGCGAGATGGTGTCGTCCTTGGCCGTCGACGGCAGCACGATGAAGGCCTTGCCGCCGTTCGAGCGGTTGGCGGCACGCACGAAATCGGACTGGCCACCGGTGCCCGAGTAGGGCTTGGCGCCGAGGCTTTCGGAACCGCACTGGCCCATGAAATCGATCTGCATGGTGGCATTGATGCAGTGCAGATTGTCGTTCTTGCCGGCCAGATAGGGATCGTTGGTGAAATCGACCGGGTGCATTTCCAGCGCCGGGTTGCGGTGCATGAAGTCGTAGAGCTTCTTCGAGCCCAGCGCGAAGGTCGCCAGCATCTTGCCGCGGTGGTAGTTCTTCTTCAAGTTGTTGACGACGCCGGCTTCGACCAGGGTCATGATGCCGTCGCCGACCATTTCGGTATGGATGCCGAGGTCGTGCTTGTTGGTCAGCTGCATGACCACGGCGTCGGGAATGCCACCATAGCCGATCTGCAGCGTCGCGCCGTCGGGAATCATCTCGGCGACGTAGCTGCCGATGGCTTCCTGAACCGGGCCGATCTTGGGCAGGCCGACTTCAAGCAGCGGGTCGCTGCTTTCGGTCAACGCTGCGACCTGGGAAATGTGGATGTGGCAGTCGCCATTGGCGAAGGGCACGTTGGGATTGACTTCGAGAACGACGGCGCGCGCCTTCTCGATGGCAGCCATGGTGTAATCCGGGGCCAGGGACAGCGAGAAGAAACCGTGTTCGTCCATCGGCGAGGCCATCGAGAACACCACTTCCGACGGCGTCAGGCCGCGCTTGATCAGCATCGGCAGTTCGGAGAAGTAGGCCGGGACGAAGTCGATCCAGCCTTCCTGACCGCCCGGACGGGTGGCGCCGCCGAAGAAGTAGGCGCTATGGCGGACATGGGCCGTGGTTTCCGGGTCGATGTAGCCGTACTTGCGCAGCGGCAGGATCTGCGACACCTTGATGTCGCGGTAGTTGCGGCGCGCGTCCGAAAGCGCGGTCAGCAGGCTGGGCGGTTCGCCAACGCCGGTGGGGACGACGATGGTATCGCCATCCTTGAGCACCTGGATGGCGTCGGCGGCCGACATGCGTTTGGACTGGTAGAGGGACTGGACGGACATGCTGATCTCCTGAGTTTTGTTTTTGATTTTGACCGAAGTCGCCCGCATTGTCTGCGGAAACCCTGGGAGAATCAAACACCTTCCATGTCGCAGCGCAGCATTCAGGCTTTGCGATTACTCCCCGCGACCATCCGTATCTCGAACAGCCGGCACTCCAGCGGTCCATTGAACAACGGCGTCTTGCGGCTCGGCTTCAGGCCGACCAGCTTGGGCAGGCGCAGGTCAGCGGTGAAGAAGAAGCAGTTCCAGCCGGCCCAGTGCCGTTTCAGCGCCGTCCCCAATTGCGGGTAGAAGGCCGCCAGTTCGTCCTGTTCGCCGATGCGTTCGCCGTAGGGCGGATTGGTCACGAGGATGCCGGTTTCGTTGAGCGGCGCGATTTCCAGGATGTCGCCCTGATCGACCGTGACGATGTTGGCAAACCCGGCTTCCTGCAGGTTGCGCCGGGTCGCCCGCACGGCGCGGTCGTCGTTGTCCCAGCCACGGATGTCCATGCGTTCGCCGGGCATGACGCGGGCCTCGGCAGCGGCGCGGATACCGGCCCAAACCAGTGCATCGAATTTCTTCAGCAGTTCGAAGGCAAAGCCACGATCCAGGCCCGGCGCACGGTCGAGCGCCATCTGCACGGCTTCGAGCAGGAAGGTGCCACTGCCGCACATCGGATCGATCAGCGGCATGCCCGGCTGCCAGCCGCTCAGCTTGAGGATGCCGGCGGCGAGATTTTCCTTCAGCGGCGCGTCCACGCTGGCCTTGCGGAAGCCGCGCTGCCACAGCGGCTGCCCCGAAGTGTCGAGGTACAGCGTGCAGGTGTTCTCGGTCAGGAAGACGTGGATGCTGACGTCCGGGTTGCGCGTCTCGATGTTCGGACGCTCGCCGAGGTCCTCGCGGAAGCGGTCGCAGACGGCGTCCTTGACGCGCAGCGTGACGAAATCGAGCGACTTGAGCGGGCACTTGATTGCCGTCGTCACCACGCGCATCGTCCGCGACACGGCGAAATGGTTGGGCCAGAGCTGACGCACCGCCAGGCGGTAGATGTCGTCTTCCTTGGCGTAGGGCCCGGTCACGATGTGCCAGAGGATGCGCGTGGCCAGGCGCGATTCGAGATTGGCGCGGTAGCAGACCGACCAGTCACCGGAAAAATGAACGCCGCCGTGCGTCGTCTTCAACTCTTCGGCGCCGACGCCGCGCAGCTCTTCGAGCAGCAGTTCTTCGAGGCCGCGCGGGCAGATGGCGAAATACTTGTTCATGTCAGAAAGGTTTGAGTACGACAAGGAAGAGGACAACCAGCAGGATCACCACCGGCACTTCGTTGAAAAAACGGAACCAGACATGCGAGCGGGTGTTGCGCCCATGGACGAACTCCTTGAGCAAGCGGCCGCAATAAAGGTGGTAAGCCACCAGCACGAAAACCAGCGTGGTCTTGGCGTGCAGCCAAGCACCGGAAAACTCGTAGGCAAACCACAGCCAGAGCCCCGTAGCCACGGCCAGGGCGCCGAGCGGCGTCATGAACTTGTAGAGTTTGCCGGACATCAGCAACAGACGCTCGCGTTCGGCGAGGCTATCGGCCGGCACCATCGCCAGATTCACGTAAATGCGTGGCAGGTAGAACAGGCCGGCAAACCAGGAAATGACCATCCAGATGTGCAGGGTTTTCACGACGAGCATGCGTTTCTCCTTGAGACGGCCTCGGCAATCCCGACATCGACGGTCGGGCAGGCGAGGCTCAGTTTTAGTTCTGTTTTCAGCCGGCGGTTACCGATCCGGCGCGACTCCCGCATGAAGGACAGCTGCAGCGGCGAGACCACCCGCGCCAGCGCTGCCTTGTCCAAGCGCGGCGGACGCGGCAGGGCGAAGGCATCGGCCACCTTGTCGAAATAGTCGGCCATCCTGAGGCAGGAATCGTCCACCACATTGTAGGCCCGATTGGCGCCGCCGCGGCGCATCGCCGCCCGGCAGGCAGCCGCCAGGTCGTCGGCATGAATGTGATTGGTATACACATCGTCCGCCTCGATCAGCGCCGGCAGCCCTTTTTCCAGACGCTCCAGCGGCAGGCGGTCCGCGGCGTAGATGCCCGGCGCGCGCAGGATGCTGACGGCAACGCCACGCCGCTGCCCCCATGAACGCAGTTGG
>DILW01000035.1 GCA_002425245.1 Betaproteobacteria bacterium UBA5582 | reverse complement strand
CCTGCGCTGCCGCGGCAACGAAGTAAGCGCCCACCATGTAGAGCGAACCATGGGCCAGGTTGATGCAGTCCATGATGCCGAAGACGAGCGTCAACCCGGCGGCCAGCAGGAACAGCATGAGGCCGAACTGCAGGCCGTTGAGGGCCTGCTCCAGAACCAGTTGGGTCACTTCATCTTGCACTGAGCCGCGTAGGCGTCAGCATGATTGGTGAAGATGGTGCCCATGGTCTTGTTGGTGACGCGGCCCTGGGCGTCCTTGCCGATGACGCGCAGGTAGTAGTTCTGGATCGGGTAGTGGTTGCTGTTGAACTTGAAATCGCCGCGCACCGACTTGAAGCGCTTGGCTTCCAGCGCCTTCTGCAGCGCCTTCTTGTCGGCGACATTGCCCTTCACGTCACGCACCGCGGCGTCCATCATCAGAGCCGCGTCGTAGCCCTGCGAGGCGTACAGCGACGGCAGGCGGCCGTAGGCCTTCTGGAAATCGGCGACGAAACGCTTGTTCTCGGCGTTGTCCATGTCGTGCGCCCAGTGCGAGGAATTGAACATGCCCATCATCGGGTCGCCGACGGCCTTGATCACGTCCTCGTCGGCCGAGAAGCCGGGGGCGAACAGCTGGGTGTCGCGCGACAGGCCGGCGGCGACGAACTGCTTGACGAAGTTGATGCCCATGCCGCCCGGCAGGAAGAAGAACAGTGCGTCGGGCTTGGCGGCGCGGATCTGCGCCAGTTCGGCGGCGTAATCGAGTTGGCCGAGCTTGGTGTACATCTCCTCGGTCTTGCCCTTGTAGAAGCGCTTGAAGCCGGAGACCGCGTCCTTGCCGCCCGGGTAGTTCGGGGTGACGATCATCACGTTCTTGAAACCCTTGTCCTGCACCACCTTGCCGACGGCTTCATGCAGGTTGTCGTTCTGCCAGGCGACGTTGAAGAAGAAGGGGTTGCACTGTTCGCCGGCGTATTGCGAGGGGCCGGCGTTGGCCGAGATGTAAAAGGTCTGGTTCTGGAACACCGCCGGCCCGACAGCCAGCATGATATTGGAGAAGACGATGCCGGTCATGAAATCGACCTTGTCGCGCTTCAGGAACTTGTCGCTTGCCTGCTTGGCGATGTCTGGGTTCTGCTGGTCGTCGGCGACCAGGACGTCGGCCGGCAAACCGCCCAGCTTGCCGCCCAGATGCTGCATGCCGAGGTTGAAGCCGTCGCGGATATCGACGCCAAGGCCGGCGCCGGGGCCGGACAGGGTGGACACGAAACCGACCTTGATCTTGTCGGCGGCATGGACGGAACCGGCAAGCATCAGTGCGGCGGCGAGGGCGGTCAGGCGGATCGACATCTTGTACTCCGTGGCAAATGGGCTGAAGCGGCAAATTGTAGCGCAGGAACAAGCAGATACCGTCGCGGGCCGGGGCTAATTTCGGGTATATTCGCGCCCCATGAAAGAAAAAGCCATCGTCCTCCTGTCCGGCGGTCTCGACTCCGCCACCTGCCTGGCCATTGCCCGCAGCCAGGGCTTCGACTGCTACTGCCTGTCCTTCGACTACGGCCAGCGGCACAGCGCCGAATTGCAGGCGGCCGACCGCGTGGTCAAGGCGCTCGGCGCCGTCGAGCACCGGGTGATCAACTTCGGCCTCGCCCAGTTCGGCGGTTCGGCGCTTACCGACACCTCGATCGCCGTGCCGACCGACGGCGTCCAGCCGGGCATCCCGGTCACCTACGTGCCGGCGCGCAACACCATCATGCTGTCGCTGGCCCTGGCCTGGGCGGAAGTGCTCGGCAGCCGCGACATCTTCGTCGGCGTCAATGCGGTGGATTACTCGGGCTACCCGGATTGCCGCCCGGAATACATCGCTGCCTTCGAGAAGATGGCCAACCTCGCCACCAAGGCCGGTGTCGAAGGCCAGAAACTGCACATCCATGCGCCGCTGATCGACCTTTCCAAGGCCGACATCATCCGCACCGGCACTGCCCTCGGCGTCGACTACGGGCTGACGGTTTCCTGCTACCAGGCCGATGAACTTGGCCGCGCCTGCGCTGTCTGTGATTCCTGCCGGCTGCGTGCCGAAGGCTTTGCCGCGGCCGGCGTTCCCGATCCCACGCCCTACCGGACCTGACATGGAAGCTGACGTCTCCCCCAACCTCGTGCTCTGGCTGACTTTTGCGCTGGCCTTCGTGTTCGGCGCCATCGGCCAGAAAACCCATTTCTGCACCATGGGCGCGATTTCCGACATCCTCAACATGGGCGACTGGAGCCGCATGCGCATGTGGCTGCTGGCCATCGGCGTGGCCATCCTCGGTGCCGGCGCGCTGCACGGCGCCGGACTGATCGACCTCGACAAATCGATCTACCGCACCACCAGCTTCACCTGGCTGTCCTACCTGCTGGGTGGCTTCTGCTTCGGCGTCGGCATGGTGCTCGCCTCCGGCTGCGGCTCGAAGACGCTGATCCGCATCGGCGCCGGCAACCTCAAGTCGCTGGTCGTCTTCCTCGTCCTCGGCCTGTTCGCCTACATGACCATGCGCGGCGTCTTCGGCGTCTTCCGCGTCAGCTACATCGACCCGGTCGCCATCGCCATGCCGGAAGGCCAGGACATTCCCTCGCTGCTCACCGGTTTCGGCATCGACGAGGCAACAGCCTCCACCCTGGCGGTGCTCGCCATCGGCGGCGGGATCACCGCCTTCTGCCTGCTGCGCCGTGATTTCTGGACCCTCGACAACCTGCTCGGCGGCCTCGGTACCGGCCTGATGGTGGTCCTCGCCTGGTATGTCAGCGGTCATCTCGGCTACATTGCCGAACACCCGGATACGCTCGAAGAAGCTTTCCTGGCCACCAACAGCGGCCGCATGGAATCGCTGACTTTCGTCGCCCCGGTCGCCTACACGCTGGAACTGTTCATGCTCTGGTCGGATACCAGCCGCGTCGTCACCGTTGCCATTGCCGCCGTCTTCGGCGTCATCGCCGGTTCGGCGGCCTGGTCGCTGGCTACCCGTTCCTTCCGCTGGGAAGGTTTCGCCAGTGTCGAAGATACCGCCACCCACCTGATCGGCGCGGCGCTGATGGGTTTCGGCGGCGTACTCGCCTTCGGCTGCACGGTCGGCCAGGGGATCACCGGCGTGTCCACGCTGGCCCTGGGCTCCTTCATCACCCTGGCGGCGATCATCGTCGGCGCGGTGCTGGCGATGAAGGTCCAGTACTGGCGAGTGATGCGCGAGGCCTAAGCGTCCTCGCCCGCTTTCAGCCGGGCGATCACCAGCGGGAAGGCGCCGGAGCCGATCAGCGCCACCGCCGAGACGGTGAAGGCCAGCCCGGCCATCGGGTCGTCGAGTACCGGGTGCAGCCATGCGCCGAAACCGGCAAGGCTGAGCAGGCCGGGAACGGCACAAAGCAGGCCGAGTCCGGTGAGAATCAGGAAGGAAGCGGGATAGCGGCGCATGGCGACAGTGTAGACGAGCGGGCGGTTCGGCGCGAAGATAGGCACCTATTTTAATAATTCAGGAGACGCTGATGAATCGCCGCCACTTTCTTCGCTCCCTGGCTGCCGCTGGTCTCGTCGGTGCCGCCGAATTCACCCCCTGGCACACCGTCGGCGCCTTTGCCCAGGACCTCGACAACTTCGTGCGCGGCCCGGCGGTCAAGGATCATCCGCTGCGCCAGCTGTCGAAGCACGTGTGGATGATCTTCTCGCCCGACGGTTTCCCGACCCCGGAAAACCAGGGGATGATGTGCAACCTCACCTTCGTCGACACGCCCAAGGGCCTGGTCGCCGTCGATACCGGCGCCTCGGTGCAGATCGGCGAGATGGCCATCCGCCAGTTGAAGAAGACGCTGAAGAAACCGGTCGTCGCGATCATCAACACGCATTACCACGGCGACCATTTCCTCGGTAACCAGGCCTTCGTCGAAGCCTACGGCGACATACCGATCCACGCCCACGCCGGCACCATCGAGCAGATCAAGGGCATGGAAGGCAACACCTGGCGCCGCCTGATGGAGCAATGGACCAACCAGGCGACGATGGGGACCAAGGTGGTGGCGCCGACCGTCGCCGTCGACCACGGCCAGGAACTGAAATTCGGCGACGTCGTCCTGCGCCTGCACCATTACGGCAAGGCGCACACGCCGTCCGACATCTGCGTCGAAGTGGTCGGCGACGGCCTGACCTGCGTCGGCGACGTGGCGATGAACGGGCGCATCGCCAACATGGACGACGGCTCCTACGTCGGCACGCTGAAAGCCTACGAGGCGCTGGAAAAGAACACCAAAACGAAAATCTGGCTGCCCGGCCACGGTGAAGCCGGCGCCGGCGTGCTGCAGTGGAACCGCGAACTGTTCGCCGGCATCTACGAAAGCTGCGTCAAGGCCGTACAGGCCGGCCAGCCGATGGAAGAAGCCAAAACCCTGGTCCTGCGCGACCCGCGCGTCGCCAGCCGGGCCAAGGCGACCAAGGGCTTCGATAGCAACATCGGCAAGTATGTCAGTCTCGCCTACCTGGAAGCCGAAGCGGCTGCCTTCTGAACCGGAAAGATGCATGAAAGAGATCAACCACCAGCGCCTCGATAAAGTCGTCGCCGACGCCCGCAAGGCCGCCGACGAGCGCGCAAAGGGCTACCGCGAGCGGGCGCTGAAGCTCTACCCGTGGATCTGCGGCCGCTGCGCCCGCGAATTCACGCACGCCAACCTGCGCGAACTGACCGTGCATCACCGCGACCACAATCACGACAACAACCCGGCCGACGGCAGCAACTGGGAGCTCCTTTGCCTGTACTGCCACGACAACGAACACCAGAAGCAGATCGAGGCCGACCGCGGCTATACCGACAGCCGCAACAACGCGTCGGTGGCCACCCATTCGCCGTTTGCCGCACTGAAATCGCTGCTCGACAAAGACAAGTAACAATGCAGCGCCCGCAACGCCCCAGCCCGGCGGCCACCGACCGGGGAGCCCGCATCGCCCTGCTGTTCGCGCTGGTCGCCCAGCGCCTCGACAGCTACTACGAACACGGCCAGGAACTCACCCCGGCCCAGGGCGCCGCCCTCGCCGCCGACTGGCTCGCCCGCAGCCGGCGCAGCCTGACGCAGGAAGAGCGGCTTCATCTCTCCCGCCTGAGCGACGACATGGCGCGCACCATGCGCAGCACCCTCTCCCGCGAAGCCGGCCTGTTCACCGCCCACGAAATGATGCAGGCGCTTGATCCCAACTACCACTCCGAGCTCGCCCGGACGCTGATGGTCGAGTGCGAGCGTCTGCTCGACGCCGGCTGAAGAAGGCAGGCCGCCAGGGCGGCAAAGAACGGGCAACAAATCAGCGAAATGCTTGTCTGAACGCCCGTTGCCATGGAGAAACGCATGCACAGCCCCAAACCACTACTCATCGAAGTCGTCTCGGATGTCGTCTGCCCCTGGTGTTTCATCGGCCTGCGCCGGCTGGCGCGCGCCATCGACATCGTCCGTCAGGAAGTGCCGGATTTTCGGCATGAGCTCGTCTGGCGCCCCTTTTTCCTGAACCCGGACACGCCGACGACGGGCGAGCCCTACCTGCCCTTCCTGGTACAGAAATTCGGCAGCCAGGGGCAGGTCGAAAGCATCTGGCAGCGCATCCGTGAAGCCGGCGCGCCGCTGGGCATCGACTACCGCTTCGAGAGCATCGAGGTACGCGCCAACACGCTGCTGGCGCACCGCCTGATTCACTGGGCACAACAACGGGGCGATGCCTCGGGCTTGGTCGAAGGGCTGTTCAAGGCGCAGTTCGAACGGGGCGAAAACGTCGGCGAGTCCAGTGTCCTGGCCTGGGTTGCCGCAAGCTGCGGCTACGACCCCGACGTGGTGCTCGACTACCTCGATTCCGACGAGGATGTCGCCAAGGTGATCGAGATGGAACGGGAATCCAGGCAGTGGGGCGTGAGTTCTGTTCCGACCTTCGTTTTCGCGCGTCAGTCAGGCATCCAGGGCGCCGAAGACCCCAGGATTCTCGCCGACGGCATCAAGCAGGTAATGGCGCTGCCAGTCGCCTGAAGCGTCCTGAAAATATCGGCTAAGTTGCGCTAGCCGCCGACCGGCGTACACAGCTCGACCAGGAAACCCTCCGGGTCGGCCACGTAAGCCACCGTCTGCCCCCAGGGCATCGCCTCCGGCGCCTGCACCAGGCGCGCACCGGCCGTCAGCGCGCGGTCGACCGCCGCCGCGACATCGTCGCAGACGAAAGCAATCTCGAAACAGGGGGCGCCGCTGTCGGGCGCCGACGGCTGCTTGCCCAGCTGGCGCATCAGCGCCCGCGAGGAAAAGGCGAGCGCCGTGCCGCCGGTCGCCAGCTCGCCGAAATCGCCGCTCTCATGCAGGAAGCGCACGCTCAGCCCGAAGGCGGCAACGTAGAAGTCGAGCGTCCGGCGGACGTCATCGACGTAAAGGATGGTGTAGCCGAACTTCATCTTGCCGTACTCCACGAAAGAATGAAGACGGCATTATCGCAGCGCCCGCCGCCCGCGTCTTGAACGAAACCGACAGGCGCTGCCGCCGACAGGCCTCAGCCGAACAGCCCGCCCTTCTTCAACATGTCCAGCCCCTGGCTGAGCATGTCGCCGCCTTCCGGCAGCTTGCCGCCCGGCGTCAGTTGATCGACTAGCCCGGGCAGCAGGTTGGCCAGCCCGTTCGACGCCTCCTGCGGCGCCACCCCTGCCTGCCCGGCCAGCTTGCCGATGAGGTCACTGCCAAGCGCGGAACTCAACTGATCGCCCGACACCGGCAGGTTTTGCCCGGTCGACACCCAGGAATTGACGATCTCACCCAGCCCGCCCTGCTGAAAAGCCTGCACCAGCCCACCAAGGCCGCCCGGATACTGATTGACCAACTGCATGGCCATATCGGCCACCCCGTTACCCTTGCCACCGAGTGCATTGGCGGCCAGCCCGCCGACTACCTGATCGAGAAGACCCATGATTTGCTCCTGAGGGGAAAAAGTCATCGTACCGGGGTGGAAGGGATGGCGGGTTAAGAATTGTGATGATCGTACTACCGCGTATGGCGGGAGGCGACCAGCGATTGAAATAGCTGAAGGATATCTATCTTTGTTCTTCCGCTACTGATTACCGCAAGAAACGCGTCAAAGTGCATTGAGACCTTATCGCCACTGCGCGGATTCAGCAAAACAAAGTCCTGCCACTCTTCGCCTCGGCCCTCAACGGCTGCAGCAAAACTTAAAAGCCAGTAGATCGCTACCTGGCGGTAGTCAGACGATGAAAAGCGTTTGGCTGTGCACTTAACCTCGATAAGGGTACGCTCAATAGAAAAATCGCCGAATCCGCTAGATATCCACTCCAAACCCGGAATATTTGGGCGCAGAACAATGGGCAGGCCACGCTGGCAGCCCATCCCTGCGAGTCCAGTTGATAGATTCCGTCCAATAATTTCGGCGAGCACCTGATCGCCTGCATCGAGTTTTTCTGGGAGCACCGCATCGAAGTAGACCCTCTGCCGCTTCAGCGTCGCCTCAAAACATTCGGCCCAGTCGATTTTGGCACCGACTAGAAGGCGTTCCCCAACCGTGTAGCCGAGCTCAAACAGCATCGCCCGCTGCAGAGTGGACTGAGAAAGTAAGGCAGGAGGAAGCGCCTCTATAGGGAAGGTCTCGGCGCACGAATTGAAGTGTGCAACGATTCCAGGTGTTAGTTGCGGAAATATTTCATCGAAAATTCCCGGTATGTCACGGGCGACGGTGCGTGGGTCAATCTGCACGCTCGACCTCTTCGGCCCAAGTTTCAAAAACCGCCGCGAACCGAGGTTCAGCACCGCGCGGGTGCCTTCTTAGCTTCTCTTTGTCCTTCTTCTCGTCGAGCGGCACCTCTACCCCTAGCGCCCACGCTTGAGGCGTAGCATGGCGGAATTGCCGCCGTGCAGCCTCCCCTTCATCACCAAACTTATAGGTAGCAAGCCAGAAAAGGCGCTGTCCCTCTGCTGTCATCTGGTGCCAACGATTTCGTAGATAGTTGAACCCAGCCCTGTCACCCCAATTCCGCCAGCAGTCCAAGCACGCACGCCTTAAGGTGTCGAGCTGGGTGGTTTCGTAGAGATTCCGAACATACAAAGCACGCTCTGGCGTGCTGCGGAATCTTAGGCAACGCATGTAATGCAAGAGACTTGTGTCGACCTTAAGAAGGTGAGCTGAATGAACGGGAACGGCATCAAGTAGCAAGTCGATAGAACTGTGAATCAGGGCAAATCGTTCGTCGGCACGCAGGTTCGCGATGCCGCGCATGATGGTGGAGAATGACGAGCGGAACGCGTGCAGATTCTTACCATCCAACAGCGTGGACGCAATTTCTAGTGCGATGATTGGATCGTGGAGTCGCATCGTACGACCAATCTGCGCCACCAAGAAGGTGTCAGGCAGAGCCTTCTCGAGCTCCCGATTGAGCAGGCGCCGAACCTCGAGCGTCTCAACTGTCTCCTTCAGCGACTCATAGTCTTCATCCGGATTGTCTGAGTAAGGGTCAAACTTCAGGTCTATGGTTCGAAGCTTGACCGCCTCTCCATCATCACCGCCTAACTGAGAGTTGACATAGTCTCGATAGTGCTTCGATGACAGGAGAACGGTCTTGGACTTGTTCAGGCTCAAACCATAGTCCATCAAGCATTGAGCAGACACGCCTAGGGCTCGGTAGGCTTCGGCTGTGTTCGCCGCGATCAATATGTAGTCATCGACGTAGCGGCTCCAATTGACGCCAGCCGCTGTGAGGGCGGAATCAACTTGATTGAGGAAAAGTTCTGACAGAACGCGGGCCCCCTGCCCCCCTACGGGAAGTCCGAAGGACCTCCCGGCGGAAAGCTTACCCAACAGCGCGTTAACCTGCTTCGAGACTTGCTTGCTGTCTCCGCCAAGGTCGTTGATGAAATTCTCGATGTAGTGGTGGGAGACGTGCTCGTAGTAGCTAGAAATGTCGGTCTGAACGATAACCGCGCCTGGCCCTATGGAGTCTGCATCAACTATGGTCGCCTCCTTGAATGCTCGCCAAGAGCGGTTCGGATCAAAAAGTTGTTCGCCTCCATCAGGTAAAAACCGGTACGAGTGCGCCTCGGGTGCCCGTAGTGGCTCTAGTGTCTCAGCAATCGCAATGGCCAAGCCATTGAGGTAGATGTTCCAGAAGGGATGAATCTTCGTGACCACGCGGAAGCCGGCCGGACCAGAAGGCGCGATAAGCCGTTCGCTGCACACGTGCATGGCCGCGATTCGCTCATGATTTTCCTTAGCAGGCCCGTCGCGCAGCTCTTCGAAGAAGCCAAATGCAATGGCCGCTAGCGCATTGGCCTGATCACCGCAGAACCGCACGTCCAAGTCAAACGGGATGGTGTCGTTGTCGCCGTGTGCGGCAATTTCGCGCGCAGCACGTTCAAAATGGTGCAAAGCGGGCTTTAGCAATCTCAAGCCTCCCTAAGTCAAATAGTTTAGCGCCGCGCCCAGAGTCATATGCGCACCGTCTATGATAAGCGATTGAGCCTCATTACTTGTGCGGCAACCTGAAGAGGCAATCCATTCGCTCGGGAACTATGAAGCGAATGACAGATCGGGCGAAATGAAACCATCAAAAACAACTAGACGACCGGTCTAATCAAGCGCACAATCCCACCCTATGAAAACCCGTCACGACAACACCCGCCAGCATGTCCTTGAAACCGGCCAGCGCATCATTGCCGGCAAGGGCTTTGCCAGTGTCGGGTTGAACGAGATTCTGACCGCGGCCGGGGTGCCCAAGGGGTCGTTCTACCATTACTTCGAGTCCAAGGAGCAGTACGGGCAGGCGCTGCTGGAGGACTACTTTGCGCGCTACCTGGCCGATCTCGATGCGCTGTTCGCGGCCGAGGCGCTGAGTGCGCAGGAGCGGCTGGCGTGTTACTGGCAGCGCTGGCTGGACAAGCAGGCGGCGTGTGCCGAGCAGCAGTGCCTGGTGGTCAAGCTGGGCGGCGAGGTGGCGGATTTGTCCGATCCGATGCGCGAGACGCTGCGCGACGGCACCGGGCAGATCGTCAGCCGCATTGCCCGGCTGCTCGAAACCGGCATGGCCGATGGTTCGATCCCGCCGCTTGATGCCGCCGCGACGGCGCAGACGCTGTACCAGTTGTGGCTGGGCGCCAGCTTGCTGGCGAAGTTGCAGCGACAGGCGCAGCCGCTGGAGAATGCTTTGCAGTTCACACGGCAATTGCTCAGTTGCTGATCATCCGCTGATTTAATTCCGGGCCGTCCGCCGACGGCCATTTTTTGACGCAAGAAACTAGACGACCGGTCTAATCAAACCTCAGGAGAAACGCCATGACCACGCTGTTCGAGCCGATCCAGATCGGCGACATCGCCCTCGCCAACCGCATCGTGATGGCGCCGCTGACGCGCAATCGCGCCATTGCCGGCAACTGCCCCGGCCCGCTGACCGTCGAGTATTACCGCCAGCGGGCGACCGCGGGTTTGATCGTTGCCGAGGCCAGCCCGATTTCGCCGATGGCGCAGGGCTATCTCGACACGCCGGGCATCTGGTCGGCCGAGCAGGTCGCTGCCTGGCGCGCCGTGACCGATGCGGTGCATGCCGAAGGCGGCAAGATCGTGCTGCAGTTGTGGCACGTCGGCCGCATTTCGCATGTGTCGCTGCTGCCGGAGGGCGCCGCGCCGGTATCCTCCACCGCCCGCGCGGCGGAAGCCAGCACCTTCACCCGCGACGGTTTCGTGCCGGTGTCGGCGCCGCGCGCCCTGCGCGACGACGAGTTGCCCGGTCTGGTCAATGATTACCGACTGGCGGCGCGCAACGCCATTGCCGCCGGCTTCGACGGCATCGAGATCCACGCCGCCAACACCTACCTGCTCGAACAGTTCCTGCGCGACAGCGTCAATGACCGCAGCGGCCCCTACGGTGGCAGCATCGAAAACCGCGCCCGCCTGTTGTTCGAGGTGGTCGAGGCCATCGTCGGCGAGATCGGCGCCGGCCGCACCGGCATCCGCCTGAGCCCGCTGACCACCTTCACCGCGCCGCTCGACAGCAACCCGCAGGCGCTCTACGGCTACGTCGTCGACAAGCTGGCCGGCTACGGTCTGGCCTTCCTGCACATCATCGAGGGCGAAACCGGTGGCACGCGCACGCCGGCCGCCAGCTTCGACTACGCCGCCGCCCGCCGCGCTTTCAAGGGGCCGTGGCTGGTGAACAACGGCTACGACAAGGCGCTGGCCGAACAGGTGATCGCCGACGGCGGCGCCGACCTGATCGCCTTCGGCCGCGGCTTCATCGCCAACCCGGACCTCGTCCGCCGCCTGCGCGAAGGCGCGCCGTGGAACGAGCTGCGCGCCGACAAGCTGTACGGCGGCGGGGCCGAGGGTTACACCGACTATCCGACGCTACCGTAAGCACTCACCCCCAACCCCGGGCGCGGCGGTGCGCAGATGCCGCCGCGCCAGACAGAGAACAGCATGATTTCTTCCGACCGCTGGCGTCCGATCCTGGCGCTGATCGTCCTTTCCTCGATCTGGGGCTACACCTGGGTGCTGGCCAAGCACGGGCTGGAATACTCGCCGCCTTTCGCCTTCGCCGCCGAGCGCTGTATCGGCAGTGCGGTGGCGCTATTCATCGCGCTGCGCCTGACCGGCCGCAAGCTGACGCTGACCGCCCCCGGCGCGACGCTGGGCATCGCGCTGACCCAGGTCGCCGGTTTCATGATCTTCCAGACCTGGGCGCTGGTTGAAGGCGGGCCGGGCAAGACGGCGGTGCTGATCTTCACCATGCCGATCTGGACCCTGCTGCTGGCCTGGCCGATCCTCGGCGAACGGGTGCGCGGCACGCAGTGGATCGCCGCCGCGTGCACGCTGATCGGCCTGCTGCTGATCATCGAACCGTGGGAAATGCACGGCAGCCTGTTGAGTCCGGCGCTCGGCATCGCCGCGGCCATCTGCTGGGCAATCGGCACCATCCTGGTCAAGCGCCTGCGCGGCCAGACGCCAGTCGATTTGCTGACATTGACCGCTTGGCAGATGGCGCTCGGCTCGATTCCGCTGCTCATCCTGGCGCTGCTCGTGCCGGAACGGCCGACCGACTGGACCTGGAGCTACGCCGGCATCCTCGGCTTCATGTCGGTGTTCAGCACGGCGCTCTGCTGGTGGCTGTGGATCTACATCCTCGACCGCGTGCCGGCCTGGGAAGCCAGCCTGTCGGTGCTGGGCACGCCGGTGGTCGCCATCCTGTCGTCGCGGCTGACCTTCGGCGAAGCCTTCAAGAGCATTGAAGTGGCCGGCATCCTGCTCATCGGCGGCGGTCTGGCGCTGCTTTCGCTGCTCGGCTGGATCGCCAGCCGACGCCCGGCGGTCGCCGACATCCAGCAACGTCTGCAGGAGGAAAAGGCATGAACCCGCTCGCCGAGGTGAAACTGTCGCTACTCGACCTGGTTGCCGTGCGCCAGGGCGGCAGCGTTGCCGAGGCGCTGCAAATCGCCACCGACGCCGCCCGCCACGCCGAAAAGCTCGGCTTTGCCCGCTACTGGCTGGCCGAGCACCACAACATGCCGGGTATCGCCAGTTCGGCCACCGCCGTCCTGGTCGGCCACATGGCCGGCGCGACCAAGACGATCCGCGTCGGTTCCGGCGGCGTCATGCTGCCCAACCATGCGCCGCTGGTCGTCGCCGAAGCCTTCGGCACGCTCGCCGAGCTGTATCCGGGGC
>DILW01000059.1 GCA_002425245.1 Betaproteobacteria bacterium UBA5582 | reverse complement strand
TCTCGCCTTCGCCGGCGACGGCGTGCTGCTGATGACCGAGAAGGATGCAGTAAAATGCGCCGGATTGACGACGGCCGAGGCCTGGGTGCTGCCCGTCGAGGCTGGCCTGTCGCCGGCATTGATCGATTTGATAGTGGAGAAGCTGCGTGGACGCCAGATTGCTTGAAATACTCGTTTGCCCGGTCTGCAAGGGCCCCCTGGAATACCGCAAGGCAGCGCAGGAGCTGGTGTGCAAGCCGTGCAAGCTGGCTTACCCGATCCGCGATGACATTCCGGTGATGCTCGAAGACGAGGCTCGCCAACTGGGCGCCGACGAAGCGTGAGCACGCCGGCGTTCAAGGTCGTCATTCCGGCGCGCTTCGCCTCCAGCCGGCTGCCCGGCAAGCCGCTGCTCGACCTCGGCGGCAAGCCGATGGTGGTCCGCGTTGGCGAGCGGGCGCGCCTCTCCGGCGCCGGCGAAATCTGGGTGGCGACCGACCATGACGAGGTGCGCGCCGCTTGCGAGGCGCACGGCTTCGCCGCCCTGATGACGCGCAGCGATCATCCCACCGGCACCGACCGCCTGGCCGAAGTCGTCGCCCAACGCGGTTGGGCCAACGACACCATCGTCGTCAACGTGCAAGGCGACGAGCCGCTGATCGAGCCGGAAGCGATCATCCTCACCGCGCGCCAGCTGGCGGTCAGCGGTGCCGACATCGCCACCGTCGCCCACCCGATTGCCGACCCGGCCGATTTCTTCAATCCCAACGTGGTCAAGGTGGTCTGCCGGGCCGACGGCGATGCCGCCTATTTCTCGCGCGCGCCGATTCCCTACGCCCGCGACCATTTCGCCCGCGAGGGCGGCGGTGCCAGCTTGCCGGCCGAACTTCCGGCCTATCGTCACGTTGGCCTGTATGCCTACCGGGCGAGCTTTCTCAAGGCCTATGCCGGCCTGTCGGTGGCGCCGACCGAGCGCTTCGAGGCGCTCGAACAATTGCGCGCCCTGTGGCACGGTTACCGGATCAGCGTGGCGCTGATCGACGCCGCCCCGGCGGCAGGCGTGGATACGCCGGAGGACGCCGAAAAAATGCGCAAACTGTTTGACCGTGCCTGAATAAGCAGGTAATTTCGGTCGTCTAGAGAACGGTGCGACGCTAACCGACAACAAAAAAATTTTCATTTGTAACCAGAGGGACTTTCCATGAAACTGATTCTTTTGGGCGCGCCCGGCGCCGGCAAGGGTACGCAAGCCACCTTCATCTCGAAGGAGTTCGGCATCCCCCAGATTTCCACCGGCGACATGCTGCGCGCCCAGGTCAAGGCGGGTACGCCGCTCGGCCTGGAAGCCAAGAAGCACATGGATGCGGGCGGCCTGGTGCCGGACGCCGTGATCATCGGCATGGTCAAGGATCGCCTGACCCAGGACGACTGCAAGAACGGTTACCTGTTCGACGGTTTTCCGCGCACCATTCCGCAGGCGCAGGCGATGAAGGATGCCGGCGTGCCGATCGAGTTCGTGCTCGAAATCGACGTGCCGGACAGCGACATCATCGAACGCATGGCCGGTCGCCGCGCCCACCTGCCGTCGGGCCGCACCTACCACGTCAAGTTCAACCCGCCCAAGGTCGAGGGCAAGGACGACGTCACCGGCGAGGACCTAGTCCAGCGCGACGACGACAAGGAAGAAACGGTCAAGAAGCGCCTCGACGTTTACCACTCGCAGACCAAGCCGCTGGTCGACTTCTACAGCAAGTGGGCGGCCGAAGGCGATGCCGCGGCACCGAAGGTGCGCAAGATTGCCGGTGTCGGCTCGGTCGACGACATCACCAAGGCGGTCTTCAACGCATTGAAGTAATCCGATGACGGCGAACAATGCCTTCTACGCGCAGTCGGGAGGCGTTACCGCCGTGATCAACGCAACGGCGTGCGGCCTGATCCAGGCGGCACGCCGTTTGCACATGCAGGATCCGGCGCGGATCGGCAAGGTCTACGCCGGCCACGACGGCATCCTCGGCGCGCTGACCGAAGACCTGATCGACACCAGCCTGGAATCCGACGAGGATATTGCCCGCCTGCGCTACTGCCCCGGTGGCGCCTTTGGTTCCAGCCGCTACCGGCTCGGGCCGCTGGCCACGCATCGCGCCCATTTCGAGCGCCTGATCGAGGTTTTCCGCGCCCACCAAATCGGCTACTTCTTCTTCAACGGCGGCGACGGCACCATGGGCGCCGCCTGGCACCTGTCGCAGACGCTGGCCGAGCTCGGTTATCCGCTGACGGTGATCGGCATTCCCAAGACGGTGGATAACGATCTGGCGCTGACCGATACCTGCCCCGGCTTCGGCTCGGTGGCCAAGTACGTGGCCACCTCGATGCGCGAGGCCGGTTTCGACGTGGCGTCGATGGCGCGCACCTCGACCCGCGTCTTCATCCTCGAGGCGATGGGGCGCCACGCCGGCTGGATCGCCGCCGCCGCCGGTCTGGCCAGCGAGCGCGAGGGCGATCCGCCGCACATCCTGCTGTTTCCCGAAGTACGCTTCGACGCGACCCGCTTTCTTGCCCGCGTCGACGACTGCGTGCGCCGCTACGGCTATTGCGCCATCGCCGTCGCCGAAGGCCTGTGCGACGACGGCGGCTGCGACATCGGCAGCGGCGCCGGCAGCGCCGGCCGTTTCCTGGTCGAGTTGATCCACGACCGGCTCGGCTACAAGTATCACCTGGCACTCGCCGACTACCTGCAAAGGGCGGCGCGCCACCTCGCTTCCGGCACCGACGTCGCCCAGGCGCATGCGCTCGGTGTCGCCGCCGTCGAGCGGGCGGTGGCCGGGCGGCGCGACATCATGCTCAATCTGCGCCGGCTGTCGGATCGGCCGTATCGCTGGGAAATCGGCGAGGTGCACCTGAGCGAGGTGGCCAACCGCGAACACCGGATGCCAGCGGAATTCATTGCCCCGGACGGCTTTCACATCACCGATGCATGCCGGCGCTATTTGCAGCCCTTGATCGAGGGCGAGGATCCTCCGCCTTACCGCGACGGCTTGCCCGATTACGTGCGCCTGGCCAACCAGCGCGTTGTCCGCCGCTTGCTTCCCTTTGCTCCATGAGCGAAGATGCACAGGGAATGCGGTTTTCGGCAGCTGCTGGAAGGCGGCGCAATGGGAGTCCGATATCGCTCGATAAAACAAGAAAGCAGGCGGAGTGATGAGTATTTCAACAGAGTCGGCGGTCAGTGGTTTGCGCGAAGATCTGGTGCACCACGACCCCTTGCTCGACTGTCTGGTCGAGCTGACGAGAATCCACGGCAGGCCGAGTACGCGCGCCGCATTGGTGGCCGGTTTGCCGCTGGAGAACGGTTTGCTGACGCCGTCGCTGTTCTGGCGCGCGGCCGGTCGCGCCGGCCTGTCGGCCAAGCTGGTCAAGCGTCCCTTGCACAGTATCGACCCGGCCTTGTTGCCGGCGGTGCTGATGCTTCAGGGTAACCAGGCCTGCGTTCTGCTTGGCTGGGACGACACCGCCGAGAACGCCCGCGTGCTGATGCCGGATTCCGGTCAGGGTACGGTGTTGTTGCGGCGCGAAGAACTGATGGTGCGCTATGCCGGCATCACCATCTTTGCCCGGCCGCATTTCCGCTTCGACAAGCGCACGCCGCAGGTCGGTGAGGTCAAGCTGCGCCATTGGTTCTGGGGGGCGCTGTCCGATCAGTGGCCGGTGTATCGCGATGTGCTGGCGGCAGCCCTGCTGATCAACGTGATGGCCCTGGCCTTGCCCCTGTTCACAATGAACGTGTACGACCGGGTGGTTCCCAACCGGGCGATTGAAACCCTGTGGGTACTGGCCCTCGGGGTGGCCATCGTGATTGCGGTGGACATGGTGTTGCGTACCTTGCGCGGCTATTTCATCGATCTGGCCAGCGCTCGTATCGACATGCAGTTGTCGGCCAAGATCATGGAGCGTGTCCTCGGCGTGCGCATGGAGGCGCGGCCGGCGGCAGTCGGCTCGTTCGCGTCCAACCTGCGCTCCTTCGAATCGGTGCGTGATTTCATCACCTCCGCGACGGTGACGGCCCTGGTCGATCTGCCCTTTGCCCTGCTGTTCCTGCTGGTCATTGCTCTGATCGCATGGCCGCTGGTCCTGCCCGTGCTGGTGGCGATGGTCCTGGTGCTGGTTTACGCCTACGTCGTCCAGCACAAGATGCACGAGCTTTCGGAAACCACCTACCGCGCCGGTGCCTTGCGCAACGCCACCCTGATCGAGAGCCTGACGGCGCTCGAAACGATCAAGACCCAGGGCGCCGAAAGCAGCATGCAGGCCAAGTGGGAAAAGTCGGTCGCCTTCGTCGCCGGGGTCAACAACCAGATGCGCTTCCTGTCGGCCGCCGCGACCAACGGTGCGATGGAAGTTCAGCAGCTGATCAACGTCGTGGTGATCATCGTCGGCGTCTACCTGATCGGCGAAGGCATGCTCAGCATGGGCGGCCTGATTGCCTGCACCATGCTGTCGTCGCGGGCGGTGGCGCCGCTCGGCCAGATGGTCGGGCTGCTGATGCAGTACCACAACGCCAAGGTGGCGCTGACCTCGCTGGAGCAGGTGATGTCCAACCCGGTCGAACGGCCGGCCGACGGCAACTTCGTCCATCGCCCCGAACTGCGCGGTGACATCGAGTTCCGCGATGTCGAGTTCAGCTACCCCAATACCCAGGTTGCCGCGCTGCGCGGGATCAACTGCAACATCAAGACCGGCGACAAGGTGGTGATCATCGGTCGCATCGGTTCCGGCAAGACGACCCTGCAGAAACTGATCATGGGCCTGTACCAGACCACCGGCGGTGCGGTCAGCATCGACGGGGTCGATGTGCGCCAGCTCGATCCGGCCGACCTGCGGCGCAACATCGGCTATGTCTCACAGGATGTCACCCTGTTCTACGGCACCCTGCGCGACAACATCTCGATCGGTGCCCCCTATGCCGACGATGCAGCGATCCTGGCGGCGGCCGAAGCCGGCGGGCTGACCGAATTCGTCAACCGGCATCCGGAAGGCTTCGACATGATGATCGGCGAGCGCGGGGAGTCGCTGTCCGGCGGTCAGCGCCAGGGCGTGGCCATCGCCCGCGCCTTCCTGATGGATCCGCCGATCCTGCTGCTCGACGAGCCGACCAGCGCCATGGACTTCTCCTCCGAGCAGCAGTTCAAGGAGCGGCTCAAGACTTTTGCCGCGCACAAGACGGTGCTCATCGTCACCCATCGCAACAGCCTGCTTGACCTGGCGACCCGGGTGATCGTGATCGACGAAGGCAAGGTCGTTGCCGACGGACCCCGCGACCAGGTCATCCAGGCCTTGCAGAGCGGCCGGATCGGGAGAGCATCGTGAAGCGCCTGAAGAAAATGTTTACCGCCGTGATCGGCTGGCTGGAAAAAGTGGCGGAGCGTGGCAAGCCGCTGGTCGAGCGCGTGCTCGGTCGCCTGCCCAACCGCGAAGATGTCGAGGTGGTCGATTTCGCCTCCGACGCCGACCTCGCCATCCTGCGCCAGGAACCGCTGCGGGCGCGCTTCCTGCTGCGGGCGATCGGTGTTGTTCTGTTCCTGTTCATCGTCTGGGCGGCCTTTGCCCAGCTCGACGAGGTGACGCGCGGCGAAGGCCGGGTGATTCCGTCGAAACAGGTTCAGATCCTGCAATCGATCGACGGTGGCCTGGTTTCCGAAATCCTCGTTCGCGAAGGCCAGGTTGTCGAAGTTGACCAGTTGCTGATCAAGATCGATGAAACCCGTTTCGTGTCGTCGGTGAAGGAAAACCGCGCCCAATATCTGGGTCTGCTGGCTCGGGCCGCCCGCCTGCGGGCGATTGCCGAAGGCAGCCCCTTCGTGCCGCCGCCCGAAGTCGTCGCTGAAATGCCGGAAATTGCCGCTCAGGAAGAGCAGCTGTTCAATGCCCGCCGCAACGAGCTGGAAGCCACGCTGTCGATTGCCCGCCAGCAGCTTGCCCAGCGTCAGCAGGAACTGAATGAGGCCAACGCCCGGCGTGCTCAGGCAGCGCAAGGTTACGACCTGACCTCGCGCGAACTGGCGCAGACCCGGCCGCTGATCAGTTCCGGTGCAGTTTCCGAAGTCGAGTTGCTGCGCCTGGAGCGCGACGTTTCCCGCTACCGCGGTGAGCGCGACATGGCCTCGGCCCAGATCACCCGCGTTCAGGCCGGGATCGCCGAAGCGCGACGCAAGATCGAGGAGGTCGAGCTCAGCTTCCGCAATGAAGCCGGGCGCGAACTCTCGGAAGCAACCACCAAACTGAGCGGTCTGGCCGAAGGTAGCGTGGCGCTTTCCGACCGGGTCAAGCAGTCGTCGATCCGCTCGCCGGTCAAGGGCGTGGTCAAGCGCCTGCTGGTCAATACCGTAGGCGGCGTGGTCCAGCCCGGCAAGGACATGATCGAAATCGTCCCGCTGGAGGATGCGCTATTGCTCGAAGCCCGTGTGCTGCCGCGCGACATCGCCTTCCTGCGTCCCGGACAGCCGGCAATGGTCAAGTTCTCGGCCTACGATTACTCGATCTACGGTGGCCTCGAAGGCACGCTGGAACACATCAGTGCCGATACGGTGACCGACGAGAAGGGCAACGCCTTCTACCTGGTCAGGGTCCGTACCAACAAGCCCGGTTTCGGTGCTGCCAATCTGCCCATCATTCCCGGCATGGTCGCCGAAGTGGACATCATGACCGGCAAGAAGAGCGTTTTGACCTACCTGCTCAAGCCTGTGCTGCGGGCCAAGAGTGTTGCCATGACGGAGCGTTGATGAACTACGAGATTGTAGACGTCGAGCCGGTTTTTCTTGCCAACTGGCAGACTGCCATGCCGCGGGCGAAGTTGCTCCAGCGCGCCGCTGCGGGAGGCATCGGTCAGGAGGTGGCGATTCGCTGGTGCCGGCTGCGTACCGGGGAATCGCTGAGTGCGATTCTCCCCGCCTTGCTGCCCCGGCAAGGCAGAACGGTGGTACTGGCCGACGAGCCGAGCGATGCGCTGACGCTGGAGGCCTTGTCCAGCGGTGCGGCTGGTTGCTGCAATACCCATGCCGCGCCCGAGGTGCTGGTGCAGGTCGCTACCGTGGTCGAGAACGGTGGGCTGTGGGTTGGTCAGAACCTGTTGCAGCAGCTGATTGGCAGTACCGCGCGCATCCTTTCGCGGCGCAATCCGGAACCGGCTCCGGATGCCTTGCCCGATACCCTGTCCGAGCGGGAAAAACAGGTCGCCCATCTGGTGGCGGCCGGCAGCAGCAACAAGGAAATCGCCAACCGCCTGAATATCGCCGAGCGGACCGTTAAGGCCCACATGACCGCGATTTTCGACAAGACCGGTGCGCGCGACCGCTTGCAACTGTCGCTGAAGGTCAACGGCCTGAAGCTGTAAGTTCGGTCCCGGATCAGGGAAGATAGTCGCGCAGACGGGCGAGGTCGGGAATCTCGATCTGGCGCCCGTGGACGACTATCAGGCCAGCCTGGCTCAGTTCATGCAGGATGCGGGAGAAATGCTCCTGGGTCAGGTTGAGGCGCGAAGCGATCACCCCCTTGGTCGTGCTCAGGCTGACCGTCACCTTTTGACCCGCCTCCTGGGTCGTTGCCGGTAGTTCGCGCAGCAGGTAGCTGACGATGCGCTCCTTGCCCGAGTGCAGCGAGTTGGCTTCCAGATCCCCGACCAGTTGATGCAGGCGTATGGCCATGCTGGCAAGCATCTTGCGAGCAAGCCTGGGGTCGCGGTCGAGTTCGGCGAAAACGGCGGCCTTGGCAATGTGCAGCATGTGCGAGTCGGCGAGTGCCTGGGCATAGACGACGTAGGGCGTGTCCATGAACATGATCGCCTCGCCGAAGGTCTGCCCGGGTTGGATGATCTCGACCACCTTTTCGTTGCCCTGGGCTGAGGTGAAAGCCAGCTTGATCTGGCCGCTGAGCAGGAGGTGGAAACCGTGGTTCGGGTCGCCCTTGTGGAACAGGATGTCGCCCTTGGCCGCATTGACTTCGCGCGTGCCGCTGGCGATACGCTCGATTTCTTCCAAGCTCATGTTGGCGAACAGCGGCAGACGGGCAATCTGGCTGGCGATGTCGGGGCGGGCGTTGGCGGGCATGCTGGCAAGTCCGGTGGTATGGCAGGCGATCATGCATCGTCTGCCCGAGGTGCTGCAATACCCCTTAGTGATTAAACCCCTCGCTTCCCCGGCTGAATCGGGGCGTTGTTCCGAATCTGATCAAGTGTTTTCTTATGCAGCGCTGCAATTTTGTACAGCCGGCGAATCTGCTTTGAAAACTGCTTTTGAATCAGTCTGCTGCTCGCTGGCACGCAGTTTGATGTGGGTTTACGGTCGTTCGACAAGCGAATCACCCATCCTCTAAGACCAGGAGACAAAATGATCTACGCAGCCCCCGGAGCCGCTGGCGCAAAAATCGCCTACACGGCCAAGTACGACAACTTCATCAACGGCCAATGGACCGCCCCGGTCAAGGGCCAGTACTTCGACGTGGTGACCCCGGTCAATGCCAAGGTC
>DILW01000060.1 GCA_002425245.1 Betaproteobacteria bacterium UBA5582 | reverse complement strand
GAGCCCCGACGTCGATCGATATCCGCGTCGGCGGCTGGACGCGGGCGTGCGCACGGCTCTTTCTTGATCGGCAGCAAAGCCGCGGGCAGCGGGAGCTGCGGGTCTGGACGGGCAACCGCAGGCGGGATCGTCGGCCTGGGCCTTCCGAACCGGACATCGCGGCGCCAGAATCCGGCGCCGGCAGCCCCTGAACGTTTTTCTCTTCAACGCCTCGTTGAAAGAGTGTTGCTCGTAACCACAAGGAGGCTATCTTGAAGATCATCTGGAAAAAAACCTGGATACCGGCCGCCGCGCTCGGCCTGTTGATGCAAGCGCCGGCTTTCGCCATCGACGCAAAATACCGCCAGAAGCTTGAACGCTCCGGTTGCACGCAAATGAGCGAGATGCAGGGCTGTGACATCAACAAGACCAAGGCGGAAAACGCCAAGGCCGGCTTCGTCACGGAGGCTCCCGCCGAGAATGCCGGCGAGGGCGCTCAGGTCAACCAGTCGCCCCATGCCGGCAATTGGGTGGCGGTTGGCCCCAGCGGCGGTACGGTGGCGAAGATCCATATCGACAACAAGGAGCACGTCAAGGTGAATGGCAAGGCAGTCAAGGCCAAGCGCAGCGACGGCGCGCTGGTATTCAAGCAGGGCTTCATTACCTACACCATCCAGGGCGATCGCCGCATGAAGGGCGAAGATACCTGGTCCGATTCCGACGCCCGCACCACCGGCAAGATCGTCGCGGAGTAATCTGCATCGGGTCGGCCGCCAAGGATCTCAAGGAAGCAGGCAAGTAAGCCTGACCGCCCCGATTCTGGAAGGAGAAATCACGAACAATGCAAAGATTGACAAGGCCGCCGGCCAGGCCAAGGAAGTCCTCGGCCAGGTGACCGGCAACAAGAAACTCGAAAACGAGGGCAAGCTGGAGCAGGCCGGCGCGTCGATCCGGGAAGTTGCCGGCGAGGTGGCGGACGGCGTTGCCTGCACCGTCGGCAAGGTCATCGATTCGGTGGGCAATGCCGCCGAGCGCCTCAAGGAAAAGCTCTCGGGCAAGGGCTGAACTCATTGATGGCATCGGCTTTCCACCACTCGCCGAGAACTCTCAAGGGAAAATCATGGATATCATCGTCACGATTGTCGTCGGCTTCATCGTCGGCGTCATCGCCAAGTTCCTCATGCCCGGCCCGGACGGGGGCGGCTTCATTCTCACGACGATTCTCGGCATCGCCGGTGCCTTCGTCGGCAGCTTCGTTGCCGGCGCGTTGGGCATGGGCGGTGCCGTCGGCTGGATAGGTTCCGTTCTGGGCGCCATGCTGATTCTTCTCGTCCTCCGGCTGGTCAAGAAGGCCTGAACCAGCCGATTCGCGGGTGGGGGCTGCTGCGGCGCCCGGCTTGTCGCACAGCGCCGAGGCACTGGCGTCAGGCGTTTCTCGCCCACATTTCTTCGCCGTCTTGAAAGTCTCCTGATGATGCCTTCCCTGTTCTCTCCGCTCGACCTGGACGGGCTGACCCTGCCCAACCGCATCGTCATGGCGCCGATGACGCGCTCGCGCAGCACCCAGCCGGGCGACGTCCCCAACGAGCTGATGGCGCGGTACTACGCCCAGCGCGCCGGTGCCGGCCTGATCATCACCGAGGCGACGCAGATTTCACGGCAGGGGCAGGGCTACAGCTTCACGCCCGGCATCTACGGCGACGCGCAGGTGGCCGGCTGGCGCCTGGTGACGGATGCGGTGCACGCTGCCGGCGGGCGGATTTTCCTGCAGTTGTGGCACGTCGGGCGGATGTCGCATGCGGTCTTCCATGATGGCGCGGCGCCGGTGGCGCCCTCCGCGCTGGCGCCCGATGCCCAGGTCTGGGTCGTCGGCGAGGATGGCGTCGGCCGCATGGTGGATTGCCCGCTGCCGCGTGCCTTGGCGATCGGCGAGATCGACGGTGTCGTCGCCGATTTTCAGCGTGGCGCGGCGAACGCGATGCGTGCCGGCTTCGACGGGGTCGAGATCCACGGCGCCAACGGCTACCTGATCGACCAGTTCCTGCGCACGACCTCGAACCAGCGCACCGATGCCTACGGCGGCTGCCGCGAGAACCGTCTGCGCTTCCTGCGCGAGGTCGCAGCCGCGGTTGCCGGTGAAGTCGGAGCAGGGCACGTCGGCGTCCGCCTGGCGCCCTTCATCACCGCCCGCAACATGGCCTGCCCCGCCATCATCCCGACCATCCTCGACGGCGCGCGCGCCTTGTCGCAGGTGGGTATCGCCTACCTGCACCTTTCGGAAGCCGACTGGGACGATGCGCCGCAGGTGCCCGAGCAGTTCCGCCACGACCTGCGCGCCGCCTACGGCGGCCGCCTGATCGTCGCCGGCCGCTACGACAAGGCGCGTGCCGAGGCCATTCTCGGCAAGGGCCTGGCCGACCTCGTCGCCTTCGGCCGTCCCTTCATCGCCAACCCGGATTTTCCCGCGCGCCTGCGCCGCGACCTGCCGCTCGCCAGCTTCGACGGCGCCACGCTGTTCGGCGGCAGCGAGCAGGGCTATACCGATTACCCCGCCTGTCCGGCATCCTGATCCCCCGCGTCATGGAAAGAATGACACCATGACTGTTGCCCAAATCGCACCTGCCGCTGGAGCAGGTGCCGACCCGGCTGTGAGCGGCAGGCATTGCGGCATTTGTTGCTGAGGATGACACGATGAAACGAGTTTTCGCATTCGCAGCCGTGCTGGCCGCCGGGATCGCGCAGGCGGATGGCAGTCCGCTCGTCGGCACTTCGTGGCAGCTGCACGCCATCCAGTCGATGGACGACGCGCAGGGCACCACGAAGGTGGCGGAGCCGAGCCATTTCACGCTCGAATTCGGGCGCGACGGTCGTGCCGCGCTGCGCCTCGACTGCAACCGCGGCAGCGGCGATTACAGGGTCGTGCCGGCCGGCGACGGTTCCTCCGGTTCGCTGACCTTCGGTCCCGTGGCGACGACGCGCGCCATGTGCCCGCCGCCGCACCTCGACCAGCGCGTCGCGCGCGACCTCGCGCAAGTGCGTTCCTACCTGCTGAAGGACGGCAGGCTCTACCTCTCGCTGATGGCCGACGGCGGCATCTACGAGTGGGCGCCGTTGCCGGCCGCAGCAGCCGCTGCGGATAAAGAGCGCATGATCAAGCCGGTGCAGTTCGCCAAAGGCACGAGCTCGGCGGTGATCCGCGGCCGCATCACCGGTCGCCAATACATCGACTACACCTTGCGCGCAGCCGCCGGCCAGCGCATGACGGTGAGCCTCAAGGGCAGCAACGACGCCAACTATTTCAACCTGCTGCCGCCGGCCTCCGAAGGTCCCGCGATGGCCTCGGGTGAGTTGCTCGACAACCGCTTCAACGACCTGTTGCCGGACGCCGGCGTCTCCACGATCCGCGACTCCCTCAACCGCGCC
>DILW01000132.1:10399-11387 GCA_002425245.1 Betaproteobacteria bacterium UBA5582 | reverse complement strand
GCAGAACCCGTCGACGGGTTCTGCTGACCGGCCTCGCCGTCTTTGCAACGGCCAGCATCCTGTGCCCGCTGGCGCCCAGCATCGAGGTGCTGATCGGCCTGCGGGTCGTGCAGGGGGTCAGCGCCTGCGCGGGTATCGTGCTGGCGCGGGCCATTGTGCGCGACCTCTATTCCGGCTCGGCCATTGCCCGGATGCTGGGGTATCTGGCGATGGGCGCCGCAATGGGGCCGATGTTGGCGCCGGCGCTGGGTGGCTGGATCTACGAAACAATCGGCTGGCAGGCGATCTTCTGGGCGCTGACGGCCTTTGCGGTGCTGCTCACCGCCCTGTCCGTCCGGTTCGTTCCCGAAACGCTGGCGCGCAGCGCCGATCCCGCCACCGTGCGGCGCGTGTTCCGCGATCTGGGCATCCTGCTGCGCAGCCGTGACTTTCGCCTGTTCGGGGCCTGCATCTGCTTCAACACCGCGATGTTCTACAGCTTTGTCGTCGGCGGCCCCTATGTCGCCGGGGTGCTGGAAGGAATGTCGCCCACGCAATACGGGCGGTGGTTTGCGCTCGTCGCCATCGGTTACGCGACAGGGAATCTCGTCTCCAGCAGGATCGGCCACCGGTACCGCAACGAAACGCTTGTCATCGTTGGCTCGGTGCTGGTCGTGGTCTCGGTCGCGCTGCCGTTGGTCTCGGAACTGGCCGGGGTCGGCTCGGCGCCCTTGCTGTTTTGCAGCATGAGCGGCGCAACCTTTGCCAGCGGCCTGATGATGCCCAACGCCATGGCCGGATCGCTTGGCGGTGACCCGAGGCGGGCCGGGGCGGCCTCGGGCGGGGTGGGGTTCTTCCAGTTCGCCTTTGCGGCGGCGTTCTCGTCGTTGACCGGCATCCTGCTGCAGGGCGGGACCAGCGCGATACCGATGCTGGCCGTGATGCTGGCGGTTGCGCTGGCCGGGGTCGCCTGCGCCCTGCCGCTGAGACGGCGGGCTCACTAGGGCCT
>DILW01000132.1:0-10289 GCA_002425245.1 Betaproteobacteria bacterium UBA5582 | reverse complement strand
GTTTGACGCGGCGGGCCAGCCGCTGGCCACCCACCGCCGCGCCGATATCTGTGGCGTGGCGCCCCTTGGCGGGGCCTTCATGGCGACGGACGGGCAGGGGGCGCTGTGGTCCTGCGACATCGCCGGGCTGGCGCCCCTGACCCGCGAAGAAACCGCCTGGGACAACCACCTGATCGCCCTCGGCTAGGCCCGAATCGGCGGCAACTGCCGCTTCTTCGCGCAGGTTCCGCACAATTTCTGCACCGCAGAAACAAACTTCGCGGAAAAATGCATCAAATTCGGGGGCGGAACCCGACCACTTCTTTGCCGTTTCCGACTCTTGTTGTCAGCCGCCCCGCCGGCCGCTCTGCTGGCCTTGCCCGGCCGAAGACCGGGAAAGAACAGATGTGCGGTGGCGGACGGAGTTCGACGGCCACCACCACCGCACGGGGTGCAACAATTGCTGCCGGGCCATCATCGGGCATTTCCGCCCGACGGGGAAGGCCCCGGCTCCCGATGGGGGACAGATCATGAAGATTTCCAGACGTTCGTTGCTTGCCAGTGCCGCGGCCGGTGTGGCCACCATGGGCCTGCCGCGCCTGGCCTTTGCCCAGACCGACACGATCAAGGTCGGCATCNNTCACAGGGGGTCAAATGGTGCCCGGGGGCGGATTTGAACCACCGACACGAGGATTTTCAATCCACTGCTCTACCCCTGAGCTACCCGGGCACGGGTGAAAGCGACGCTTTCGGGTGCACGTCTCTTAGGCGAGGCCTCGGGCACTGTCCAGAGGGAAATTCGGTCTGAGAAGCGTCTGGAACGCGGGCATTGCCGCCCTCTGGCTGACGATTCGTGATGGGTCCGGGCCACGGCGCCTGCGCCGACGCCCAAGCATGCCGCGGAGCGCGAAAAACCTGCACAAGAATTGCGCGTTTCAGGCTTGCTGCGGGTGCAGCACGGGGTTTTGCGGGATTCTTGCGGCAGTGCAGCGATAGCGTTCGATTCGGGTGGCACGGCCGCCCCGGGTGCCAAAGGCCCCGCATCGAACACCCAAAGAACACACCGGCCCGCTGCCCGGCCGCAACCAGACCGAGGGATACTTCATGAAGCACCTGCTGTTCACCACTGCCCTGTGCGCGTCGTTCGCCACCTCTGCCCTTGCCCAGTCGGGCGAGCCGATCCGCATCGGCATCCTGCATTCGCTGTCGGGGACGATGGCGATTTCGGAAACCACCCTGCGCGACGCGATGCTGATGCTGATCGAACAGCAGAACGCGCGCGGCGGTGTGCTGGGCCGCCCGCTGGAGGCTGTCGTGGTCGACCCGGCTTCGGACTGGCCGCGCTTTGCCGAACTGGCGCGCGAGTTGATCGCGGGGCAGGGCGTGTCGGCGGTGTTCGGCTGCTGGACCTCGGTCAGCCGCAAGTCGGTGCTGCCGGTGTTCGAGGAGCTCAACGGCCTGCTGTTCTACCCGGTGCAGTACGAGGGTGAAGAGCTGAGCAAAAACGTGTTCTACACCGGCGCCGCGCCCAACCAGCAGGCCATTCCGGCGGTGGAGTATCTGTTGAGCGAGGAGGGGGGCGGAGCCAAGCGCTTCGTGCTGCTCGGTACCGACTACGTGTATCCGCGCACCACCAACAAGATCCTGCGCGCCTTCCTGAAGTCCAAGGGCGTTGCCGACGCCGACATTATGGAAGAGTACACCCCGTTCGGTCATAGCGATTACCAGACCATCATCGCCAAGATCAAGAAGTTCGCTTCCGAAGGCAAGAAGACCGCCGTCGTGTCGACCATCAACGGCGACTCCAACGTGCCGTTCTACAAGGAACTGGGCAACGCCGGCCTGAAGGCGACCGATGTGCCGGTGGTGGCCTTCTCCGTGGGTGAAGAAGAACTGCGTGGCGTCGATACCAAGCCGCTGGTCGGCCACCTGGCCGCCTGGAACTACTTCCAGTCGCTGAAGAACCCGGAAAACACCAAGTTCATCAAGATGTACAAGGACTGGGCAGTCAAGCAGAAGCTGCCGAACGCCTCCACCGTCGTCACCAACGACCCGATGGAAGCCACCTACATCGGCATCAACATGTGGAAGCAGGCGGTCGAGAAGGCCAAGTCCACCGACACCGACAAGGTCATCGCCGCCATGGCCGGCCAGACTTTCAAGGCGCCGTCCGGTTTCACCGTCAAGATGGACGAAAAGAACCATCACCTGCACAAGCCGGTGTTCATCGGCGAAGTGAAGGCCGACGGTCAGTTCAACGTTGTCTGGAAGACCAAGGGCCCGGTCCGCGCCCAGCCGTGGAGCCCGTTCATCGAAGGCAACGACAAGAAGAAGGACGTGCCGGAAGGCAAGTAAGCCATCTCCTGGTGTACCGAAACGGGGCTACGGCCCCGTTTTTTCATGGGCGCTCGCCACCAGAGGGCTTATCCCGCTGGCGCCGAAAATTTCCCAAACGCCTCACTGACAATGGCATAATCGCGCGGATTCCCAAAACTATAGCAATCCCTCCCCAGACAGACATTACTTCGACGCCCCGGGCACGCCTGCGCGGCGGTCGTGGTCACGATGATTTTCAACACGTCAGGGAGGTGTGCAGTGAATCGCGAAGAGTTCTTCAGCAGCATTGATGCCAAGATTTCCCGGGCCGACCGGAGCAGTACCGGCGCCGCGGACATTCCGGCCGCAAACCAGGCATTCCTGGAAACGGTGGTCGCCCGCCTGCAGCCGGTGGTCGCTTCCTACCAGGCCAGGCTGGCCGAGCGGAACATCGTGGCCGAGGTCAAGAGTTCCCAGGCCAGCATCTCCTTCACCCTGCGCTACCGCGACGGCGGCCACTGCGGCCTGACCCTCGACGGCCACCTGGCCGACCGGCGCATCGAGATCACCGCCCATTACACCAACGACAACGGCCGCAACTACGTCCATACCGGCGATGTCACCTACGGCAGCGACAACTGGCAGGACGGCATCTTCGAGGACGCACTGCAGAAGTGCATCGACGATTTCCTGTTCTACGCCAGCCGGCACGGTGGCATCTATCTGAACTGAAGGCGCGCAGCGCCCAACTCGGCCCGGCTTGCGCCGGGCCTTTTTCGTTCTCCCGTGGTCATCGCCGGACGGCGGTGTAACATGTGACCATCGTCACGACGCGAGACCCACCCGATGTTCAAGCTTTCCTGGCACTCCCTGAGAACCCGGCTGGTGGCGGGCGTTCTCGGGGCTTCGGTGCTGTCGGTATGGGTCATCGTCTTTTTCGTCGGCAAGTACCTGCGCGCGGACATGGAAGCGGCAATCTCGGCGCAGCAGTTTTCCGCCGTGTCGCTGGTCGCCTCGGAGATCGAACGCTCGATCGGGGAACGAACTGCCATCCTCGAATCCCTGGCCGGGCGCCTGACGACACTGCCAGCCGGCGCCTCCGCCAGCCAGGCCATGCTCGAAGCCCAAAGCGGGCTGGAACCCCTGTTCAACTGGGGCATCATGGTCCTCGACGCCGAGGGCAGGGCAATCGCCAGCGTTCCGGCAGAGCACGAACGGCGCGGCACCAGTTATGGCGACCGGCCCTTCTTCCATGAACTCAAAGCCAGCGGCAAGCCCTACATCACCGAACCGCTGACCGGCCGCCGCACCAGTGCGCCGGTCATCACCATCGCCGTACCCGTGCTCTCCCCCTCCGGGCAGATGGTCGGTGCCGTGCTCGGCATCACCAACATGGAACAACCCAATTTCCTCGACCAGATCAGCCAGGCCAAGTACGGGCGTACCGGCGACTTCTTCGTCACCGATACCCGGGCGCGGATGTTCATCGCCTCGTCGGACAAGCAGCGGGTTCTCAAGAAGGGCCCGCCGCCGGGCGTCAACGCCGTGTACGACAGCTACATCGAGGGACGCGAAGGTTCGGGGGTGGCCGTCAGTTCTCGCGGCGTCGAGGAATTGTCGTCGTCGGTGCGGATCAGCAACACGCCGTGGACCATGCAGTCGGTACTGCCGACCACCGAGGCGTTCGCGGTGGTGCGTCAGATGCAGCGGCGACTGCTCCTTGCTGCGGTGAGCTTCACCTTGCTGGCCGGCCTGTTTGCTTGGTGGTGGGTGAGACGCCAGTTGCTGCCGCTGGAGCGTGCCGCCGTGCTGCTCGACCAGATGCGCCTGGGCTCCCGGCCACGCACGCCCTTGCCGGTTGATTCCAAGGATGAAATCGGCAAGCTGGCCAATGCCTTCAACGGCTTGCTGCGCGCCATCGTCGACCAGGAAGCACTGCAGGCCAAGGTGGCTGCCACCGAGTTGCTGCGCAAGACCCTGACCCACGTGCCGGGCATGGTCTTCCAGTATTACCAGCATCCTGATGGCACAGGAGCGTTCCCGTTTGCCAGTGCCGCGGTTCAGGACATCTACGGAGTCAGTGCCGAGACCATCGAAGCCGATGCCAGCCACATCCGAGAATTGCTTCTGCCTGAGGACCACGACCGCCTGTTCGGCTCGCTGCGCGAGTCAGCCAGAACCATGCAGCGCTGGCTGGTCGATTACCGTATCCGCATTGACGGCCGGCTCAAGTGGCTGCACATCGACGCCATGCCCGAACTGGAGGATGGCCGGGTCGTCTGGTATGGCTTCGTCACCGATGTCACTGCCACCAAGGCGCTGGAAGCCGAGCTGGAGACCCACCGCAGCCATCTGGAGGAACTGGTCCGCGAACGCACCGCGCAACTGGAGGAGGCGCGCGCGGTTGCCGAGTCGGCGAGCCAGGCCAAGAGCAGCTTCCTGGCCAACATGAGTCACGAGATCCGGACGCCGATGAACGCCATCATCGGCCTGACCGGCCTGCTTGAACGCAGCATCGACGACCCCCAGCATCGCGACAAGCTGGCCAAGATTCACCTGGCGGCCGATCACCTGCTGGCAATCATCAACGACGTGCTCGATATTTCCAAGATCGAGGCTGGCAAGATTCAACTGGAAGAGATCGAATTCGACCTGAACGAGACCCTCACCCGTGCCGGCGAGCTGATTGCCGGCCGGGCGCGGGAAAAGGGGCTGACTTTCGCCATCGAACTGCCGTTACCGATCAGCGGTTGCCTGCGTGGCGATCCGACCCGGCTGGCGCAGGCCTTGTTGAACTACCTGGGCAATGCGATCAAGTTCACCGAACGCGGCGGCATTACCCTGCGCGCCAGCCTGATCGAGCAGACGAGCAGCAGCGCCAGCTACCGTTTCGAGGTCGAGGATAGCGGCATCGGCATCGCGCCAGCGGCCTTGCCCAGCCTGTTCGGTGCCTTCGAACAAGCCGACCGGTCGACCACCCGGCAGTACGGCGGCACCGGGCTGGGGCTGGCGATCACCCGCCAGCTGGCGCGCATGATGGGCGGCGATGCCGGCGTCGACAGCAGGCAGGGCCAGGGCAGCCGTTTCTGGTTCACCGCCCGTTTTACCCGTTCGGCACGTGAGCCGGCCAGGCTCAATGCCCGCCACGGCGACGATGGGGCGGACACCCTCCTGCGCCGCGACCACCTGGGCAGCCGCATCCTGTTGTGCGAGGACAATCCGATCAACCAGGAAGTGGCACTGGCCCTGCTCCAGGATGTCGGCATGCGCGTGGTTGTCGCCCAGAACGGCCTGGAAGCGGTCGAGCGGGTCAGCCGCCAGCCTTTCGCGCTGGTGTTGATGGACATGCAGATGCCGGTCATGGACGGCCTCGAAGCCACCCGCCGCATCCGCGCCCTGCCCGGCGGCGCCGGCCTGCCGATCCTGGCGATGACGGCCAATGCCTTCACCGAGGACATGCAGCGCTGCCTGGAAGCCGGGATGAACGATTTCGTCGCCAAGCCGGTCGAGCCGGAAGTCCTGTTCGCCAAACTGCTGCAATGGTTGCCGCCGGCAGGACCGACGATTTCGCCGGCCGCGCGGGCCGCGGGTGACGACGATGCAGGCTTGCGCCGACGGCTGGCGACGCTTCCCGGCCTCAATCTTGACACTGCCTTGTCCCGCTTGCGCGGCAATCCGCAGCGCCTGCACAAGCTACTGCACCTGTTTGTCGGCGAGCATCGGGACGACGCCGATGGCTTGCGTCAGGCCCTGGCTTCGGGTGACCGGGAGAGCGCACAACGCCTCTGCCACGCGCTCAAGGGCGCGGCCGGCAGCATCGGTCTGGAAAGCATCCTCGCCCAGGCGAGCGAACTCAACGCGCTGCTGCGCCAGGAAACGGGTGACCCCCGGGAGGCCGAACTGATCAGCCAGCTTGCCGACGCCCTCGACCGCTTCGCCGCCGACCTGGACCGCTTCGCCAATACCGATTGCACGGCTTAGGCGCCGGCAGCGAGGACAGCGGTATACTCGGCGCTCTTCGCAACCCTCCCCGCTACCATGGCCACTTCCGCATTTTTCGCGCTGCTGCGCGACGTCAGCAAACTTGCCGCCGCTGCGGCCGACGACCTCGCCGCGCAAAGCGTCAAGCTCTCTGCCGCCGCCGATGACATCGCCACCCTGACCGGCAAGGCGGCGGTGAAGACCGCCGGGGTGGCCGGCGACGATCTGGCGGTCGGTGCCGGCCAGGTCGCCGGGGTTTCGCCCAACCGCGAACTGCCGGCGCTGTGGCGGATCACCAAGGGCAGCGCGGTGAACAAGATCTGGCTGGCGGCGTTGCTGCTGATCGTCGGTTACTTCCTGCCGGTGGCGATCACCGTCGCCCTGGCGCTGGGCGCGCTCTACCTGGCCTTCGAGGGCGGCGAGGGCCTGCTCGAATACTTCCACGACGAAAGCGGTGAGGCCGCCGATGAAGTGCCGATGACCGAGGACGAAAAGGTGCGCGGCGCGATCAAGACCGACATCGTGCTCAGCTTCGAGATGCTGGTGATCTCGCTCGCCGCCACCGGCGACGCCCCGCTCGGCTACAAGATCGCGGTGCTGGCACTGGTCGGCGTGGTGATGACGATCGGCGTCTATGGCCTGATCGGCCTGATCATCCGTCTCGACGACATGGGCCTGGCGCTGGCGCGCTCCGGCGACGGCTTCCGCCGCCGCCTCGGGCTGGCCATGGCCAACGCCGCGCCAATCGTCCTCAAGGTACTCGGCCCGGTCGGCATGGTTGCCATGTTCGCCGTCGCCGGCGGCATCCTCGGCCACCTCGTTCATCTCGAAGTCGGCCACTGGGCGCTCGCCCTGCTCGCCGACATCGGTATCGGCATCGCCGTCGGCCTGCTCCTGGTCGGCCTGCATCACCTGTGGGCGAGGCTGCGCGGCGGTCACTGACCGCTCCTACGCAATTCATCGTATTCCCCGCCAGGGGCCCCCTCCGTAATCTGTCGCTGCACTGCACAAATTGCGGATGGAAGCCCCATGAAAAAACGACTGCTCACCCTCTTACTGCTGGCCGGCGCACTGAGCGCCTGGGCCGCCCCCGACCCGGCCCTGGTCCGGCAGCTGGCGGCCGACGACAACAGCGACAAGATCGCCGCCATCCAGCAACTGGCCGCTGCCGCGGAACCCGGAACGACCCGGCTACTGCAGGCGATGGCCGACGACAGCCTGTACGCGCTCGACGGCAAGCTGTTCGTCTTCGACGGAGAAAACACGCTCGACGCCCTCAGCGGCGAGACCGTCGAACTGCCGGAAGGCGCTGACACGATCACGGTGAACAACCGTCTGCGCGGCGAACTGGCCAACGCGCTGGCCGCGCTCAAGCTGTTCGACGACGATCGCGAGGTACGCCTGAGCGCCGCCCAGGAGCTGCAAAGCAATGTCGGCGCCGAACTGGCGCCGGTGCTGGCCAAGGCCAAGGCGGCGGAAAAGGATGCGGAGATTCTCGCCCTGCTGGTCAGCGCCCACGCCAAGGCCAGCCTGCAGGATGCCGACCCGGCCGTGCGCCTGGCGGCGGTCGAAGCCCTGGCCTCGGTCAACACGCCGGCGGTACGCAGCCTGCTGCTGCCGCTCACCGAAGCTGCCGGCGAAAGTGACGCGGCCGTGCGCAACGCGGCAGTCGCCGCGGTCAAGAGCATCGAGCGCAGCCTGGCCTGGGGCGACACGCTGGCCGCGGTATTCACCGGCCTGTCGCTCGGCTCCATCCTGCTGCTGGCGGCGCTCGGCCTGGCCATCACCTACGGCGTCATGGGCATCATCAACATGGCCCACGGCGAACTGCTGATGATCGGCGCCTACTCGGCCTATCTGATGCAGAGCCTGTTCCGCAGTCAGTTCCCGGAGCTGATCGACTGGTACCTGCCGGCGGCAATCCCGGTTGCCTTCTTCACCGCCGCCGCGGTCGGCGTGCTGATGGAACGCACCGTAATCCGCTGGCTGTACGGGCGCACGCTGGAAACCCTGCTCGCCACCTGGGGCCTGTCGCTGATCCTGATCCAGGCGGCGCGCGTCATCTTCGGCGCGCAAAACGTCGAAGTCTCGAATCCGAGCTGGATGTCGGGCGGCGTCGAACTCCTGCCCAACCTGATCCTGCCGTGGAACCGGGTGATCATCATCGGCTTCGCGCTGTTCGTGCTGTTCCTGGTCTGGGTGCTGATGAACAAGACCCGGCTCGGCATGTTCGTCCGCGCGGTGACGCAAAACCGGGCGATGGCCGGCTGCGTCGGCGTGCCGACGGCGCGTATCGACACCATGGCCTTTGCACTCGGCGCCGGTATCGCCGGGCTGGGTGGCGTGGCGCTCTCCCAGATTTCCAACGTCGGCCCCGACATGGGCCAGGGCTACATCGTCGATTCCTTCATGGTCGTCGTCGTCGGCGGCGTCGGCCAACTGGCCGGCGCGGTCTGGGCCGCCCTTGGCCTGGGCATCTTCTCCAAGCTGCTCGAAGGCTGGGCCGGCGCCGTGATCGCCAAGATCATGATCCTCGTCGCCATCATCATCTTCATCCAGAAGCGTCCGCAGGGCATCTTTGCCTTGAAGGGCCGCTTTGCCGACCAGTAAGGAGCGACCCATGTCTGCCATCACTTCCGCCCTTCCGCTCCCCGCTTCCGGCCGCGTGCCGCTGACCCTGCGCGTGTTCGCCGCGCTCGACCGCAAGGCCTGGATCGCGCTCGGCGTCTTCCTCGCCCTGGCGCTGGTCGTCGTCCCGGTACTGCACCTGGCGGTGCCGCCGGAAAGCCTCTTCCACGTGTCGACCTACGCCATCACCCTGATCGGCAAGATCATGTGTTACGCGCTGGTCGCCGTCGCCATGGACCTGATCTGGGGCTACGGCGGCATCCTCTCGCTCGGCCACGGCCTCTTTTTCGCGCTCGGCGGCTACGCCTTCGGCATGTACCTGATGCGCCAGATCGGCCGCGACGGCAGCTACCAGAGCGACCTGCCCGATTTCATGGTCTTCCTCGACTGGAAGGAACTGCCCTGGTTCTGGCTGGGCAGCGACAGCTTCGGCTGGGCCGCTTTCCTGGTGCTGGCGGTGCCGGCCATCGTCGCCTTCGTCTTCGGCTACTTCGCCTTCCGCTCGCGGATCAAGGGCGTCTATTTCTCGATCATCACCCAGGCGCTGACCTACGCCGCGATGCTGCTCTTCTTCCGCAACGAGACCGGCTTCGGCGGCAACAACGGCTTCACCGACTTCAAGCGCATCCTCGGCTATTCGATCACCGCGCCGGAAACCCGGCTGGTGCTGTTCGGCCTGACCGCCATCGCGCTCGCCGCCACCCTGGTCTTCGCCGCCTGGCTGGTGAAATCCAAGTTCGGCCGCGTGCTGACGGCGATCCGCGACGCCGAAAGCCGGGTCATGTTCATCGGCTACAACCCGCTCTGGTACAAGCTGACCATCTGGGTCATCTCGGCCGTTCTGTGCGGCATTGCCGGCGCGCTCTACGTACCGCAGGTCGGCATCATCAACCCGTCGGAAATGAGCACCGCCAATTCCATCGAGATCGCCATCTGGGTCGCTGTCGGCGGGCGCGGCACGCTGATCGGCCCGGTCATCGGCGCCTTCGCGGTCAACCTCGCCAAGAGCTGGTTCACCGTCTCCTTCCCCGAATACTGGCTGTTCTTCCTCGGCCTGCTGTTCATCGTCGTCACCCTGCTGCTGCCGCAGGGCCTGGTCGGACTGTGGAAGAAAATCATGAACAAGAAACAAGGAGCCGCCGCATGAACGCCCTGGCCACCCGCATCGATCAACCGGACGGTGGCGACAGCGCCACCCAGCTCGGCCACCTCGTCACCGGCGAACTCGACCTGTCGCACGGCGTCGCCCTCTACCTCGACGACATCACCGTCAGCTTCGACGGCTTCCGCGCCCTGAACAAGCTCAGTCTGGCCATCGACGCCGGCGAACTGCGCTGCATCATCGGCCCCAACGGCGCCGGCAAGACGACGATGATGGACGTCAT
>DILW01000010.1 GCA_002425245.1 Betaproteobacteria bacterium UBA5582 | reverse complement strand
CTTCATCGACGATGATCGGCATGGCGCGCTCCTAGGCCTTGTCCACGGTGAAGTACTGGTAGGCGAGCTGCATCGACTCGACCGCGTAGCCGTTGTTGCCGGCGTTGAGGTCGGCCACCGCCCAGCGCGTCGGCCAGGCGCCGACCAGGTGCCAGGTGAGCAGCGGCTGATGCGTTTCGTCGAGCAGGATGACGTCCACCGGGCGCGGTTCGATGCGGTAATCGACGATGCAGTCGCGCACCCAGTTCCACACCGCCGAGTTGCTCAGCAGCCCGCGCTTGAGCACCAGCTCCGGATACTTGGCCCGGGTCGGGTACTTCTGCACGAAGCGGTTCTCGCCGCCTTCCGGCACTTCCTCGCTGCCCATCTCGGCGCTCAGCCCGCCGACTTCGGTGAAGCGCGCGTCGTCGCCAATGCCCAGGCCGACCACATCGACCCGGAAATGGAAGGCGACCGGCGGATAGTAGCTGGCCATGGAATGCCGCCGCTCAGCCGTTCTCGACTTCCAGCCCTTCGTGGGCCAGTTCGATCGACTCGATCGCGACTTCGTTGCCGGCAGCCTTCAGTTGCGGGCCTTCGACCTTGACCGGAAAAGCGTTGTGCGCCTTCCACACCATCACCGGTTCGTGGTTCTCGTTGAGCAGGCTGATGGTCACGTCGCGCCGTTCGATGGTGTTCATCTTGACCGTCGACAGCCATTTGAAGAAGTCGTTGTCGGCCTTGATCACCCCGCGTTTGAGGGTGATGTTGCTGTACTTGCGCAGGCCGGGCATCTTGATCGACGAGTATTCGGGGAAGGAACCGTCGCGGTACTCGATGGCCTGGATTTCCTGGGTCAGGCCGGTCACTTCGGAGAAGCCGATGCGGGTGCCGCCCCACTCCACGCGGAAGTGGAAGGCGGGCAACGGGTATTGTGCGGGCATGGTGGATTTCCTTTCGCGTCAGGTGGCGAGAATCAGCTGGTTTGCAGCTTGTGCGAGAACTTGAGGACGATGAACTCGGCCGGCCGCACCGCCGCCATGCCGATTTCGACGTTCATCCGCCCTTCCAGGACGTCCTGCGCGCTCATCGTCACGCCCAGGCCGCAACGGACGAAGAAGGCGTCCTTGGTGGTGGCGCCGGCGAGCGCGCCCTCGCGCCATTTCTGCGTCAGGTAGTTCTCGATCATGCCGCGCACCTTGACCCAGGTATTGGCGTCGTTGGGTTCGAACACCGCCCAGTAGGTGGATTTCTTGACCGATTCCTCGACCATGTTGAAGAAGCGGCGCACCGAGATGTAGCGCCACTCGTTGTCGTTGCCGGCCAGCGTGCGCGCGCCCCAGACCAGCGTGCCCTTGCCGGAGAAGGCGCAGATGGCGTTGATCGACTTGCCGGCGTTGGCGTCGACGTTGAGCGCGTCGGTTTCGCTGGCGGTGAAGCTGACCGCCGGGGCAATGACGCCGTTGAGGCTGACGTTGGCCGGCGCCTTCCACACCCCGCGCTGGCTGTCGACCAGGGCGTAGATGCCGGCGATGGCGCCGGACGGCGGGCACAGGGTGAGGGTCGAGGCGACGCCCTTGACCGCGTTGCGGTAGGGAGTGAAGGTGTCGAGCAGGGTCTGCTCCTTGAGCGCACGGTAGTTGGCCAGCCCGGAGACGATGCCGGCGATCCCCCCGGCCACCGTCGAAAAGGCCTTCTGCAGGCCGGGCAGCGCGCTGTCGATGCGTGCCTTGTCGCTGGCACCGACGATGGTCCCGGCCGAAGCCACCGGCGCCCCGGCACCGAACAGGCTGCTCCAGGCGGCGCTGGCGGGCGGCGAGTCATCGCCAAATTCGGTGGCATAACCGGCAACGACGCCGGCCAGTTCCTTTTCCAGGGCGATCAGGCTGCGATAGGCCGGCATCAGGGTGCCGCCGATGGTGGTGTTGATGTCAGTGACCAGCGCGGAGAAACTCAGCGGGCTGGCGTCGACGAAGCCGTCAACGACCTTGGCGATGTCGTACAGGTAGCGGAACAGCGCCGCCCCGTCGGCGGCCGTCGGGGCGGCGATGGCCTTGTAGGCGGTCAGCCGTTGGGCGAATGCCGCCGACAGCGTCTCGCCGGCCGCGTGCAGCGTGCCGACGGCGTTGTTGACGGTGGCGGCATCGGTCGCCAGTTGTTCGAGTTCGCCCAGCACCAGGAGAATGGCCGGATCGCTGGTGAGATCGGCCAGCGGCAGCGGCAGCCCGTTGCGGCGCAGCTTGCCGCGCAGCTGTTCGTAACTGACCGGCTTGTCGTAGTTGAGCTTGAGCCAGGGCGTGTAGGCGGCACCGTACTTTAGGTTGTTGATGCCGATCCGGTCGCGGAAACCGTCGCCGTTCGGATCGTCCTGACGCAGGTCGAGCACGGCGACGCGATCCTTGAGCTCGCCGCACTGTTTGAGCGCTTCCTGCTGCACCGCGGCCAGATCGTCGGCACTGAGGGTGGCGGCGTCGGGGAAAAGCAGGATGGTCGGCTCGTCGACCTTGGCCACCGCCTTCACTCCGTCCTTCAGCTCGTCCCGGTCGACCGGCGCGCCGACGCTCTTGTAGGTGCCGACGCTGACGATGTAGCAGTCGCCGCCGCCGTTGTCATAGAACAGGCGCAGGCTGTCGTACAGCATGTAGCTGTTGCTGACGCTGGCCACCAGGAAATTGCCGGCATCGTCGAGATCGACCGAGGCCACGGTGTAGGCCGGCCCCTTGCCGTAGAGGCTCTCGAACTCCAGCAGCGAACCGATCCGGCGCGGCGTGTCGACCAGATCGCCGACCGTCAGCAGGGTATCGCGGGCGGTGTAGCCGATGAACGCGGGAATTGCGGTCTCGACCTCGGCAACCGAAGGCGGAAAGAGCGAAATTTCCTCGATGTAAACACCAGGTGTGCGGTAGGTAGGCATGGATGAAACCCCCTTCTAGGATTTGGCGAGGTGGATGACGAACTGCGCCTGCGTCCGGTCGTAACCGGGCTGAGGCAGGTGCTGGACAAGTACATCGTTGCCGCGACGAAGTTGCAGCCGCGGGTAGCCGCCCGCCAGCCGGGGCACTTCGGCCAGCGAACGAAACAGGGCCAGCTGCGACACTTCGCTGGCCAGCCCGCGACCGAGCAGGTCATCCAGCGCAATGTCGACAGCTTCGATACGCTCGAAAGCCAGCGGCTGGCTGGCCGTGTCAAGCAACTGCAACTGATTGAACTCGCCGGGCAGCAAGTCGGGCGCGACGACGTAGTAGGACAGCCGTTCGCGCCGGGCGGCAAGCGCCAGCGCCAGGTCTGGCGGCTCGGCCAGGGCGAGCAAGGCGGGATCGAGGGTGAGCGCCAGCAAGCCCCACGGGGTCTCGCTGCCCAGAGCGGGCTGCTTGACCCAGTACGAGCTTTGCGGCGCCCCGTCGGCGAGCTGGTCGAGTCGGTAGAGGCCGTTCGGCCAGTCGGTGGTGGCAAACAGCGCTTCGGTTTCGCCGTTCTTGAGCGTCTGCTCGAACACCACTTGCTCGCCGCCGGCGCTCAGCCGGCGCCAGCGCAGGGTGAGCGGACGCCCGGCCAGACCGGCGTCGATGCGCTGTCGGGCGTTCAGCAGCCGGACGGCCAGCGGCGGATCGAACGCCAGCGGATCGGCGGCATTGCGATAGAGCGGCAGGTAACCGGCGGCGACCGGCGGCGCGGTGTAATTGGCGAAGCTCGGCTGGCGCGCCTGCAGGACGAACCACAGGGTCAGCCCGGCCGCCGCGCCCAGCAGTTTTCCGTCGGCATCGGTCTCGGCCAGCAGGTGCAGGCGCCCGTCGCGCACCCGGCACAGCAGGTGCCCGGCAAACCAGGCCGGATCGCCGCCCAGGACAACCGGCAAGAGATCGTCGCTGGCCAGCCCACCATGGAACTCATGTTCGACGACCAGTTGCAGGAGGGGCTTGAAATGGATTTCCATCGGCCACCTCAGCGTTCCCGGACATCGAAGGCGATGTCCTGGATCGGCGCCCCGGCGGCGAAGGGTTCCTGATCCTGGATGCTGACCAGGCGAACCCGGTAGAGCACCGACGGCTGGTATTTGGCGCCCAGAGTCGCCCACAACTGGTTGAGGGTCTCCGGGGTGACGCTGAGCAGTTCGACGGTCAGACGCCCGATGCGCGGATCGAGGCCGGGATGCTCGGCGGTCGAGAAGGCCGGATTCGCCTGGAAGAAGGTAAGCACGTGCGAGAGCGCGCGCAGGGTGGTCGGGTAGTCGACCATCCGGGCAGCGAACAGCAGGGTCAGGTTGAGCTTGAGTTCGGGCTGCAGGAGCAGTTCGCGACCGCCGCGCAGGAGACGCGCCGGCACCTGCTCGCGCAGGGTGCGTTCTTCCTCGATGTTGACCAGACTGAGGGCGACGGTCCCGGTCTCGATGGCGAGCACGCCCTTGTCGTCGACGACGCCGCCGGGAACGACACGACCCAGCGACGCGCTGCCCAGTCGCCGGAGCAGGTAGGCGTTGAATTCCGCCGCGAGGAAATTGACTGCGAGGTCCAGCATGCCTGCCTGCTCCCTTCAAAAGGAGAAACCGGGGTATGCAGCATCGACTACCGGCTCAGTATCTGCAAACCCGACGGCATAATGTGTAAAGAAAGGTAATTCGGCAGCATGCTTCCAAAAAACCTGAACGATTACCGATTTGCATCAAGGACAGGAAGGCGCCTGAAGGATTACCATGCTGGGTTTCGTTGACCTTGCAATCCTTTGAGCGAACATGAATCAAGCTATCGATAGTTTCGCCACACCGACGATGTGGGCAGGTTTCATCGCCTTCGTCCTGGCCATGCTGGCACTCGACCTGTTCGTATTCGGCGGCCGCAAGGCGCACCGGGTTTCGGTCAGGGAGGCGCTGGCCTGGGTAATCGCCTGGATCTGTCTGGCCCTGAGCTTCGCCGGGCTGCTCTGGTGGTACCTCAACGGCACGCTGGGTGCCGAAATCGCCCAGCGCAAGGCGCTTGAGTTCCTCGCCGGCTACCTGATCGAGCAGTCCTTGTCGGTGGACAACATGTTCGTCTTCGTGATGATCTTCACCTACTTCGCGGTGCCCCCTGAGTTGCAGCGACGCGTACTGCTCTACGGTGTCCTGGGCGCGATCGTGATGCGTGCCGGCATGATCCTGGCCGGGGTCTGGCTGGTGAACCAGTTCGCCTGGATCCTCTACCTGTTCGGCGCCTTCCTGGTATTCACCGGGATCAAGATGCTGGTCTTCGCCGACGACGAGCCCGACCTCGAACAAAATCCCCTGCTGCGCTGGTTGCGCGGTCGTCTGCGCATTACCCAGAGCTTCCACGGCGAAGCTTTCTTCATCCGCGACAAGGGCGTGCTCTGGGCAACGCCGATGTTCCTGGTCCTGGTCTTCATCGAAGCCAGCGATGTCATCTTCGCCGTCGATAGCATCCCGGCGATCTTTGCCGTCACCACCGATCCGTTCATCGTATTCACTTCGAACATCTTCGCGATCATGGGGCTGCGGGCGCTCTATTTCCTGCTCGCCGACATGGCTGACCGCTTCCATCTGCTCAAATACGGCCTGGCCATCGTCCTGGTCTTCATCGGCGGCAAGATGCTCGCCGTGCACTGGTTCCACATTCCGATCCAGTGGTCGCTCAGCATTGTCGGCGGCATCATCCTGAGCTCGGTGGTCGCCAGCCTGGTGCTGTCCGGCCGCGCCAAAACTTCACCTGGAGTTGGTTCATGAACCCGGAAAACTCGATTGATCGGCCTGTTCCCTGCCAACTGGAGCGCGATGACGTCGGGCGTATCGTGCACCTGACATGCGCTGGCAACCGCCCCTTACCGCCTGAAAGCGAGAACGCCTGGTTGCTCGCCGTCGATGGCTCGCCGCAGGCGGAGCAGGCGGTTGCAGCTTTTCTGGCGCTGGCCGGACAGTTCAAGAGCTGCCGCGTCCATGTCGCCAACGTTCAGCACTGGCTGAGCAAGGAAGCGGCCGAGACGGAGCTGCTGGACCGTGGCTGGCAGGCGGCGGCAGGTAGCGTTGCCCGGATCGAGGAGAGCGGCATGCCGTGGCAGCTGCACCTGTGCATGGGCGACGCCGCTCCGTCGATCGTAGCCCTCGCCAGCCGCTTGGGTTGCCGGGGCATCGTCGTCGGCAACCGGGGGCTGGGAGCCGCTGAAAGTCTGTTGATGGGCTCGATCACCCGCGCCTTGATCGGGCTTGCACCGGTACCGGTGCTGGTAGTACCGTAGCAGCGGCCCGGAGAGGGAGCCAGGCCGACTTGGGCGGACACCGCCACTGAAAACTGACGGCAATGAAAATATTACTGGTGGAAGACGATCCGCTGATCGCGGCTGGCATAGTCAGCGGCCTGCGCAACTCGTCGTTTGTCGTCGACTGGGCGAAGGACGGACAGGAGGCGGAGAACGCCCTGCTCCTCCAGGAATACGGCCTGCTGATCCTGGACCTGGGGCTGCCGCGGATGAGCGGCCTGGAACTGCTTGGCAAGCTGCGCGCCGCCGGCAACCACATTCCGGTGCTGGTAGTCACTGCCCGCGGCATGCTCGACGACCGGGTCAGTGGTCTCAATGCCGGTGCCGACGACTATCTGGTCAAGCCCTTCAGTCTGGAAGAACTGGTCGCCCGGGTCTTTGCCTTGCGCCGCCGCGCCCAGGGCTGGAGCAGCAGCGAGCTGCAACTGGGCGCGCTCACCGTCGATCCGCGCAAACGCCAAGTACGCCTGGAGAACCGGGAAATCCACCTGTCCGACCGCGAGTTCCGCTTGTTGATGGCACTGATCGAGGTTCCCGGCCAGGTCTTCAGCATCGCTCAGCTGGAGGAACGCCTTTACGGCTGGGGCGAGGAAATCGCCAGCAACTCGATCGAGGTGCAGTTGCACCGCCTGCGCAAGAAACTGGGCAAGGACTGGATTCGCAATATTCGTGGCATCGGCTTCAAGCTGGTTGAACCCTCGTGAATTCCATCCTCACCCGGCTGCTCGCCTGGCAGATCGGCACCCTGATCATCACCGCCGCCTTTGTCGCCGCGCTCACCTACCAGCTGACCTGGACCCAGTTCAGCCGCGACCGCGACCTCTCGCTGGAAAAGATGGCCTGGGCAGTGATCGGCCAACATGGCCGGTTTCCGCCACCCAGCCAGGAACCCGAGTATTACCAGAGCATCGTCAGCCAGGTGTGGAACGCGCAGGGCGAGCTGATTTTCGCTTCGCGGCCGCAGGAACTGATGCCACGGCAGAAACCGGGCCTCAGCACGTTTATCTGGCAGGACGAGGAATGGCACGCAATGGTGGTCAGCGACGGCGGCATCACCGTCCAGATCGGCAACCAGGCCAACGCCCGCCTGCTCTGGTTCCGCGAGTTCGGCAGCGCCCTGATCGTGCCGTTCACCGTGCTCGTCATCATCATGGGCAGCTTCATCGCCATCGCCGCCACCCAGGCCTTCCAGCCACTGCGCCGGCTACGCCAGGAAATCCAGCAGCGCACGCCGGAATACCTGTCACCGTTGCCGCGGGACCAGTACCCGGATGAAATGCTGGTCATGGTCGATGCCCTGAACGACATGCTGACCCGCCTCGATCAGGCACTGCTCGCCCGCCAGCGCTTCATCGCCGACGCCGCCCATGAATTGCGAACGCCGCTGGCGGCGATCCGCCTGCATGCCGACGCAGCCCACGACAACACCGGGCAAGGTGGCCGCGACGAGGCACTGGGCAATCTGCGCCGCGGTGTCGAACGGGCCTCGCACCTGGTCAATCAGTTGCTGCACCTGGCCCGTTTCGATCCACAGTTCGCCGCCAGCCGCCCGTGGAACCGGGTCGACCTGGGCGAACTGGCAAAGTCCGAAATCATTGCCCTCGACCCGCTTGCCGCCGACAAACGGATCGACCTGGGCCTGAACCTGGGCAGTGGCGACCACAAGGTGAACGGCGACGGCGAAGCCTTGCGCATCGCCGTCAGCAACCTGATCGACAACGCCATCCGCTATTCCCCGGCGGGGGGCTGTATCGACGTCAGTATCGACAGCGACGACGAAACGGTGGCCGTCACCGTGGTCGACAATGGCCCTGGCATTCCGCCCGAGCAGCGCGAACGGGTCTTCGCCGCCTTCTGCCGACTGGACAGTTCAATCCCGGGCAGCGGCCTCGGGCTGGCCATCACCCAGGAAATCGTGCACCAGCACCGCGGCCGGATCATCCTCGACGACGCGCCCGGCGGCGGTCTCAGTGCCCGGATTCAACTCCCTCGCAACCCCTCGCGGAACATCCTGCCGTCTTAAGTCGTTTGTAAGGTCGACGCGCCGATGATGCAAGACGTTGCAGTAAAAGCAACCGTCACAACAACGCGAGGAGGTACACCATGTCACAAGAGATTTATGCCCGCATGCGGGCGAATCCCAAATATCACCAACTCAAGCGGACCCGGAACGTCTATGGCTGGGTCATGACCCTGCTGATGCTGGTCGTCTACTACGGCTACATCGCCCTGATCGCCTTCGACAAGGAATTCCTGGCCACCCCCCTGGGCAGCAGCGGCGTCACCACCATCGGCATCCCCATCGGGGTCGGCGTCATCGCTTTCACCATCATTATCACCGGCATCTACGTCCGCCGGGCCAACAGCGAGTTCGACAAGCTGAAGGCCGAAATCATCAAGGAGGTCCAGTAATGCGTGACCTGAGCAAGCAACTGATCGGCGCGCTGGCACTGCTGGCCGTCACCGGCACCGCCTTCGCGGCCGGAGCCGACCTCGGCCAGGCCGAGAAGCAGGCGACCAACTGGACCGCCATCGCGATGTTCGCCATCTTCGTCGCCGGCACCCTCTACATCACCAAGTGGGCAGCGGCCAAGACCAAGTCGGCGGCCGACTTCTACACCGCCGGCGGTGGCATCACCGGCTTCCAGAACGGCCTGGCGATCGCCGGCGACTACATGTCCGCTGCGTCCTTCCTCGGTATTTCCGCCGCGGTCATGGCCAACGGCTACGACGGCCTGATCTTCTCGATCGGCTTCCTCGTCGGCTGGCCGATCATCACCTTCCTGATGGCGGAACGCCTGCGCAACCTCGGCAAGTTCACCTTCGCCGACGTCGCCGCCTACCGCTTCCAGCAGACCCCGATCCGCGCCTTTGCCGCCACCGGCACGCTGGTCGTCGTCGCCTTCTACCTGATCGCCCAGATGGTCGGTGCCGGCCAGCTGATCAAGCTGCTGTTCGGTCTCGAATACTGGATGGCGGTGGTCATCGTCGGCGCGCTGATGATGGTGTACGTCCTGTTCGGCGGCATGACCGCGACGACCTGGGTACAGATCATCAAGGCCATCCTGCTGCTCTGCGGCGCTTCCTTCATGGCCTTCATGGTCCTGCTGCACTTCGGTTTCAGCCCGGAAGCGATGTTCGCGGAGGCGGTCAAGATCAAGACCATGCTCGCCGCCTCCGACGCCAAGCTGATCGCCGACGCCACCGAAAAGGGCCAGGACGTTGCCGTGCTCGCCGCCGCCAAGGGTCTGTCGATCATGGGCCCGGGCAACTTCGTCAAGGACCCGATCTCGGCCATCTCCTTCGGCATGGCACTGATGTTCGGTACCGCCGGCCTGCCGCACATCCTGATGCGCTTCTTCACCGTGCCGGATGCCAAGGAAGCCCGCAAGTCCGTCTTCTGGGCGACCACCTGGATCGGCTACTTCTACATCCTGACCTTCATCATCGGCTTCGGCGCCATCACCTTCGTGCTGACCAACCCGCAGTTCCTGGACGCCAAGGGCGCCCTGCTCGGCGGCGGCAACATGGCGGCTATCCACCTGGCCAACGCAGTCGGCGGCAACATCTTCCTCGGCTTCATCTCCGCGGTCGCCTTTGCCACCATCCTCGCCGTCGTTGCCGGTCTGACGCTGTCGGGCGCTTCCGCCGTGTCGCACGACCTGTACGCCACCGTGTTCAAGAACGGCAAGGCTGATTCCGCCGCTGAACTGCGCGTTTCCCGCATCACCACGATCGTTCTTGGCGTCATCGCCGTCGTGCTGGGTATCGCCTTCGAGAAGCAGAACATCGCCTTCATGGTCTCGCTGGCCTTCGCCATCGCCGCCTCGGCCAACTTCCCGGTGCTGTTCATGTCGGTGCTGTGGAAGGATTGCACGACCAAGGGTGCGGTGATCGGCGGCTTCCTCGGCCTGATCTCCTCGGTCGCCCTGACCGTGGTCTCGCCGTCGATCTGGGAAGCCACGCTCGGCAATCCGAAGGGCTCCGCCTGGTTCCCCTACACCTCGCCGGCCCTGTTCTCGATGACCATCGGCTTCGTCGGCATCTGGCTGTTCTCGATCCTCGACCGCAGCGCCCAGGCAGCCCAGGAACGCGCCGCCTTCCTTGACCAGGAAGTCCGCTCCGAAACCGGCATCGGTGCAGCCGGCGCCAGCGGCCACTAAGGTCTTATCGACAAGAACAATAAAGCATCAACACCTCGGGGGAACTTCGGTTCCCCTTTTTTCTTTGCCTGATCGCTTTAGTAAACAAATTACGCTTAGGAAAAAAACTTGTCAGTCAGCTGTAAGTTTCTCCAACCAAACTGCGCAGCGTGGCGGTGCTGTGAAGGCGCAGCCCGTCCCTTTAAATTTTCTGGAGGAGATAACAATGGACGATCAAGGCAAGGCCTACTGGTCAGCCACGCTCGGACTGCTGGGCAAGATCCTGGCGATCTGGTTCGTGTGCTCGTTCGGTGCAGGCATCCTGTTTGCCCCGGCACTGAACGGTATTTCACTCGGGGGTTACCCGCTGGGCTTCTTCTTTGCCCACCAGGGTTCGATCTACATCTTCATTGCCCTGATCTTTTATTACGCCAAGGCAATGGGCGACATCGACCGCAAGTTCGACGTGCACGAAGAATAAGGAGATCACATGGATCTGCAAACTATGACCTACCTGGTCGTCGGCGCGTCGTTTGCGCTGTACATCGGGATCGCGATCTGGGCACGTGCCGGTAGCACGTCCGAGTTCTATGCTGCCGGCGGCAGCGTCCACCCCATTACCAACGGCATGGCCACGGCTGCCGACTGGATGTCCGCAGCCTCGTTCATCTCGATGGCCGGCCTGATCGCCAACATGGGTTACGGCGGCGGCCTGTTCCTGATGGGCTGGACTGGAGGCTACGTTCTGCTGGCTTGCCTGTTGGCCCCGTACCTGCGCAAGTTCGGCAAGTTCACGGTTCCCCAGTTCATCGGCGACCGCTTCTACTCGCAAAGCGCTTCCACCATCGCCGTGATCTGTCTGCTGGTCGCCTCGATCACCTACATCATCGGTCAGATGACCGGCGTCGGTGTGGCCTTCTCCCGCTTCCTGGGCGTTTCCAGCGAAATGGGCATCTACATCGGTATGGGCATCGTCTTCGCCTACGCCGTGTTCGGTGGCATGAAGGGCATCACCTACACCCAGGTCGCCCAGTACATCGTGCTGATCCTGGCCTACACGGTGCCGGCTGTATTCATCTCGCTGCAACTGACCGGCAACCCGCTGCCGCAACTGGGTCTGGGTTCCAACATCTCGGGCACCGACATCTCGCTGCTGCAGAAACTCGACCAGGTTGTCACCGACCTCGGCTTCAGCCAATACACCACGGCCACCGCCGGCAGCACGCTGAACATGTTCGTGTATACGCTGTCGCTGATGATCGGTACCGCTGGTCTGCCGCACGTCATCATGCGCTTCTTCACGGTGGCCAAGGTCTCTGACGCCCGCTCGTCGGCCGGCTGGGCACTGGTCTTCATCGCCCTGCTGTACACGACCGCCCCGGCCGTTGGTGCGATGGCCAAGCTGAACCTGCACGCCACGGTGAACACCGCGGTTGGTCTGGAAACGGCTGCCGATGGCTCGATGAAGGTCAATCCGGAAGTCGTCAAGGCCAAGGCCGATGTCTATGCGACCGAAGCCTCCCTGGTCTATGAAAATCGTCCGGACTGGATGAAGCGCTGGGAAAAGACCGGCCTGTTGAAGTTCGAAGACAAGAACGGTGACGGCCGCATCCAGTACTACAACGACAAGACCAAGAACGACGCCGCCAAGGCCAAGGCCGAAGCTGCTGGCTGGAAGGGCAACGAGCTGACGGTCAACGCCGACATCATCGTGCTGGCCAACCCGGAAATCGCGCTGCTGCCGAACTGGGTTATCGCTCTGGTTGCTGCCGGTGGTCTGGCTGCCGCTCTGTCGACCGCTGCCGGTCTGCTGATGGCGATCTCCGCTGCCGTGTCGCATGACCTGGTCAAGGGCGTGTTCATGCCGAACATCTCGGAAAAGAACGAGCTGCTCGCCGGCAAGATCTCCATGGCCGTCGCCATCGTCATCGCCGGCTGGCTGGGTCTCAACCCCCCGGGCTTCGCTGCCGGTACGGTTGCCCTGGCCTTCGGTATCGCCGCCTCGTCGCTGTTCCCGGCGATCATGATGGGCATCTTCTCCAAGAAGATGAACAAGGAAGGCGCCATTGCCGGCATGCTGGCTGGCCTGTTCGTCACCTGCTTCTACGTGTTCGCACACAAGGGCATCTTCTTCATCAAGGGTACCGACTTCGCCGACGCCATCGGCGGCCCGAACAGCTTCTTCGGCATCACGCCGGAAGCCTTCGGTGCCATCGGTGCGCTGGTGAACTTTGCCGTTGCCTTCGTGGTCGACAAGATGACCAAGGAGCCGCCGGAGCACATCCAGCACATGGTCGAAAACGTGCGTATCCCGCGCGGCGCCAAGGCTGTTGATGGCGCGCACTAAGCGGTAATGCGGTAAGCTCTCCCGTCCGGACATCGGGCGGGAGATTCAAAACCCCGCAGGCGATGTCTGCGGGGTTTTTTATTGACGACGAAGGCAACCTGCCCGAAGCGTGAAGTACCGAGGTCCACATGGTTTTCAATGTTCACATCGCACTGACCTGGATTCTGTTCCTGGCGCTCTTCCCCATCACCTTCTTCTGGTTGCGCCGAGCGTGGCGCATCGCCATCCAGAAGGACTTTTCCGAGGTTGCGCTCAAACATGGCGAGCCGCCCCCCAATCCGGAAAAATGGGCACCTTACGAGGCCGTGCTCAACCTGGTTGCCGGCAGTATCACCGCTGCCACCATTGCCGGCGTAATCGCCGGAGAACTCGAATACGATACCTGGATGGCCATCGCCGGTTCGACCATCTGGTGCAAGTTCTTCCTGGGATTTGCGCTGAGCCGCCAGGCCCACCCGATGAACCTGCCTGGCTTCCTGCAAAACCGGATCAGTTTCCGCCCGCAGAAACCGCCACAGGACGGCGAAGAGAAGTAATCGCCGGCAGGAAGACTTCGGTCACCAGCACACTGCCGCTGCCCAGTACATGCCGTGAGCGCCGCGCCCAGAAGGCGGGCGCCTCGCCGGCGACGGCGCAGACCCGGCGATGCAGCGGATGATGACGGTCGATGCGCAGGAACTCGATCGGTCCGCGCTTGAAGCCGGGATGGGTGAACAACAGGGAGCCCAGCGAACGACTGCCCAGATGGGCAAACCAGCGCCCCAGGCGCCCGCTGCGCGGGCTGGCGAGGACGCTGTGGGCAAAGATCACCGGCACCCCGTCGCATTCGAGCAGCACCTCACGCACAGGCAAACGCACCCGACCTGCCTCGTCGGCCAGCGGCCGGCAACACCCCTGGCGCAGCACGCGCACGCGGAATTCGCGGCAATGCCGCTGACAGCGCGCGGTCAGCGAACCCGGTTCACACAGCCAACCACGCCAGGGCGATGCCGGCGCATGTGCCGTCAGACGGTTCAGCCAGCGACGCATCAACGCGGCTGCGGCGCCCGATCCAGGCCGCGCAACTGGCTGCCGGCGGCGATGCCGCGCTGGGCGAACCAGCCGCGGTTCATTTCCAGCGCGTAGCGCGCCGGTCGCCGGGCGCAGTGGTTGTCTTCGCTGTGCGGCGTCATGTCCTCGATGTTGATGACCCGTCCCTCGCCGTCGATGAAGGCTACCGACAGCGGAATCAGCGTGTTGCGCATCCACATGCAATGCGTGTTGGCCTGGGGAAAGACGAACAGCATGCCGCGCTGCGCCGGCATACTGGTGCGATGCATCAGACCGGTCTGGCGATGCCGGTCCTGCGCCGCCACTTCCGCTTCGATGCGATGGAAGCCGGCGCTCAGTTCGATCACCGGCATGCTCTCCTGAGCCATTACCGAGCAACTCAGGCCGAGCGCCAGCAGGGTCGCCAGGCAATGCCTGGCCCATCGCGATTCACCCACGCAGATCATTGATGTTTCCTTCCATTAATCGCCATTCGCCCGGCGCCAGACCGTCGACCGACAGCCTGCCGATGGCCGCCCGCACTAGGCGCAGTACAGGATAACCGATGGCTGCGCCCATCCGCCGCACCTGGCGGTTCTTGCCTTCGGCGATCCGGATTTCCAGCCAGGAGGTCGGAATCGCCGCCCGGTAGCGGATCGGCGGATCGCGCGGCCACAGGCCGGCCGGCTCGGCGATGCGGCGCACCTCCGCCGGCTGGGCGGTGAAGTCGGACAGGCGGACGCCCAGACGCAGGCGGTCGAGGTCGGCCTCGGCCGGCTCGCCTTCGACCTGCGCCCAGTAGGTCTTGACCAGCTTGTGCCTGGGATCGGCAATGCGCGCCTGCAGGCGACCGTTGTCGGTGAGCAGCAACAGGCCCTCGCTGTCGGCGTCGAGACGACCGGCAACGTACACTTCCTTGAGGGTAATGTAGTCGCTCAGCCCCCGCCAGCGCCCTTCCGGCGTAAACTGACTGAGGACGCCGTAAGGTTTGTTGAACAACAGGATTTTCGACACGTTTACGGCCAGACAGAATAAAGTCCCGATTTTACGTTACGGATGGTCAACCGTCCGCTACCTGCCGCGTTATTGCTGCATCCTCACGAACGCCTTGCCCATGCCCCAGCCGCTCCAAGCCGACCGCCACCCGCCGCTTCCCGCCCACTGGCAGAACAGGCTTGACAACACCCTCGCCGCCGGCGAAACCATCGAAGCCTGGCTGGAAACCGATCTCGATCCCCAACTGCGCTTTGCCCCCGGCCTGCTCGTCGTCACCGGCCACCGCCTGCTCACCTGGCATGATGGTGAAGCCCGCAGCTGGCCGCTGCAGCCCGGACTGCGCCTGGAACACCACGACCACGCCGGGGTCGGCAGCCTGGAACTGGTCGATGACCAAGGCCGTCACGCTCTCTGGCGCTACACCATGGGCCGCAACCTGGCCGCCCTGCGCCTGGCCGGCGAATTCGCCCTGCAGCGCGACAGCCTGACCAGCGGCGCGCCGATTGTCCGCGACAGCGAGGACCTCTGCCCCAAGTGCAAGGCGCCGCTGCCGCCGGGCGAGGATGAATGCCCGATCTGCACCACCGAAGGCAGCACCCCGCCCTCGACCTGGACCCTGTTCCGCCTGTGGCGCTTCGCCCGCCCCTACAAGGGCCGGCTGCTCGCCGGCTTCCTGCTGACCCTGGCGTCGACGGCGGCGACCCTGGTGCCGCCCTACCTGACCATGCCGCTGATGGACGAGATCCTGATCCCGTTCCAGAACGGCCAGCCGATCGACCGCGACCTGGTCACCCTCTACCTCGGCGGCCTGTTCGGCGCCGCCATGCTGGCCTGGATTCTCGGCTGGCTACGCACCTACATCCTGGCGCTGGTTTCCGAACGGATCGGCCGCGACCTGCGCACCGCCACCTACGAACATCTGCTCGGCCTGTCGCTGGAGTATTTCGGCGGCAAGCGCACCGGCGACCTGATGGCGCGCATCGGTTCGGAAACCGACCGCATCAACGTCTTCCTGTCGCTGCACCTGCTCGACTTCGCCACCGACGTGTTGATGATCGCCATGACCTCGGCCATCCTGTTCTCGATCAACCCCTGGCTGGCGCTGGTCACGCTGCTGCCGCTGCCCTTCATCGCCTGGCTCATCCACACCGTGCGCGACCGCCTGCGCACCGGCTTCGAGAAGGTCGACCGGGTCTGGGCCGAAGTGACCAACGTGCTCGCCGACACCATCCCCGGCATCCGCGTGGTCAAGGCCTTCGCCCAGGAGAAGCGCGAGGCCGGCCGTTTCCGCGATGCCAACAAGCACAACCTGGCGCTCAACGACAAACTCAACCGCACCTGGTCGCTGTTCGGGCCGACCGTCACCCTGATGACCGAAATCGGCCTGCTCGTCGTCTGGGCCTTCGGCATCTGGCAGATCTCGCATAACGACATCACCGTCGGCGTGCTTACCGCCTTCCTCGCCTACATCGGCCGCTTCTACACCCGGCTCGACTCGATGAGCCGCATCGTCTCGGTGACGCAGAAGGCCGCCGCCGGCGCCAAGCGCATCTTCGACATCCTCGACCACGTCTCGTCGGTGCCGGAGCCGACGCGCCCGGTCCATCTCGACCGGGTCGAAGGGCGCATCACGCTCAAGCAGGCGAGCTTCCGCTACGGCACCCGGGCCGTCACCCGGGGCGTCGACCTGACCATAGCACCGGGCGAGATGGTCGGCCTGGTCGGCCATTCCGGCTCGGGCAAATCGACGCTGGTAAACCTGATCTGCCGCTTCTACGACGTCAGCGAGGGCGCCGTGCTGATCGACGGCGTCGACGTGCGCAGCGTGCCGGTCGCCGAATACCGCCGCCACATCGGCCTGGTGCTGCAGGAACCCTTCCTCTTCTTCGGCACCATCGCCGAGAACATCGCCTACGGCAAGCCGGAAGCGACGCGCGCCGAAATCATCGCCGCCGCCCGTGCCGCGCACGCCCACGAGTTCATCCTGCGCCTGCCGCAGGGCTACGATTCGCTGGTCGGCGAGCGCGGCCAGGGGCTGTCCGGCGGCGAGCGCCAGCGCATCTCGATCGCCCGCGCCCTGCTCATCGACCCGAAGATCCTGATCCTTGACGAAGCCACCTCGTCGGTCGATACCGAGACCGAGAAGGAAATCCAGAAGGCGCTCGACAACCTGGTGCGCGGCCGCACGACGATCGCCATCGCCCACCGCCTGAGCACGCTCAGGAAAGCCGACCGGCTGGTGGTGATGGATCGCGGCCAGGTGGTCGAAACCGGCAACCATGATGCATTGATCGCCGCCGAAGGGCATTATTACAAGCTCTACCAGGCGCAGGCGCGCAACGTCGATAATGAAGACGCCGACCCCGCCGCGCCGGTCGTCCCGAAAACCCCAACCGTCTGAGTCCGTCATGGCCCATTCCGGATTTACCTTGCAGCGCGACACCTTCGGTCGCCTGGTGCTGACCGGCGCCGACGGCGAGCGCCACGAAGGCGTCGTCCCGGTGCGCGCCTTTCCCATCGCTGCCCCCGACGAAGGCCTGTCGCTGCTCAGCGGCGACGGTCACGAAGTCGGCTGGACCGACAGCGTGGCCGAGCTGCCGGCGACCGAACGCGCGCTGATCGAGGAAGAACTCGCCGGCCGCGAGTTCATGCCGGTGATCGACGCCATCGTCGAGGTTTCCAGTTTTGCCTGCCCGAGCACCTGGCAGTTGCGCACCGACCGTGGCCCGGCCGAGTTGCTGCTCAAGGGCGAGGAAGACATCCGTCGCCTGCCCGGCGGCCGCCTGCTGATCGCCGACAGCCACGGCATCCAGTTCCTGATTCGCGACGTCGCAGCGCTCGACCGGCACAGCCGGCGACTGCTCGACCGCTTCCTGTGAGTCCGACACCATGAAAAACATCGTCATCCGCGACATCGTCACGCTGCGCGGCCCCAACATCTGGACCTATCGCCAGGTGCTCGAAGCCTGGGTCGACATCGGCGAGCTGGAGGATTTCCCCTCCAACACCATTCCCGGTTTCTACGAGCGCCTGGCCGCCCTGCTCCCGTCGCTGGTCGAGCACCGCTGCAGCTACGAGGAACGCGGCGGCTTCCTGCGCCGCGTCCAGGAAGGGACCTGGCCCGGCCACATCCTCGAACACGTGACCCTGGAGCTGCAGAATCTCGCCGGCCTCCCCGGCGGTTTCGGCAAGGCCCGCGAAACCAGCGAGCGCGGTGTGTACAAGGTGGTCATCCGCGCCTGGCACGACGATGTCACGCGCAAGGCCCTGCACCTCGGCCGCGACCTGGTGATGGCCTGCATCGACGACACGCCTTTCGATGTCGCCGCCGCCGTCGAGGAACTGCGCGACATGGTCGATTCCTGCTGCCTCGGCCCATCGACCGCCAGCATCGTCGATGCCGCCGACGACCGCGACATCCCGGCGATCCGCCTGCTCGCCGACGGCAACCTGGTGCAGCTCGGCTACGGCGGGTGAACGG
>DILW01000115.1:470-13944 GCA_002425245.1 Betaproteobacteria bacterium UBA5582 | reverse complement strand
GTCCAACCTGCGCGGCCGCGGCGGCGCCGGCTTCACCACCGCGGTCAAGTGGGAGGCCTGTCGCAACGCCCCGGCGACGCCGCGCTACATCGTCTGCAACGCCGACGAGGGCGAGCCCGGCACCTTCAAGGACCGTGTCCTGCTCCAGTCCTACGCCGGCCGCGTGTTCGAGGGCATGGTCATTGCCGCCTACACGGTCGGCGCCAGCCACGGCTTCCTCTACCTGCGCGGCGAATACCTCTACCTGCTGCAGCCGCTCGAAGCCTACCTCGCCGGCATGCGTGCCGCCGGCCTGCTCGGCCGCGACATCGGCGGCGTGGCCGGTTTCGACTTCGACATCGAGATCCATCTCGGTGCCGGTGCCTACATTTGCGGCGAGGAAACGGCGCTGATCGAATCGCTCGAAGGCAAGGCCGGCCGCCCGCGCGTGCGTCCGCCCTTCCCGGTGACTTCGGGCTACATGGGCAAGCCGACCGTGGTCAACAACGTCGAGACCCTGTGCAAGGTCACCGAAATCGCCATCAACGGCGGTGCCTGGTACGAAGCGATCGGCACCAAGCAATCGACCGGCACCAAGATCCTGTCGGTGGCCGGCGACTGCGCGCGGCCCGGGCTCTACGAATACGCCTTCGGCGTGCGCATCGCCCAGGTACTGGAAGACTGCGGTGCCCAGGAGGCGATTGCCGTCCAGGTCAGCGGTGCCTCCGGCGTCTGCCTGTCGGAACGCGAGTTCGGCCGGCGCATCGCCTTCGAGGATGTGCCGACCGCCGGTTCCTTCATGATCTTCGGCAAGCAGCGCGACCTGTTCGAGGTGGCGCGCAACTTCGCCCATTTCTTCGCCCATGAATCCTGTGGCTTCTGCACGCCGTGCCGGGTTGGCACGGTGTTGATGAAGGAGATCATGGACAAGATCGCCGAGGGTCGCGGCACGCAGTATGAAATGAACGAGCTGCTGCGCCTGCAGCAGGTATTGAAACCGGGCAGCCACTGCGGCCTCGGCCAGACCGCCGGCAACGCGGTTGCCGACACCGTGCAGAAATTCCGTCCCGCCTACGAACGGCGGTTGGCCGAAACCGACTTCGTGCCGGCCTTCGACCTCGACGCCGCCCTGTCCCGCGCCCGCGAACTGGCCGGCCGCGACGATGCCGCCGCCCACCTGGGAGAAGAAGCATGAGCGAAACCAGCAACGCCAACAGCTTTTCCATCGATGGCCAGCGCATTCCCTTCACGCCTGGCCAGACCATCCTGCAGGCGGCGCTCGCTGCCGGCGTCTATATCCCGCACCTGTGCCATCACCCGGAGCTGAAGCCGCACGGCAGCTGCAAGCTGTGCACGGTGATCGTCAACGGACGCAACGGCTCGGCCTGCACGCAGATGGCGATGCCCGGCATCGAGGTCGAGAACAACTCGCCGACCTTGAACGACCGCCGCCGCGTGCTGCTGCAGATGCTTTTCGTCGAAGGCAACCACTTCTGCCCGGGCTGCGAGAAGAGCGGCAACTGCCAGTTGCAGGCGCTCGCCTACGACCTGGAAATGCTCGCGCCGCACTTCCGCCATGCCTACCCGGTGCGGCCGATCGATACCACCCATCCCGACGTCTGGCTCGACCTCAACCGCTGCATCATGTGCGAGCTGTGCGTGCGCGCCAGCCGCGACATCGACGGCAAGAACGTGTTCGCCCTTGCCGGGCGCGGCGTCGACTCGCACATCGTCGTCAATTCGCCGAGCGGCCGGCTCGGCGACAGTGCGCTCAGCATCGACGATGCCGCCGTCCATGTCTGCCCGGTCGGCGCGATCATGGTCAAGCGGGTCGGCTACGCGGTGCCGATCGGCGAACGCCAGTTCGACGAGCAGCCGATCAGCCGCCAGGTCGATTACCTGGCCACGCGTCACATCCCGATCGTGCCGGTCGCGGCCACCGAGGAGCGCTGAAATGAATGCACCGATGAACCCGCGCAAGCTGCGCATCACCACCACCTCACTGTCCGGCTGTTTCGGCTGCCACATGTCCTTCCTCGACATCGACGAACGCCTGCTCGAACTCGCCGCGCTGGTCGAATTCGACCGCTCGCCGATCACCGACATCAAGCACTGCAGCCAGCATTGCGATCTGGCCCTGGTCGAAGGCGGCGTCTGCAACGCCGAGAACGTCCATGTCCTGCGCGAGCTGCGCGCCAATGCCAAGATCCTGGTCGCCTTCGGCGCCTGCGCGGTCAATGGCGGCCTGCCGGCGCAACGCAACCACCTCGACGTTGGCAAGTGCCTGAGCCAGGTTTACCGCACGCCGGACGGCTCGGCGACGGCGATTCCCGACGATCCGGAACTGCCGTTGCTGCTCGACAAGGTCTATCCGGTCAACGAAGTGGTCCGCGTCGACTACTTCCTGCCCGGCTGTCCGCCTTCCGCCGACACCATCTGGAAATTCCTCACCGACCTGCTGACCGGCCGCACGCCGCGCATCGAGCACCCGTTGCTCAAATTCGACTGAACGGAGCACCAAATGTCCCAATTGGAAACCGCCGCCCACCCCGAAACCCTGCGCCGGGTTGCGATCGATCCCGTCACCCGGGTCGAAGGCCACGGCAAGGTCACCCTGCTGCTCGACCAGGACAACAAGATTCATCAGGTCCGCCTGCACATCGTCGAGTTCCGCGGCTTCGAAGTCTTCATCGAAGGCCGCCCGTACTGGGAAGTGCCGGTCACCGTGCAGCGCCTGTGCGGGATCTGCCCGGTCAGCCACCAACTCGCCGCGGTCAAGGCGATGGATCAGATCGCCGGCTACGGCCCGCTCACGCCGACCGCCGAGAAGCTGCGCCGGCTGATGCACTACGGCCAGATGGTGCAGTCGCACGCAGTGCACTTCTATCACCTGGCCTCGCCCGACCTGCTGCTCGGCTTCGATAGCGATTTCACCCGCCGCAACATCGTCGGCGTCGCCCTCGATTTCCCGGAAATCGCCAAGCAGGGCGTACTGCTGCGCAAGTACGGACAGGAAGTGATCCGCCATGTCGCCGGCAAACGCGTGCATGGCACCGGCGCCATTCCTGGCGGCGTGAACAAGGCCCTGACCGTCGCCGAGCGCGACGAGATGGCGCGCGACATCGAGCAGATGATCGGCTGGACGCAGGGCGCCATCGACATGGTGCGCCGCCTGCACGAGACCAATCCCGGCTTCTACAACGTCTTTGGCGAATCGGCCGGCAACATGATGGGCCTGATGCGTCCCGACGGCGCCCTCGACTTCTACCACGGTGCCCTGCGCGCGGTCGATCCGCTGGGCCAGACGATCTTCGATCAGGTCGATTACGCCGATTACCAGCAGGTGCTGCAGGAAGAAATCAAGCCGTGGAGCTACATGAAGTTCCCGCACATCAAGAGCCTCGGCGCCGACAAGGGCTGGTACAAGGTCGGCCCGCTCGCCCGCGTCCAGGCCGCCACCTACCTGGCGACACCGCTGGCCGAGATCGAACGGCAGAAGATGATGGCACTCGGCAACGGCAAGCCGGTGCATGGCACGCTGTTCTACCACTGGGCCCGCCTGGTCGAGATCCTGCACGCCGCCGAGATGATCCGCGATCTGCTCAACGACCCCGACATCCTCGGCACCGACCTCATGGCCGACCGCGGCGAACGTCGCTTCGAGGCGGTTGGCGTGATTGAGGCGCCGCGTGGCACGCTCTTCCACCACTACCGCGTCAACGAGGACGATCAGGTCACCTACTGCAACCTGATCGTGTCGACGACCAACAACAACCAGGCGATGAACGAGGCGATCCGCACTGTCGCCCGCCAGTACCTTGACGGCCGCGAAGTCACCGAGGGTCTGCTCAACCACATCGAATGCGCGATCCGCGCCTACGATCCCTGCCTGTCCTGCGCGACGCATGCGCTGGGCAAGATGCCGCTGACCGTCGAGGTGATCGACGCCGACGGCCAACTCGCTTCGTCGCTGAGCAAGGCATGAGCGCACCGATCGTCATCCTCGCCGTCGGTAATCCCAGCCGCGGCGACGACGCGATCGGGCCCATCCTCCACGAGCGGCTGGCGGCCTGGCTCAGGGATACGCCGATGGCCGGGCAGTTCGAGTTGATCGAGGATTTTCAGCTCAACATCGAACACGCGCTCGACCTGGTCGGGCGCGAGTTGGCGTTGTTCATCGACGCCGGCGAGGGCACGCCGGCACCATTCCGTTTCACCCGGATCGAGCCGAAGCCGGGGATCGCCCACAGCAGCCACGAACTGCCGCCGGAAGCGGTGCTCGAAGTCTATCGCCGGACCATGCAGCAGGAGCCGCCGCCTTCTTACGTGCTGTGCGTGCGCGGTGAGGCCTTCGAGTTGGGCCAGCCGCCCGGCCCGGCGGCGCAGGCCAATATCGAACTGGCCTGGCGCTGCCTGCAGCAGTTGTTCCGCGAGCCGGACCGCGCCAGCTGGGATCGGCAGCTCAGCGCCTAGTCAGGCGCTGCCGGCCTGCGGCAGGGTGAACCAGAAGCGCGAGCCCTGGCCGGGCTGGCTATCCACCCCGATTTCACCGCCCATCAGCTCAACCAGGCGCCGGGAAATGGCCAGGCCCAGCCCGGTGCCGCCGAAGCGCCGGGTCATCGAGCCGTCGCCCTGGCGGAAGGGCTCGAACAGGTGGGCCGACTGTTCCGTGTCGATGCCGATGCCGGTGTCGCTGACGGTGAAGCGGATTCTGTCGCCGGCAATGGGGGCGACGCTCAGTTCGACGCTGCCCGCGCTGGTGAATTTGATGGCGTTGCCGATCAGGTTGTCGAGGACCTGGCGCAGTCGCGCCGGATCGCCGCGGAAGACTGCCGGCAGCCCCGGCGCCAGCATGCGCTGGAAGGCCAGATGTTTGTCCCGGGCCGCCGCCTCGTGCGTCTGGCAGGCCTGCTCGATGGTCTCTTCAAGCGCAAAGTCGAGGTTTTCGATGGGCAGCCTGCCGGCCTCGATCTGGGCGTGATCGAGGATGTCGTTGATCACGCCAAGCAAGTCCCCCGCGCTTTCGCGGGCGATTTGGGCGAACTGGCGCTGGTCTTCGTCGAGCGGGGTATCGAGCAGCAGTTCGCACATGCCGATGATGCCGTTCATTGGCGTGCGCAGCTCATGGCTCATGCCGGCGAGGAACTCGCTTTTTGCCCGGCTGGCCGCCGCCGCTTCCTCCCTGGCCAGATGCTCGGCTGCCAGCGCCCGCTCCCGGGCCAGTTCCTGTTCGTGCTGCTGGCTGATGTTCGCTGCCGCTCCACGGTAGCCGACGAATTTGCCGCCGCGGTCGAAAACCGGTACGCCGCTGACCGACAGCCAGGCCTGCCGGCCATTGGGCAGGATCGCCCGATACACGAAGCGGTGGAAAGGCCGGTGTGCCTCCAGGTCGGCGAAATGCGCGTCGATCCGTGCCTGCATCTCGGGATCGTCGCCGGCCTGGGCCAGAAGGTCGCGGCGCGACTTGCCGATCATCTGGCTGACCTCGACACCGAGCAGACCGCGCAGGTTCTCGGTCATGAAGGTGAAGCGTTGTTCAGCGTCGGTTTCCCAGAACCACCAGTCGGCGCTGATCGAAAAGATGTCCTGGAAACGTTGTTCGTTTTCGGCCAGCGAGCGGTGCGCCAGCAACAGGCGCTTCTCGATCATTCGGGTGCGGCTGGCCAGGGCCAGCAGGAGCAGGGTCGCCAGCAGGCCGGCGAGGAACAGGCTGCCGGCCAGCTGGCGGCGGCCGGCGCTGCGTTCGCTGCCGACTTCCCGGATCACGGCCATCGAGGCCACCGGCCGGCCTTCATAATCGGGGAGAGGCAGCAAGCTGATCGACCATTCGCCGCGTTCGTTGGCAGAGGTGAATACCTGACCAGGGTCGCCGCCTGGGTGGGCGTTCCAGTAGTCGGCGACGCCGGGGGGCAGGGGGCGGCGACCGGCCTGCTGGATGGCAATCCGCTGATGGTCGTTCCAGAAACCGCTGAATCCCAGCTCCAGCTTGCCAGCGGCGAAGGCTGCCTCGCTGGTGGCGGTCTTGTCTACGGCGGTAACGATATCCGCGTTGAGGTTTTCGGCGATGCTTCCCGCGAAACTCTCGATTTCCTGCGCCAGCTCAATGTAGCCGATCAACTTGCCATCGACCCGCCAGGGTAGTACATGGCGCAGGGCGTAGGTGCCCAGTGGGCCGAGTTCGACGCCGCCAGTCGCCTGGCCGGTCCGCATCGCGTCGGTAAATGTCTGCCGGTCGATGCTGTCGCCGCTACGCTTGGGCGCGTGGACGCGCAGCAGCACCTGGCCGTCCGGACGGATGAAATACCAGTGGCTGATGCCGAAATGCTGCTTCAGTGCGGTGAGCCGGTCGCGGCTGAGTTCGAACAACTGGTCGCGGTTGCCGCTTTGCATCGCCGAACGCAGGGCGGGGTTGGCCGCTGCTTCACCGGCGAACCAGCTCAGGTGCTGCAATGCCTCCTGTTGCAGGCGCTGCCAGGCTTGTCCGGCCTGGTTGGCGGTGCGCAGGCTGCGCTCGCGCTCTTGCCTGGCGAGGTGGGCCTGAAAACCGAAGGCGAAAGCCAGCAGCAAGCCGAGCAGGACGAGCCCCACCGGCAGCACGATCTGCCGCTTGAAGCGCAGGTCAGTGGCTTCAGACGACATCGATATGGCGTCGTCCTGCCACGATGAGCCGGAAGGCTGGCAAGTCTGTGCCGGTCAGCGATAGACGAGAACCGGTACCTTCGAGTGGGTGAGTACCTTGTTGGTTTCGCTGCCGAGCAGCAGGCCACTGATTCCGCGGCGTCCGTGCGAGGCCATGAAGATCAGGTCGCAACCGGATTTTTCGGCGGCCTCGATGATGGCTTCGTAGGGGATGTCGCTGGTAATCGACAGGGTGCTGCATTCGACGCCGGCTTCCTGGCACCAGGCGGCGACTTCCGCCAGGTAGCTGGCGGCCTGCTGCTCGGCCATTTCGGTGAATTTCTCCGGGGTGGTCGGGTCGATCAGGGCGCCTTCGCCAAAATAGGCAATCGGGTACTCCGGTTTGGCATAGAAGGCTGTTACCCGGGCGCCGGCCTCGCTGGCGAAGGATACGGCACGCTTCGCGGTGGCGCGGGAGAGTTCGGAACCGTCGGTCGGAACAAGAATGTGCTTGAACATGCGCTTTCTCCTGAAATGTAGTGCTGGCGTTGATTTCCAGCTGTTTGAGGTTCATGCTACGCCAAGTCGGGAGGATTGCAAACATGCGACTTGGCTTTTTCGGTGCAGCCGGTGAAGTGACTGGTTCATGCACGCTGGTGGATACCGGCGAGTGCCGTTTCCTGGTCGATTGCGGCATGTTTCAGGGCGGTGCCGAAGCGCGCGCCAAGAACGAGCGGGCGCTCGATTTCGGCTTCAATGTCCGGCAACTCGACTTCGTCCTGCTCACCCACGCCCACATCGATCACAGCGGCCTGCTGCCGCGTCTGGTCATGCTCGGCTACCGCGGGCCGGTCTACGCCACCCGGGCGAGCGCGGCGCTACTCGACGTGCTGCTGCTCGACAGCGCCCACATCCAGGAAAAGGAAGCCGAGTGGCAGATACGCAATCGCCGCCGCCGTGGCCAGGGCGAGCGCGGCATTGCCCCGCCCCTGTACACCGTGTTGCAGGCGCAGACGGCGCTCAAGCAGGTGCGCGCGGTTGACTATGGACAGCGCCTGCGACCGGCCGAGGAGGTCGAAGTCTGCTTTCACGACGCTGGCCACATCCTCGGTTCGGCCTCGCTGGAAGTTCTGGTGCGCAGTGGCGGACGCAGCCGCCGCCTGGTCTTTTCCGGCGATCTGGGCATGCCCGGCCGGCCGGTGCTGAACGACCCCGAAGCGCCGCCACAGACCGCCGATGTGGTGTTGATCGAATCGACCTACGGCAATCGCCGGCATCGTCCGCTGGCCGAAACCGAGGACGAAATCGTCGCCGCCTTCCGCCGCACCCGGGCGGCCGGCGGTAACGTCATCATTCCGGCTTTCGCCGTCGGGCGGACCCAGGAAATCCTCTATCTGCTCAGCGACCTGGTCCGCCGCAAGCGGCTGGAGCCGCTGAAGATCTACGTCGATTCGCCAATGGCCAACGCCGCCACCCGGATCACCCTCGAACACCGCGACCTGCTCGACGCCCACACCTGCGAGTTGATTGACTGGCAGGCCGCGCATCCGGAACAGGTGAGCATCGAATTCGTCGCCGATGTCGAACGCTCGCGCCAGCTCAACGACATCCGCCATGGCGCAGTGATCATCTCGGCCAGCGGCATGTGCGACGCCGGTCGGATCAAGTACCACCTGCGCGAGAACCTCCGGCGTAGCGAGTGTACGGTGCTGATCGCAGGTTTCCAGGCGGCCGGGACGCTCGGTCGGCGGCTGGTCGAAGGGGCGAAGCTGGTGCGCATCTTCGGCGAGCCGGTACCGGTGCGGGCAAAAATCTGTACCGTCGGCGGGCTCTCGGCGCACGCCGATCAGGCCGCCCTGCTCGACTGGCTGTCAGGTTTCCGCAAGCCACCAGGCAAACTTTTCGTGGTCCATGGCGAAGCTGCCGCGGCGGCGGATTTTCGCGCCGCGGTCAAGGCACGCTTCAACTGGGACGAGGTGCATGTGCCGCTCCCCGGGAGCATGGTCACGCTGTAGGATATTGATGTGCAAGGATAAGGGAGTTGAAGATGTCAGCAAGAAGCGCAAGCCGCAACCCATCCCCGGATCTTGACGGTCCGAGTCCGGTCGAGACTTTTGGGGAATCCGTCAGCAAGGCTGTCGATCCCTTTGGCGTCACCACTTCGCTGCTCGCCGCGCAGATGGCCTGGCTGATGCATCCGCAGGAACTGACCCGGGCAGTCAATGCCCTGTCGAGCGACCTGCTCGCCCTGCAGGCGCACGTTACCCGGCGGGCCATGGGCATACCCTCGCCCGATGTGATTGAACCGAACGCCGACGATGCCCGCTTCGCCGCCCCGGCGTGGACCGATTCGGCCTCCTGGGACATCGTCAAGGAGTGGTACCTGGCCTTCACCCACCGCCTGCAGGACATGTACTTCGAAACCCCCGGCCTGTCCGACAAGGAAAGACGCCGGGCCGCGTTCTGGTCGCGCAAGTGGCTGAACATGGTGGCGCCGACCAATTTCTTCTGGACCAATCCGGTCGCCCTCGAACGCGCCGTCGCCACCCAGGGCGACAGCCTGCGCCGCGGCTGGGCCAACTTCCAGCGCGATGTCGCCGCCAAGAACATCCAGATGGTCGAGCCCGACGCCTTCACCGTCGGCAAGGACCTGGCGACGACCCCGGGCAAGGTGGTCTTCCGCAACCGCCTGGTCGAGCTGATCCACTACACGCCGACCACGGAAAAGGTGCGGGCGATGCCCATCGTCATCGTCACGCCGTGGATCAACAAGTTCTACATCCTTGACCTCAACCCGAAGAAGAGCCTGGTCAAGTACCTGACCGACCAGGGTTTCTCGGTTTTCATCACCAGCTGGAAGAATCCGGACGCCGAAATGCGCGACGTCCGCTTCGACGACTACCTGCTCGAAGGGGTCAATGAGGTCGTTCGTGTGGCCGGCGAATTCTGCAAGCAGCCCAAGGTGCACCTGGTCGGCTACTGCATCGGCGGCACCCTGGTCAGCACCTACATGGCCTGGGCCAACAAGCGCTTCGGCGCCGGGCAGACGCCGGTTGCCCACTGGACCCTGTTCACCACCCTGACCGATTTCTCGCACCCCGGCGACATCGATGTCTTCATCGACGATGCCTGCATTGGCGCGCTAGAGGAATCGATGAGCAAGAAGGGCTATCTCGACGGCAACGAAATGGCGACCTCTTTCCGCCTGCTGCGCTCGAACAGCCTGATCTGGAATTACTGGGTGAGCAGCTACCTGCTCGGCGAAGCACTGCCGCCTTTCGACGTGCTGTTCTGGAACGTCGATTCGACGCGCATGCCGGCGGCGATGCATTCCTACTACCTGCGCGAGATGTACCTCAACAACAACCTGATCAAGCGCGACAAGCTGACCATCGCCGGCGAATCCATCGACCTCGACCGCATCGTCCAGCCGCTTTACGCGGTAACCGCCGAAGACGACCACATCGCGCCGTGGAAGCAGTGCTACCGCATCCGCAAGTACGTCAATGTCCAGGCGCCGGTGCGTTTCGTCCTGTCCACCTCCGGGCACATCCTCGGCATCGTCAATCCGCCGGTCAATCCGCCCAAGCGCGCCTACTGGATCGCCGAGCCGGAACGCAACGAGCATTGGGAACAATGGTTCGACCGTGCCGAGAAGAAGCCCGGTACCTGGTGGCAGGATTGGACCGCCTGGCTGGGCGAACGCACTGGCGAGCTGGTCGATGCCTACCCGGCAGCCAACCGCAAGTTCCCGCCGCTGGCCGACGCACCGGGAACCTACGTGCTGGAGAAGTAGGTTTGGGGCAGGGCAAGCCTGCGCAGCTTGTCCGGTCCATATTTTGGCTTTGATGTCGATCAAGGTTCCGCTCTCGACCTCGGGCGGAGAATGCCGGCGAACCCCTACTGGAGCCTGGCCATGAGCATTCGTGAATTCCTGATCGACGATCACCGTCATTGCGACGATTTCTTTGCCGCTGCCGAGCAGGCGGTCGAACGCAGCGACGCGGCGGGCGCCGCAACGGCCTTCGGCCAGTTCCGCGCGGCGCTGCTGCGCCACTTCGCGGCCGAGGAGCAGACGCTGTTCCCGGCTTTCGAAGCGCGCACCGGCATGCGCATGGGGCCGACGCAGATGATGCGCATCGAGCACGAACAGATGCGTGGGCTGGTCGAAGTCGCCGATGAGGCGCTGACCAGCGGCGACCTGGAGGAGTTCCTCGGTCAGGCGGAAAGCCTGCTGATCATGATGCAGCAGCACAACATGAAGGAAGAGAACGTCCTCTACCCGATGTGCGACCAGCAACTGGCCGGCGAGCCGGCGGTGCTGGAACGCCTGCAAAGCGAGCTGGCCTGATGGACATCCCCGCCGAGCGCACGGTCGACGCGCGCTACCTGGAGCCGCCGCAGCCTTTCGTCGACACCATGGAAATGCTGGCGACGCTCCAGCCGGGCGAGGAAATGCTGCTCCTCCTGTTCCGCGAGCCGCACCCGCTCTACCGCGTGCTGCAGCAGAACGGCCATCGCTGGCGGACCGAACTGCGCGACGACGGCACTTTCGCCGTGCGCATCACCTGCTGAGCTAGCCGTGGCCAGCGGCATGCTCTCCTTCGATCAGGTGCCGCCGCTGGCGGCGCCGCTGCGCTTCTTCGTCACGGCGCCGCTGTTCATTGCGCTCGCCGGGCTGCTCGCCGTGATCGACGGGCCGGCCATCCTGGCTTCGCGGTGGACGCCGGCGGCGCTCGCCGCCACCCATCTGCTCACCGTCGGCTTCATGGCGCAGGTCATGCTGGGCGCGTTGTTGCAAATGCTGCCGGTGGTGGTGGGGGTGGTCGTGCCTCGCCCCCGGCTGACGGCGGCGCTGATTCATATTCCCCTGACACTGGGCGCCTTGGCCTTGGCCGCCGCTTTTCTGAACGGTAATCCCATCTGGTTCCAGGGCGCCCTGGGATTGCTCGGTCTGGGGTTCGGCGCGGCGTTGATCGCGGTGCATCTCGCCTTGTGGCGCGCGCCGGTGGTCAGCGGCACGGTGATCGCGTTGCGCTGCGCGTTGGGGGCGCTGATGGTCACGGTCGGGCTGGGGCTGTCGCTGGGTGGTTTCTTCGGTTGGGGATTTACATTGCCGGTCGTGGTCGTGACCCACCTGCACACCGCCTGGGGTCTGGTCGGGTGGACGACGTTGCTGGTGGCGGGCGTGGCCTATCAGGTGGTGCCGATGTTCCAGATCACGCCGCCCTATCCCTCGGCGTTCGTGCGTGGATTCGCGCCGCTGATGGCGGTATTGCTGGCGGCGTGGTCGGCGCTGGCATTCGGCGGTTGGGAGATGGCGGCGCGACTGACGGGCGCGGTGCTGGCCTTGGGCGTCGCGCTATTCGCCGTGACGACGTTGCGCCTGCTGACCCAGCGCCGCCGCAAGATCGGCGATCCGACCCTGGCTTGTTGGCGAACCAGCATGGCCAGTTTGCTGACGGGCGCGCTGTTGTGGCTGTTGACGCCGTGGAGCCAAACCCTGGCGCGAGCGCCGCAAGTCGAATGGCTGCTGGGCATTCTGCCGATTTTTGGTTTCGCGGTCGCCGTGATCAACGGGATGCTTTACAAGATCGTCCCCTTTCTGGCGTGGTTCCATTTGCAGGCGCAACTGCTCGGTCGAGCGAAAGTTCCCACCATGAAGCAGTTATTGCCGGATGCGGCTATCCGGCGGCAATTTTGGGTCTATCTGGCGGCGTTGCTACTGCTTTTGGCCGCCGCTGTCCATCCCCCGGTCTTTACCTATCCCGCCGCACTGGCCCTGGGAGGGACCGGTGTGTGGCTGGGCGTCAATTTGATGGGCGTCTGGTGGATTTATCGTCGCGTTTTGCAAGATGGGTTGGCCGTGGCGCCGGTGACGGACAATGAGGTGATGCGGGGGTGAACCTGGTGACTCCGATGCCTTGGCGTATAGTAAGCCATGACTTTGCGGGAGATACGCCATGCGTTTTTTCAACACCGAAGGGCCGGTTCGCGGCGAAAAGCACTACTGTTTGCCCCCGCTGCAACGCTGGGACCTGGAAGAGATTCTCGGCCTGATCGAACGAGAGAAATACTTTCTGCTGCACGCCCCGCGCCAGACCGGCAAGACCACCTGTCTGCTGGCGCTGGCGGATTACCTGAACCGGGAGGGACGCTATCGGGCGGTGTACGCCAATATCGAGCCGGCCCAGGCCGTGCGGGAAAACGTGTCGATGGGCATGACGGCGGTCGTCGAACAGATTGCGCGCGGCGCACGCGACCAGATCGATGATCGGCACGCAACGGATTTGGCGGAGACGCTCATCGCCCGCTCCTCGGGGACGACGCGGGTCGAGGAGTTCCTGACCCGCTGGTGCGGGCGATCGCCTTTGCCGGTGGTGCTGTTGCTGGACGAAGCGGATGCCCTGGTCGGGGACACGCTGATTTCCCTGCTGCGACAGTTGCGGGCCGGCTATCCCAAGCGGCCGGTGCAATTCCCGCAAACGGTGGTGTTGTGCGGGGTGCGGGACTTGCGTGACTACCGGATTCACGCGAGTTCCGAGGCGGCGCCGATCACCGGCGGGAGCGCCTTCAACATCAAGGCCAAGTCCTTGCGCTTGGGTGATTTCCTCCAGCCCGAGGTTGAGACTTTGCTGTTGGAGCACACTGCGGAGACCGGTCAGGTCTTCACCCCCGAGGCTTTGAACCGGGTGTGGACCTTGACTCTGGGCCAACCCTGGCTGGTCAACGCGCTGGCGTATGAAGCCTGTTTCGAGATGCGGGAGGGCCGCGATCGGAGCCTGCCGGTCACGGTCGCGCGGATCGACCAAGCCAAGGAGAACCTGATTCTGCGGCGGGAGACCCATCTGGACCAGTTGGCCGACAAGCTGCGCGA
>DILW01000115.1:0-194 GCA_002425245.1 Betaproteobacteria bacterium UBA5582 | reverse complement strand
GATCGAACCGATGCTGGCCGGCACCGAGATGGGTCCGGTGCCCGAGGACGACCGGCAATATCTGGTCGATCTGGGCCTGTTGCGGCGGGAGAGCGGCAGTCTGGTGGTGGCCAACCCCATGTATCGGGAAGTGTTGCCGCGCGCCTTGGCCAGCGGCCCGCAAGACACCCTGCCCCAGATCGCCCCGACCTGGC
>DILW01000068.1 GCA_002425245.1 Betaproteobacteria bacterium UBA5582 | reverse complement strand
GTCGTGCCGCTGCCCGGCGCCTGCGCGGCGACCACCGCGCTCTCCGCTGCCGGCCTGGCCGAAGAGCACTTCCTTTTCTACGGTTTCCTGCCGAGCAAGGCCGGCCAGCGGCAGCAAGCGCTCGCCGAACTCGCCGGCCACCCTTACGCACTGGTCTTCTACGAAGCGCCGCACCGCGTCCTCGATACCGTCGCCGACCTGGCCACCGCCTTCGGCGAACGCACCCTGGTCGTCGCCCGCGAACTGACCAAGCTGTTCGAAAACATCGATGCCCTGCCGCTCAGCAGCGCCCTCGACTGGTTCAAGGCCGACCCCAACCGCCAGCGCGGCGAGTTTGTCCTGATCGTCTCCGGTGCAGAGGCTGATGCCGCCAGCGGCGAAGGTGAGCGCGTACTTCGCCTGCTGCTTGAGGAAGGCCTCGGCACCAAGCAGGCGGCCAAGCTGGCGGCGGCGATCAGCGGCGAAGCGAAGAATGCGCTATACGAGCGCGCATTGGCGCTGAAGGCGGCGGACTGAGCCGGGAGGGCTCGGTTATGATGCGGGTATTGCCCGAATCCGCTACTTGCGCATGACCGAAAACCAGAACCCCGAGCAACAGGCCCGCGACCGCATCGATGCGCAACTGCGCGCCGCCGGCTGGCTGGTGCAGGCGAAGAACAAGGTCAATTTCGGCGCTGCCCGCGGAGTTGCCGTACGCGAATGGCAAACTGACGTCGGTCCTGCCGACTACGTGCTCTTCATCGACAAGCAGGCGGTCGGCGTCATCGAAGCCAAACGTGAGGAAGAGGGCCAGCACCTCACCGTGCACGAAAGCCAGACCGAAGGCTACGCGGCGGCCAAACTGAAGTGGGTAAACAACAAGGCGCCGCTGCCCTTCCTCTACGAAGCCACCGGCACCATTACCCGCTTCACCGATGCGCGCGACCCCAAACCGCGCTCGCGCGAAGTGTTCAGCTTCCACCGCCCGGAAACCCTGCGCGACTGGTTGAACCAGGGCAGCAGCCTGCGCACCCGCCTCGCCGAACTGCCGCCGCTTAACCCCGGGCACCGGCCGGCGAAAGAGCTCCGCCTGCGCGACTGCCAGGAAACGGCGATCACCAACCTCGAACAATCCTTCCGCGAAGCCCGGCCGCGTGCGCTGATCCAGATGGCCACCGGCGCCGGTAAAACCTACACGGCGATCACCAGCATCTACCGCCTGCTCAAGCACGCCGACGCCAAACGCGTGCTCTTCCTGGTCGACACCAAGAACCTCGGCGAACAGGCCGAGCAGGAAATGATGGCCTATGTGCCGATCGACGATAACCGCAAATTCACCGAGCTTTACAGTGTCCAGCGCCTGAAAAGCAGCTTCGTCGACAAGGGCGCCGACGTCTGCATCTCGACCATTCAGCGCCTCTATTCGCTGCTGCAGGACAAGGAACTCGACGAAGCCGCCGAAGAAATCAACCCGGCTGAGCTGACCCAGCCGAAAGCCCCGGCGCCCGTCGCCTACAACGCCAAAATCCCGCCCGAGTTCTTCGATTTCATCTTCATCGACGAGTGCCACCGCAGCATCTACAACCTCTGGCAGCAGGTGCTCGACTACTTCGACGCCAGCCTGATCGGCCTCACCGCGACCCCCGACAACCGCACCTACGGCTTCTTCAAGAAAAACGTCGTCAGCGACTACAGCCATGAAAAAGCTGTCGCCGACGGGGTGAATGTCGGCAACGAAATCTACCTGATCGACACCCAGGTCAGCCAGCAAGGCGGCGTCATCGCCGCCCGGCAGCAGGTCGAAAAGCGCGAACGCCTGACGCGCAAGAAGCGTTGGGAACAACAGGACGAGGACGCCGCTTACACGGCCAAACAACTCGACCGCGACATCGTCAACCCGGACCAGATCCGCACCGTCATCCACAACTTCCGCAAATACCTGCCGGCCATCTTCCCCTGCCGCGAGGAAGTACCGAAGACCCTGATCTTCGCCAAGACCGACAGCCACGCCGACGACATCATCCAGACGGTGCGCGAGGAATTCGGCGAGGGCAACGCCTTCTGCAAGAAAGTCACCTATCGCGCCGCGCAGGACAAAAAGCTCGCCGACGGCAGCGTGCAGGAAGGCGAAGACCCCAAATCCATCCTCGCCCAGTTCCGCAACGAATACCACCCGCGCATCGCCGTCACCGTCGACATGATCGCCACCGGCACCGATGTGAAGCCGCTCGAATGCCTGCTCTTCATGCGCGACGTCAAAAGCCGCAACTACTTCGAGCAGATGAAAGGCCGCGGCACCCGCACGCTGGACATGGACGAGCTGCGCAAAGTCACACCCAGCGCCAAAACCGCCAAGACCCACTACGTCATCGTCGACGCCATCGGCGTCACCAAATCGCTGAAGACTGCCAGCCAGCCGCTGATCACCAAGCCCGGCGTGCCGCTCAAAGACCTCGCCATGGGCATCCTGATGGGCGCCAGCGACACCGACAGCGTCTCCTCGCTGGCCGGCCGTCTCGCCCGCCTCAACAAACAACTCGACGCCGACGAGCAGCGCCGCCTGCGTGAAGCGGCCGGCGGCGTCGAACTCAGCCACCTGGTCAGCAAACTGTTCAACGCCATCGACGGCGACCTGATCGAAGCCCGCGCCCTCGAACTGGCCGGCCTGCCCATCGGCAACGACCCCGGCGACACCCAGCGCGATAAAGCCCAGCAACAGCTGGTCGGCGAAGCCGCCGCGCTGATGAACGGCGAATTCATCGAACTGATCGACACCATCCGCCGCGAAAAAGAACAGACCATCGACCACGACACGCTCGATCACCTGACCTATGCCGGCTGGAGCCAGGACAGCGCCGCCCAGGCCGAAGCCCTGACCGGCGAGTTCGCCGACTGGCTGGCCGCCAATCGCGATGAAATCGAAGCCCTGACCATCTACTTCGCCCAACCCTGGCGGCGGCGCGAAGTGACCCTGAAGCTCGTGCGCCAGGTGCTCGACAAGCTCAAGGCCGACAAACCGAAACTCGCCCCGCTGCGCATCTGGCAAGCCTACGGCCAGCTCGACAGCTACAATGGCGCCCCACCGGAACAGGAACTGACCGCGCTGCTCGCCCTGATCCGCCGCGTCTGCGGCCTGGACGAAAAGATCACCCCGTTCGCCGACACCGTACGCAAGAACTTCCAGACCTGGATCATGCAGCACCACGCCGGCGGCACCGATAAATTCAACGAAGAACAAATGAACTGGCTACGCATGCTCCGCGACCATATTTGCCACTCCTTCCACGTCGACCGCAGCGATCTGGACTACAGCCCCTTCGACGCCCAGGGCGGGCTGGGGAAGATGTGGCAACTGTTCGGCGAAGGCATGGACGGCTTGCTGGATGAACTAAACGAAGCGCTGGTTGCCTGATCCAGTACAATCCACATATAGCACATATACGAGGAGTGAATCATGGCCCAATTGCACTGCTATGTTCCCGAAGACATCGCCCAGCAGGCACAACGCCGTGCCGAGCAAGCCGGCCTGAGCCTCTCCCGCTATCTGGCCGAACTCGTCAAGCGCGACGCCGCCACTGCCAGCGGCTGGCCGGAAGGCTATTTCGACGTTTTCGGCAGTTGGCAAGGCGAGCCCCTTGAGCGCGCCCCGCAAGGCGAATTCGAGGAAAGGCTACCGCTCGAATGATCTACCTGCTCGATACCAACGTCTGCATTCATCTCCTCAACCAACGCCACACCCCCATCGCTCAACGCTTCCGCCAGCATAGTCCGGCGGACATCGCCCTGTGCAGCGTGGTCAAGGCCGAACTGCTCTACGGCGCCCAGCGCAGCCAACGGCGCGAGGCCAATCTGCAAACCCTGCGTACTTTCTTCGCACCACTCACCAGCCTGGCCTTTGACGATGCCGCCGCTGAACACTACGGGCAAATCCGCGCCGACCTGCTCGCCCAAGGCCAGCCCATCGGCCCCAACGACTTTCTGATCGCTGCCATCGCCCGTGCACACGACGCAACGCTCATCACCCACAACACCGCCGAATTCAGCCGCGTGCCGGGGCTGCGGCTGGAAGATTGGGAAATTTGATGAGATTGAATGAGGCGCTGGGGGCGTGATGGAGCTTGGGGAATTGCCGGTGGGTTGGATTTCTTGCCACCTAGGAGATTTGCTTGCGTTTGAATATGGCAAATCGCTAACTAAATCCGCTCGGAGCGATAACGGGGAATACCCCGTCTTTGGCTCAAGCGGAGTCGTTGGTTTGCACGATGTGTATTTGGTTGAGGGGCCGGTAATCATCGTTGGGCGCAAGGGGGCCGCAGGAAGCGTCTGTTATTCAGAGGCTAACTGCTGGCCCATAGACACGACTTACTACGTCAGAAGCGGTCAGCTTTTAAACTCAAAGTTTGTGTACTACCTGCTGCATTCTTTGAATTTGGTCAAACTGGAAACGTCGACCGCAATACCCGGCCTGAATCGTGAGAAAGCCTACGATGAAACCGTATTTTTGCCCCCGCTCGCCGAACAACACCGCATCGTCGCCAAGATCGAGGAACTGTTTTCCGAACTCGATCAGGGCGTGGCCAGCCTGAAAACCGCCCGCGAACAGCTCAAGGTCTATCGCCAGTCGTTGCTCAAAAACGCCTTCGAAGGCAAGTTGACCGCCGCCTGGCGCACCGCCCACCGCGACCAGCTCGAAACCGCCGCCGCCTTGCAACAGCGCATCGCCCGCGAACGCCAGGCCCGCTATCAGCAACAACTCGCCGACTGGCAAACCGCCGGCCAACCAGGCCCCAAACCCAAACCCCCCAAGCCCCTGCCACCGCTCACCGCCGAAGAACTCGCCGAGTTGCCTGAATTGCCGGCGGGTTGGGGATGGGGTCGATTGTTGGATGCTTGTGAAGCAGTTGTCGATTGCCACAATAAGACAGCGCCTTATCAGGCTGAAGGCATCCCGTTGGTTAGAACGCCGAGCATTCGGGATATGCGCTTGAATTTTGACGACTCAATTCGCTATGTTTCTCAGGAAACCTATGCGCATTGGTCGCGCCGCTGTCCGCCGCTGCCGGGTGATATTTTGTTTACCCGTGAGGCTCCAATGGGTGAAGCTGCCTTGATTCCTGAAGGGCGAAAGGTTTGCATGGGCCAGCGCATCATGCTGTTAAGGCCGGGCAAATTCCTTTCCGGCAAATACTTGCTGTGCGCCACTCAAAACCCGTTTTTCAAGAAAATTTGCGACAAGGTCGCGGTTGGGACAGGAGTGAAGCATCTGCGCGTTGGTGACGTTGAACGGCTTGTTTTCCCGATTTGTAGCCAGCTTGAGCAGCGAGAAATTGCCGATCAGTTAGACGCCAAACTCTCCGAAGCCGACCAACTCGACCAAACCCTCGCCACCGCACTGCAGCAGGCCGACGCGCTGCGCCAGTCCATCCTGAAAAAGGCTTTCTGCGGTCAACTGGTCGAACAGGACAAAAACGACGAACCCGCCACCGCCCTGCTCGAACGCATCCGCGCCGCGCGGGCCGCTTTCCCGGCCAAGGGGCGGCAGGCAAAATTGGTCAGCAAGTCGCTGACCAATTGTTGAGGACTCCACCTTGCGCTCGATTCCCACCACCGAAACCCTGACCTGCGAATTCAAGAGCGACCGCAAATGCCTGCCGGACCGCGAACTGATCGAGGCCGTGGTGTGCATGGCGAATGGCGAGGGCGGGGAAATCTATCTCGGCGTCGAGGACGATGGCCGGGTCACCGGCTTGCACAAGGATCACCGTTTTCTCGATGGCATGGCGGCGCTGATTGCCAATCGGACGCAACCGATGTTGCGCGTCAGCGTCGAGCAGCTTGAAGTCGATGGTCTTGCCGTGGCCCGTATCTCGGTGCCGAAATGCGGTCAGCCGGTGGCGACCAGCGATGGCCTGTTGAAGCGCCGTCGCTTGCAGGCGAACGGGCAGCCCGAGTGCGTGCCTTATCTGCCGCATGAGTTTGCCAGCCGGCAGGCGAGTTTCGGGCTGCTTGATGTCAGTGCGCAGGCCGTGGCCGGGGCCTTGGCGAGCGATCTCGATCCGATTGAGCGGGCGCGCCTGCGTCAGTTCATCGAGCGTTTCAACGGCGACCGGGCCTTGCTGGAACTGGACGATGCGCAACTCGATGCGGCGCTCGGGCTGTCGGTACGCACACCGGCCGGTTATCTGCCGTCCTTGACCGGCTTGCTGCTGATCGGCAACGAGGCTTCGCTACGGGCGCTGGTGCCGACGCATGAAATCGCCTTCCAGATTCTTGAAGGCGAAGAGGTGCGCTTCAACGAGTTCAGCCGGGCGCCGTTGCTGCGCGCCTTCGAGTGGGTGGAAACCTTGTTCAAGCCGCTCAATACGGAGCGGGAATTCCAGTCCGGCTTGTTCCGCGTGCCGGTGCCGCGTCTCGATCAGCGGGCCTTCCGCGAGGCTATCGCCAATGCCATCACGCACCGCGATTACGCGCTGCGCGGGGCGGTGCATGTGCGGCTTTCCGGCGATACGCTGACGATCAGCAACCCCGGCGGCTTTGTCGAAGGGGTGACGCTGAACAACCTGCTGGTGACCGAGCCGCGCCCGCGCAACCCGGCGCTGGCCGATGCCTTGAAGCGCATCGGGCTGGTTGAGCGCACCGGGCGCGGGGTCGATCTGATTTATCGTGGTTTGCTGCGTTATGGCCGGCATGTGCCGGATTTCAGCCAGTCCGATAGCCATTCCGTGCTCTTGTCCTTGAGTCTTGCCGCGGCCGACGAGGCTTTTCTGAAGGTGATTCTCGAGGAAGAGGCACGGGGTCACAAGGAGTTGCCGGTCGATAGCCTGATCATCCTGGCGGCGTTGCGGGAGCAGCGGAGGGCGAGCAGCGAACAATTGGCAGCTTGGGTGCAGAAAGATGTTTCGCGGGTTGTTGCCAGTATCGAGACGCTGGTTGAACTGGGCATGTTGCAGGCGCATGGTGCAGGGCGGGGCCGAAATTACACACTTTCCCCGGCCTTGTACCATCTGCTGGGTCAGGATGCCGAATACATCCAGCAAGCCGGGTTCGACAGCTTGCAACAGGAGCAACTGGTTCGTGGCTTTATCGCCAGAAACGGGTTGATTACCCGCAAGGACGTAATGCGCTTATGCCGTTTAACGTCGGATCAGGCGTATAAACTGCTGAAACGCCTTGTTGATGAAAATTACATTGAAAAACAAGGTGATAGAAAGGCTTCGCGGTATGTCTTGCGTTGATTTATGCGCCTTGGCGCATAAATTTATGCGCTTTAGCCAACGTCATATCACCGGAGCTTGTCTGTATACCACCGGAGCTAACCACCTAAGCTCTTTTAACTCCGGTGGTTTGACACCGTGCCCCAGGGGCTTACACACCGAATTCGCTTGAAAGATTCACCGAAATGAACGCAACCGCATCCATCGTCTCCCGTGTCTGGAGCTTCTGTACCACGCTGCGCGACGACGGGGTCGGCTATGGGGATTACCTCGAACAGCTGACTTACCTGATCTTCCTGAAGATGGCCGACGAGTACGGCCGGCCGCCGTACAACCGCAAGATCGGCATTCCCGCAGAGCTTGACTGGCCGAGCCTGAAGGGCGCGCGCGGAGCGGCGCTGGAGGTGCATTACGTCACCGTGCTGCGCGAACTCGGCAACAAGCCGGGGCTGCTCGGGCAGATTTTCACCAAGGCGCAGAACAAGATCCAGGACCCGGCCAAGCTGTCGCGCCTGATCGACATGGTCGATGAAACCCAGTGGGTGACGCTGGGGGCGGACGTCAAGGGTGACATCTATGAGGGTCTCCTGGAGCGCAACGCCGAGGATACGAAGTCGGGCGCCGGGCAATATTTCACGCCGCGGCCGCTGATCCGGGCAATGGTCGAATGCGTGCGGCCGCTGCCGAACAAGACGATTGCCGATCCGGCCTGCGGTACGGGCGGCTTTTTCCTCGCTGCTTACGATTTCCTGGTGGAAACCTATCCCGGCATGGACCGCGAACAGCGGGCTTTCCTCAAGCACGACACCTTTTTCGGCAACGAGATCGTCGCCGGCACGCGCCGGCTGGCGCTGATGAACATGTTCCTGCACAACATCGGCGAGATCGACGGCGACAGCCCGATTTCACCGAACGACGCGCTGATCGCGCCACCCCAGGAAAGCTACGACTACGTGCTGGCCAATCCGCCTTTCGGCAAGAAAAGCAGCATGGTGTTCACCAACGAGGACGGCGAGCTGAATCGCGACGACCTGACATACAACCGCCAGGATTTCTGGGCGACGACCTCGAACAAGCAGCTCAATTTCGTGCAGCACATCCGTAGTCTGCTGAAGACGACCGGCCGTGCCGCCGTGGTGGTGCCGGACAACGTGTTGTTCGAGGGCGGGGCGGGCGAGACGGTGCGCCGGAAGTTGCTGGAAACCACCGAGTTGCACACCATCCTGCGGCTGCCGACCGGGATTTTCTACGCCAACGGGGTCAAGGCCAATGTGCTGTTCTTCGACAACCAGCCAGCGCGCGCCGAGCCGTGGACGAAGGAAGTGTGGGTCTATGACTACCGGACCAACATCCACCACACGCTGAAAAAGAAGCCGCTACGCTTTGAGGATTTGCAGGATTTCGTGGCTTGCTACCACCCACTGAACCGCTATGAGCGCAGCGAAACCTGGCATGAGACGGACAATCCGGAAGGGCGCTGGCGCAAGTTCACTTACGAGCAGATTCTTGCCCGCGACAAGACCAGCCTGGATATCTTCTGGCTCAAGGACAAGAGCCTGGCCGACCTCGACAATCTGCCGGAACCGGACGAACTGGCCGGCGAGATCATCGAAAATCTGGAAGCAGGTCTGGCCAGCTTCCGCGCGGTGGCGGCCGCTTTAGGCTGATAAAATCCCGGAAATCCACTGAGAGAGAACCCATGCAAATCACCATCACCCGCCCCGATGACTGGCACCTCCACCTGCGCGACGGCGAGGCGCTGGCCGCCGTGCTGCCGCATACCGCCCGCCAGTTCGGCCGGGCCATCGTCATGCCCAACCTCAAGCCGCCGGTGACCACGGTCGAGCTGGCCGCTGCCTACCGGGCGCGGATCGTCGCTGCCTTGCCGGCCGGCATGAGCTTCGAACCGCTGATGACGCTTTACCTCACCGACAACACCCAACCGGCGGAAATCGCCAGGGCGGCGGCGTCCGGCTTCGTCAAGGCGGTCAAGCTGTATCCGGCCGGGGCGACGACCAATTCCGATGCCGGCCTGACCGACATCCGCAAGGCCGACGCGACGCTCGCCGAGATGGAGCGGGTCGGCCTGCCGCTGCTGGTGCATGGCGAAGTCACCGATCCGGCGGTCGACCTGTTCGACCGCGAGAAGGTCTTCATCGACACCGTGCTGTTGCCGCTGACGCAGCGTTTCCCGAAGCTGAAGGTGGTGATGGAGCACATCACGACCAAGGATGCTGCCGAGTTCGTCGCCTCGTCCGCCGCCAACGTCGCGGCGACGATCACCGCCCACCACCTCCTTTACAACCGCAACGCCATTTTCCAGGGCGGGGTGCGTCCGCACTGGTACTGCCTGCCGGTGCTGAAGCGCGAGACGCACCGTGAGGCGCTGGTGGCGGCGGCGATTTCCGGCAATCCGAAGTTCTTCCTCGGCACCGATTCGGCGCCGCATGCCAAGGGTGCCAAGGAAGCCGCCTGCGGTTGTGCCGGCTGCTACACGGCCTATGCGGCGATCGAGTTGTACGCCGAAGCCTTCGAGAATGCCGGTGCGCTCGACAAGCTGGAGGCGTTTGCCAGCTTCAACGGCCCGGACTGGTACGGTTTGCCGCGCAATGCCGAGACGATCACGCTGGTGAAAGAGACATGGACGGTGCCGGCGAGCTATCCTTACGTCAGTACCGATGACATCGTGCCGCTGCGCGCGGGCGAGTCGCTGACCTGGAAAATGCGCTGAGGATAAAGATCATGCGTCTGCGTGCCCTGCTCACCCCGTTGCTGGCCATTCCACTGCTGACTGCCTGTGTGGATGACCGCGCGGCGATGGATATCGACGGCACGCGTGAGCATTACCTGGCGCTGGTTCGCGAGCAGCCGCTGTTCTGGGACAAGAAGGTGAATCTGTCGCTGGTCGTCTCGCGCATGCCGGCCTGCCTGCGCAAGCACCCCCTGGGCCCGGGGACCGAGAGCACGCGCGTGGAAATCTGGCAGGTGCCGTCCGGGGCTTACATCGTCAAGGTCGGCAAGCGCATGTACGCAACCGAGACCCAGACCTGTGTGGCCTGGGCCCGCATGGACGAGGAGCCGGAGGGCGGCATGGGCGAATTGCGCGGCGTCTTCCGCGTGCGCAACGGCGAACTCGTCTTTGCGGCCGAAGCGGCCGGCAGCGAGGAATAAGCCGGCGTCAGTGCCGGCGGCGGGGCGGCGGCGGGGCGCTGCTGCCGCTACGGGTTTCCAGGTGGCGGAAGGTGATCCGGCCCTTGGTCAGGTCGTAGGGTGAAAGCTCCAGACTGACCTTGTCGCCGAGCAGGATGCGGATGTGGTGCTTCTTCATCTTGCCGGCGGTATAGGCGACCATCTGGTGACCGTTTTCCAGCGTGACGCGGAAGCGTCCGTCGGGCAGGACATCTTCGACGACGCCCATCATTTCGAGTAGTTCTTCCTTGGCCAAGTGCGGTGCTCCTTCAGTGATTGATCGGGGTATTTGCCGGCCTGTCCAGCGTGGCATCGGTAGACAGGGCTTCCGGGCGGCGGCGCGGCAATTCCCACGTCTGCCCGGGTTCGGTGAGGGCGCTGATCGAGATCAGCGGCGGTGGCGAGCTGACGCTGCCGAAAATCGTTGCGTAGGAAACGTCGGCAGCGTCGCGGCCGGTGCCGATGCGGACGAAGCCCATCGGGATCGCGGTTCCGGACGGGTCGAAGATGTACCAGCGGCCGTCGAGGAAGACCTCGACATAGGCGTGGAAATCGGTGGGGCCCAGCGCCGGGTCGGCGCCGTAGTCGATGCCGGTGGTGAAACGTGCCGGGATGCTCAGCGCGCGGCAGATGGCGATCATCAGGTGGGCGAAGTCGCGACAGACGCCGACCCGGTCGGCGATGGTGTCCACCGCCGAGGTGGTCGAACTGGTGGTGGCCGAGCGGAAGGCGACATGGCGGTTGACCCAGTTGCAGATGGCCTCGACCCGGCGATAACCCTTGGGCAGGTGGCCGAATTCGGTCATGGCCAGCGTTGCCAGTCGATCCGACTGGCAATAGCGGCTGGGGTAGATGTAGGTCAGGGCCGACAGGGGTAGCCGATTGACCGGGGTTTCCGGGATCTGGTCGGGGTTGCCGATGTACTGGTCAATGTCGAGGAGCGCCCGGTAGGCGACATGGAGCGGGCCAGTGGCGACGTTGAGGCGCAGGAAACGCGCGCCGGTCTGCGGCTCGGTCTGGATCGCCGGCACAAGCTGCGGATTGATCTGCAGGCTTTCGCTGACGATGCGCTGACTGGCGGTCTGGGCGGCGTGGATGTTGAAGACGAAATCGGCGCCGGGGAGGTTCAGTGCGTAGTTGAGGTCGATCGCAAACTGTATGCGAACCATGCAATTCCATAGTGTGCGGCGCGTCGCAGCAGCCGGATCAGGCTACGGGAACGGGCGGTGGGACGGCGCTATGCGACGGAGAAATTTGCGGTTCGGCTTGCCGCGGTCTCGGTGGTGAGGGCGGCACGGGGGACGGCATCTGGCGCTGCAGAACGATGACGGCGACGCTGTCAGGCGTCGGCAAGAGGCTGCATCTTACGCTCCGGGCTGGCGTCTGGCAAGAAAAACCCGGAAATTCAGGTGCTTGCCGAGTGCGCGGCAAGCACCTGCGGGCTTCAGGCGGCGGCGTCGATGGCGCTGACGCCGAGCCGGTTGATGCCGCTGATCAGCGCCTTGATCGAGGCGGTGACGATGTTGCCGTCGATGCCGGCGCCGTAGCATTCGCCGCGGCCGCTGGCGGCCATTTCGATGAAGGCACAGGCGCGGGCGTTGCCGTCCTCGCCCATCGGCACCATCGAGCGCTCCTCGTAGCTGCGCACCTGGGCGTGGATGCCGGCGCGCTGCAGGGCGTGCATGGCGGCGTTGATCGGACCGTTGCCCTCGCCGCTGAGCACGTGCGTGGTGCCGCCGATGTCGACGGTGAGGCGGATGCCCTGCTGCTGGCCGTGCTCGAACAGATGGTGCTCGCGGTAGCGGATGCAGTCGCCGGCGTCGAGGTAGGTACGGGCGAAGAGATTCCAGATGTCGTCGGCGCTGACCTCGCCACCGTGGGTGTCGGTGTGGCGCTGGACGACGCCGGAGAACTCGACCTGGAGCCGGCGCGGCATGACGATGCCGTGCTCGGTCTCCATCAGGTAGGCGATGCCGCCCTTGCCCGACTGGCTGTTGACGCGGATCACCGAATCGTAGGAGCGGCCGACGTCGGCCGGGTCGATCGGGAGGTAGGGCACTGACCAAGTCTCGTCCGCCTTTTGAGCGGCAAACCCCTTCTTGATGGCGTCCTGGTGGGAGCCGGAGAAGGCCGTGAAAACGAGATCCCCGACGTATGGGTGGCGTGGGTGGATCGGGAGCTGGGTGCAGTGTTCGAAAGTGCGGGCGACGGCGTTGATGTCGGAGAAGTCGAGCTGCGGATCGACGCCCTGGGTGTGCATGTTGAGCGCGAGGGTGACGAGATCGACGTTGCCGGTGCGCTCGCCGTTGCCGAAGAGGCAGCCTTCGACGCGGTCGGCGCCGGCCATGAGCCCCAATTCGGCGGCGGCGACGGCGGTGCCGCGGTCGTTGTGCGGGTGGAGGCTGATGATCACGCTGTCGCGGCGTTCGAGGTGGCGGTGCATCCATTCGATCTGGTCGGCGTAGATGTTCGGCGTGGCAATCTCGACCGTGGTCGGCAAGTTGAGGATGACCTTGTTGTCCGGCGTCGCACCCCAGGCGGCGGTGACCGCGTCGCAGACTTCCTTGGCGAAGTCGAGTTCGGTGGCGGTGAACAATTCCGGGCTGTATTCGAGGGTGATCTTCGTTTCCGGCATTTCAGCGGCGAGCGACTTGATCAATTTCACCGCCTCGACCGCCATGTTCACCACTTCGGCCTTGCTCATGCCGAAGACGAAGTCGCGGAAGCTCGGGCAGGTGGCGTTGTAGACATGGACGATGGCTTGTTTCGCGCCCTTCAAGGATTCGAAGGTGCGGCGGATGAGGTGCTCGCGCGCCTGGGTGAGGACTTCGATGGTGACGTCGTCGGGGATGTGCTTTTCCTCGATGAGGCGACGGACGAAGCCGAATTCGGTTTCCGAGGCCGACGGGAAGGCGATCTCGATCTGCTTGAAGCCGATCTGGCAGAGCGTCTTGAACATCTGCATCTTCTTGTCGGCGTTCATCGGCTCGAACAAGGCCTGGTTGCCGTCGCGCAGGTCGGTGCTCATCCAGATCGGCGCCTGGTCGATGACGCGGTTCGGCCATTGGCGGTCGGTAAGGCCGACCGGCGGGAAGGCGACGTATTTGGACGATTTCTGCTGCGACATGGGACGGCTCCGGGAAACTGTTGCGATGGCGAAATATTAAGCAAAAGCGCTCGGCAGGTGCTTGCGTTTTGTGGCATGATTTCCATTCAAATTGGCAGAAAATTGCGTTCTGGAAAAACAATGGGCAATCAATTGACGATAGATCGTTACGACCGGCAAATTCTCGCTGTCCTGCAGCAGGATGGGCGAATCAGCAACCAGGAACTGGCCGACCGCATCGGCCTGTCGCCGTCGCCCTGCCTGCGCCGGGTGCGAACGCTGGAGGAGGCCGGCTTGATCGCCGGCTACCGCGCCCTGCTCGATGCGAAGAAGCTCGGCCTGACGCTGATGGCGCTGATCGGAATCTCGATGGACCAGCACACGCCGGAGCGCTTCGCCAACCTCGAAGCGACGATCAGCGAAATCCCGGAAGTGCTCGAATGCCTGCTGATCACCGGCCAGCAGTCGGACTACCAGCTCAAGGTCGTCGTCCGCGACATGGACGCCTATCAGGACCTGCTGCTCAACAAGATCACCCGCATCCAGGGTGTGACCGGCGTGCATACCAGTTTCGTGCTGCGCAAGGTGGTTGACCGGACTGCGCTGCCGGTCGATTTCGTTTGATTCCTGCCGGGGTGGCGGGCGATTCGGTGTTAGGCTCGAGCTTTCCCGCCCTGGACCCGCCATGAGCAGCCCCGACAACGAACTCTGGCAACAATCCTGGCGCGACGGCCGGATGGCCTTCCATCAGGCGGAAGTCAATCCGCTGCTTGCGCATTACTGGTCCAGCCTCGGTCTGCCGGCGGGGAGCACGGTTTTCGTGCCACTGTGCGGGCGTAGCCTCGATCTGGTGTGGCTGGCCGAGCAGGGGCACCAGGTGATCGGTTGCGAACTCAGCCCGGTTGCTGTCCGCGATTTCTTTCGTCTGCAGCGTGTGCAGCCCAGACGGAGCAAGCAGGGGGCGCTGACCTTGTGGCAGCACGGCGCCATTCGCATCTACTGCGGCGATTTTTTTGCGTTGAGGCCGGAGCATCTTGGCCCGATTGCCGCCGTTTACGACCGTGCCGCGCTGACTGCGCTGCCGGAAAGCGCGCGCAGTGGCTATGTCGAACACCTGCGCCGGCTGACGCCGGAAAATTGCCCGGTTTTCCTGTTGACCGCAGAAGACCCGGAAGAGGGCGAAACCGACGACCGCTTTCCCGAAATTTCCAGCGAGATCACCCATTTGTACAAGGCCCGCTTCGCCATCGACCTGGCGCATTCGGAGCGCCGCCTGGAAACCCGGCGCGAGGCCGACGGCAACCCGCCGCAGTGCATCGAATTGCGTCTTTATCGCCTGTTGCCGTATTGAGTGCCCGGCGGCGCGTATAATCCGCCGCGGAAAGTCGGCCAGGCAATCGCTGGACACGCAAGTGTCGGGAGGAAAGTCCGGGCTCCATTGGGCAGGATGCCAGCTAACGGCTGGGTGCTATAAGTCGCAAGACGAAGGCAACGGAAAGTGCAACAGAGAACAGACCGCCGATGGCGTCGCAAGACGCACAGGTAAGGGTGAAACGGCGAGGTAAGAGCTCACCGCGCTGACGGTAACGTTCAGTGGCTTGGTAAACCCCATCCGGAGCAAGACCAAATAGGGAAGCTGAGGCGTGGCCCGCGCTGCTTCCGGGTAGGTTGCTTGAGCCTGTCGGTGACGGCAGGCCTAGAGGAATGATTGCCGAACCTCGCAAGAGGGGAACAGAACCCGGCTTATCGGCCGGCTTTCCACCTGATTTCCTGCTTTAACCCCGCGCGCTGGCCAGCCGGCGCATCGCCCGCTCCAGCCCGTCGAGGGTGAGCGGGAACATGCGTTCGTCGCCGATCTGGCGGCGGATGGCGGTGATCGACGGCGTGTATTGCCAGTAATCCTCGCCCACCGGGTTGAGCCAGGCGACGCGCGGCCAGGCGGCGACCAGGCGCTGCAGCCAGACGGCGCCGCTTTCCTCGTTCCAGTGTTCGACGCTGCCGCCCGGGTGGTCTACCTCGTAGGGGCTCATCGTCGCGTCGCCGACGAAGATCAGCGTGTAGTCGCGGCCGTAGGTGTGGATCAGGTCGAGCGTGGACAGGCGTTGGTCGTGGCGGCGCCGGTTGTCGCGCCAGACGTGCTCGTAGACGCAGTTGTGGAAGTAGAAGTGTTCGAGGTGCTTGAACTCGGCGCGAGCGGCCGAGAACAGTTCCTCGCAGACCTGAATGTGATCGTCCATCGAGCCGCCGACGTCGAGGAAGAGCAGCACCTTGACCGCGTTGTGGCGCTCCGGCCGCAGGTGCAGGTCGAGCCAGCCGCCGTTGCGGGCGGTGCCGGCGATGGTGCCGTCGAGGTCGAGTTCGCTCGCCGCGCCCTGGCGGGCGAAGCGGCGCAGCCGGCGCAGGGCGACCTTGATGTTGCGCGTGCCGAGTTCGACCTGATCGTCGAGGTTGCGGTAGGCGCGCTGTTCCCAGACCTTGATCGCCGTCCGGTTGCCGGCCGAGTCGCCACCGATCCGTACGCCGGCCGGGTTGTAACCGCCGTGGCCGAAGGGCGAGGTGCCGCCGGTGCCGATCCACTTGTTGCCGCCGGCGTGGCGTTCCTTCTGCTCGGCGAGGCGTTCGCGCAGGCGCTCGAAGATCTTCTCGTAGCTCAGTTGTTCGAGCTTTTTCCGTTCTTCTTCCGAGAGGTGGCGGCGCGCCGCCAGGCGTAGCCAGTCTTCGGGAATCTCGGCGTCCAGCCCGGGTAGTTGCTCGATGCCCTTGAAGTACTCGCCGAAAGCGCGGTCGAAGCGGTCGTAATGGCTCTCGTCCTTGACCAGCAAGGTGCGCGCGAGCAGGTAGAAGTCGTCGATGTCCGGGCCGACCAGGCGGGCCTGCAGCGCTTCGAGCAGGGCCAGCAGTTCCTGCGTCGACACCGGAATCTGCCGCGCCTTCAGGTGCAGGAAGAAGTCGACCAGCATCGCGGTTTCAGGGGGCCTTGCGCCGCGCCATGAAGGCGAGCCGCTCGAACAGGTGGATGTCCTGCTCGTTCTTCAGCAGCGCGCCGTGCAGCGGCGGGATCGCGTCCTTCGCGTCCTTGGCGCGCAGCGCTTCGGGCGGGATGTCCTCGGCCAAGAGCAGCTTGAGCCAGTCGATCAGTTCGCTGGTCGACGGCTTCTTCTTCAGGCCGGGTACCTCGCGCAGCTCGAAGAAGACTTCCAGCGCCTCGCGCAGCAGTTCCTGCTTGAGGGTCGGAAAATGCACGGCGACGATGCGCTGCATCGTTTCGCGGTCGGGGAACTTGATGTAGTGGAAGAAGCAGCGGCGCAGGAAGGCGTCGGGCAGTTCCTTCTCGTTGTTCGAGGTGATGACGATCAGCGGCCGGTGGCGGGCGCGGATCGTCTTCTGCAACTCGTAGCAGTGGAACTCCATGCGGTCGAGTTCGCGCAGCAGGTCGTTGGGGAATTCGATGTCGGCCTTGTCGATCTCGTCGATCAGCACCACCGACGGCGTCGCGCACTCGAAGGCCTGCCACAGCACGCCGGGGACGATGTAGTGGGCAATGTCGGCGACGCGCGGGTCGCCCAGTTGCGAGTCGCGCAGGCGCGAGACGGCGTCGTATTCGTAGAGGCCCTGCTGCGCCTTGGTCGTCGACTTGATGTGCCACTGGAACAGCGGCAAGCCGAGCGCGCCGGCCACCTCCTCGGCGAGCAGGGTCTTGCCGGTGCCCGGCTCGCCCTTGATCAGCAGCGGGCGCTGCAGG
>DILW01000134.1 GCA_002425245.1 Betaproteobacteria bacterium UBA5582 | reverse complement strand
ATCATCTCCGGCGTCATCTCGACGTGGCACTGCATGCCCAGGTGCGGGCCGAGCACGTACATCTGGTTGGCGCAGTAGGCGTTGGCGAACAGCCGGCTGGCGCCGGGCGGAATGCTGAAGGTCTCGCCGTGCCACTGGAAGACGGTGTTCGCCTGGCCGGCGAAGTCGCCCAGCCAGCGGCGGGCGATTTCATCGTCTTCGGCCAGCGCCTCGCCCCAGCCGATTTCCTTGACCGGGTTCTTCGTCACCTGGCCGCCCAGTGCCTTGCTGATCAGCTGGCCACCCAGGCAATGGCCGATCACCGGGATGTCGCGGGCGACGGCGTCGCGAATCAGGGCGCAGACCGGTTCGACCCAGGGCAGCGGGTCATTGACGCTCATCGGCCCGCCCATGAAACAGAGGCCGGCGAAACTTTCGGCGCTGACGGGCACCGGTTCCCCCTCGTCAACGGCGATCAATGTCCATGGAATCCCTTGTCGCTCAAGGAATATGGCAAAATAGCCCGGACCTTCGGTGGGGGAGTGACGAAAGATGGCAACGGGTTTCATGGCGGTACTCGCAAGGCGTTTCCGGATGCCGCATTTTACGCTGGCATGCCTGGCCTGTCTGAGCTCCGTCGCCCTGGCCCAGGAGGTCGGTCTGGCCGGGATCGTCGGCAGCAAGGCCTTGCTCGTGATCAATGGCGCACCGCCGCGTTCGGTGCCGGTGGGCACCACGGTAGACGGTGTCAAGGTGCTGTCGGTCCAGAGCGATCAGGTCGTGATCGAGATCGACGGGCGCAAGCGCCCCCTGCGTGTCGGCCAGCATGCCGTCGGCGGCTCGACCGATGGTGGCGGTGGCGAGCGCCTGGTCCTGCATGCCGACGCCCAGGGACATTTTTTCACCACCGGAACCATCAACGGCGTTTCGGTGCGCTTTCTGGTCGATACCGGGGCCAGCATGGTTTCCCTGGGAGCCAGCGATGCCCGGCGGATGGGGCTCGATTTCAACCGCGGACAGAAGGGGCTGTCCCAGACCGCCAATGGCCAGGTCGTGGTGAGCAAGGTCCAGCTCGACAAGGTACGCATCGGCGGCATGACCCTGCATCAGGTCGATGCCGTGATCCATCAGACCGACCTGCCGATTGCCCTGCTTGGCATGAGCGTCCTCAACCGCATGGAGATGCAGCGCGAGGGCAGTACGATGACGCTGAAAAAGCGCTTTTAGGAGAGAGAAGAATGCCCCAGAAGGATCGGGAAATCGAACTGCTGCGCAGCGAAGTCGAAATGTTGATGCGCGAGCGCCAGGCATTGCTGCGCGTGGTTGGCGCCAGTGCCGCGCTGATCGCTTCGCTGGACAGCAAGCGGCTGCCGGTCGGCGCGGTCGAGGCTGCCGATGTGGTCGCCACCGGTATCAACGCGCTGGCCGAGGAAACCCTGCAGGATGCGCTGGCCGCCGTACATGCGGAAATCGAGGAGGGACCGACGGCCTGATGCGTGTCGATCTGGCGAACTTGCGGCGCTGCCTGCTCGGTGCGCCGCCAGCGGGCGAAGCGGTGATCGAGGATGGTGCGGCCAGTAGCGGGCTGACGCCGGCAGCGGTGCTCTTCCCCATTGTCGACCGCGAGGGCGGGCATACCGTCCTGCTCACCCGGCGTACCGCGCATTTGCGCGACCACGCGGGCCAGGTCAGCTTTCCCGGTGGCCGGGTCGAGGCGGACGACGCCTCGCCGCTGGAAACCGCACTGCGCGAGACGGAAGAGGAAATCGGCCTGAGCCGCAGCCGGGTCGAGTTGCTCGGCTACCTGCCGGAATACCGGACCGGTACCGGTTACTGTGTGGTGCCGGTGGTCGGTCTGGTGCGCCCGCCCTTTGAAGTGCGCCCCGACCCGTTCGAGGTAGCCGAGATCTTCGAAGTGCCCTTGTCCTTCCTGCTCGACGAATCCAACCACCAGCGCCATGCCGTTCATCTGCGCGGCGCCCTCCGTCATTATTTTGCCATGCCCTACGGCGATCATTTCATCTGGGGCGCGACGGCCGGCATGATCCGCTCGCTGACCGAAAGGCTTGTGGTATCTTGACGTTCTGACCAGAAACAAACCGCTGCACAGGGTAAAAATAACCCCTCATGAGTCTTTTTTCGCTGATCGCCGTTTTCCTGATCGAACAGTTCAAGCCGCTGGACTACCGTCGGATCGTTGCCGAGCCGCTGACCTTCTGGGCCGCGCTGGTCGAGTCCAGATTCAATGCCGGTGGGCGGCATCATGGTGTCGCCGCCTGGGTGATCGCCGTCGCCTTGCCGGTCGTCGTGATCGGCCTGCTCTACCTGGCACTGTCGTCGCTGAATCCCTTGCTCGGCTGGCTGCTCAACGTCGTCGTGCTCTACCTGACCATGGGTTTTCGTCAGTTCAGCCACCATTACACCGAAATCCAACTGGCGCTGCGTCTTGGCGACCTGGAGCGGGCGCGCCAGTTGCTCGCCGACTGGCAGGGCGTGGCGACCCAGGGTTTGAGTGCCCGCGATGTTGCCCGCCTGTCGATCGAGGGGGCACTCGGTGCCTCGCATCGCCATGTGTTTGCCGTCCTCCTCTGGTTTGTCCTGCTGCCCGGCCCTTGCGGGGCCCTGTTGTACCGTCTGGCCTTGATCGTCCGCGATCGTTGGACAGCCGACGCCGCGGCGGCGCATAATGAGTTCGCGCTGTTCTCCCAACGGGCTTTCCATCTCATCGACTGGCCGGCGCTGCGGGCCACTGCCGCGGCCTTTGCCGTGGTCGGCGATTTTGAGGACGCGGTGCATTGCTGGCGGACCCAGCCGGCAATGTGGCCCGATCGCGAGCTGGGCATCGTCCTGGCCAGCGGTGCCGGGGCGCTCGGTGTGCAACTGGGTGGTTCGGTGATCGACGAAGGCGAGGTTTCCGACCGGGCTGAACTGGGCCTGGGCGATCCTGCCGACGTGGATTTCATGCAAAGTGCCGTTGGCCTCGTCTGGCGGGCGACGGTGCTGTGGATGTTGTTGCTCTTTTTGTTGGGGCTTGCCAGCCTGGCAGGCTGATAAAAATTTTTAAGAGGAGTTCTACATGAGCAGAGAAGTAGTCGTTCTGAGCGCAGTCCGTTCCCCCATCGGCGCCTTTGGCGGTTCCCTGGCTGATTTCGATACCAGCGAGCTGGCCGGCATCGTCATGAAAGAGGCGATCGCCCGTTCCGGCGTCGATCCCCAGCAAATCAACTACGTCACCGTCGGCACCACGATGCCGACCGACTCCCGTTATGCCTACGCCTCGCGCGTTGCCTCGATCCAGGCTGGCCTGCCGATGGAATCGGTGGCCATGCAGGTTTCCCGCCTGTGCGCCTCCGGCTTGCAGGGCATCGTCACCACCGCCCAGAACATCATGTTGAACGATGCCGACTACGGCATTGGCGGCGGCGTCGAAGTCATGTCCAAGGCGGCCTACCTGCTGCCGGCGCTGCGTTCCGGTGCGCGCATGGGTGACACCAAGGCGATCGACTCGATGGTTGCCGTGCTGACCGACCCGTTCGGCGTCGGCCACATGGGCATCACTGCCGAGAACCTGGCTGCCAAGCATGGCATCACCCGCGAAGAGCAGGATGCCTTCGCCGTCGAATCCCAGCGTCGCGCTGCGGCCGCCATCGACGCCGGTTACTTCAAGTCGCAGATCGTTCCCATCGTCAAGCAGACGCGCAAGGGCGAAGTCGTTTTCGATACCGACGAGCATCCGAAGCGCGGTACGACCATGGAAAGCCTGGCCAAGATGAAGCCGGCGTTCAAGAAGGACGGTACGGTGACCGCCGGTAACGCCTCCGGCATCAACGACGGCGCTGCCTTCTTCGTGCTGGCTGCTGCCGACGTCGCCGCCAAGGCTGGCTACAAGGCGCGTGCCCGCATCGCCGGTTACGCCGTTGCCGGCGTGCCGAACGACATCATGGGCGAAGGCCCGATCCCGGCGACCAAGCTGGCGCTGAAGAAGGCCGGCCTGACGCTCGATCAGATGGACGTCATCGAATCGAACGAAGCTTTCGCCGCGCAGGCCCTGTCGGTGTCCAAGGTGCTCGGCCTCGATCCGGCCAAGACCAACCCGAACGGCGGCGCCATCGCCCTCGGCCACCCGGTCGGCTGCTCCGGTGCCTTCATCGCCACCAAGGCCCTGTACGAACTGGAACGTGTTGCCGGCAAGTACGCGCTGGTGACCATGTGCATCGGCGGCGGTCAGGGTATCGCGGTGATTCTCGAGCGCGCCTGATTTCTGTTCAGCGATCCAGAAAACCCGCCGGAGCGATCCGGCGGGTTTTTTTATTGGTGCGCACCATGTTGTCACTTCGCACCAGTATGGGGCGTTCATGTTCATCGAAATTTCCTAATCCGCTGTTTCAATGGGCTTTTAACTCGTGGCACGGTTTCTGCTGAACTGGAAACGAGAGCATCCTCACAAAAGAGTCGGACATGAACTTCTATAACGAGATGTACGACGCCGACGGTGGCGTCCGGGAGCACTACAAGCGCTACGAAGCTTGGTTGAAGGAAACGCCGCCCGAGCGTATCGAGCGCAAGCGCGCCGAGGCTGACCTGGCCTTTCACCGGGTCGGCATCACCTTCGCGGTGTATGGCGAGGAAGCGGGCAAGGAACGGTTGATTCCCTTCGACATCATTCCGCGCATCATTCCCTCGAAGGAGTGGAAGGCGATGGAACGTGGCATGCGTCAGCGGGTCAAGGCGCTGAACATGTTCCTGTGGGATATCTACCACGACCAGGAAATCCTCAAGGCGGGCAAGATTCCGGCTGAACAGGTGCTGGACAACGCCCAGTACCGCGCGGTGATGAAGGGCGTCGATGTGCCGGCCGGGATTTACGCGCACATCGCCGGGGTTGACCTGGTCCGCGCCGGCGCCGGCGAGTTCTACGTGCTGGAGGACAACCTGCGCGTGCCGTCGGGGGTCTCCTACATGCTCGAAGACCGCAAGATGATGATGCGCCTCTTCCCTGAACTCTTTGCCCGGCACAAGGTGGCGCCGGTCCAGCATTACCCGGACATGCTGCTGGAAAAACTGCGCGCCGTTGCGCCGCAGGGCATCACTGACCCGACGGTGGTGGTGTTGACGCCGGGCGCTTACAACAGCGCCTACTTCGAACACAGCTTCCTGGCCCAGCAGATGGGCGTCGAACTGGTCGAGGGGCGCGATCTCTTCGTCAAGAACGAAACCGTTTACATGCGTACGACGCAGGGGCCGCAGCGGGTCGATGTGATCTACCGCCGGATCGACGACGACTTCCTCGATCCGCTCGCCTTCCGTGCCGATTCGGCGCTCGGCGTGCCCGGCATCCTGAAGGCCTACCAGGCCGGTAACGTCACCCTGTCGAACGCTATCGGTACCGGCGTTGCCGACGACAAGTCGATCTATCCTTACGTCCCGGAGATGATCCGTTTCTACCTCGGTGAGGAGCCGATCCTCAACAACGTGCCGACCTACATGTGCCGCAAGAAGGACGATCTGGCCTACGTGCTCGATCACCTGGGCGAACTGGTGGTCAAGGAAGTGCATGGTGCCGGCGGCTACGGCATGCTGGTTGGCCCGGCTTCCACCAAGGAGCAGATCGAGAAGTTCCGCCAGTTGCTGCTGGCCAAGCCGGACGGTTACATCGCCCAGCCAACGCTGGCCTTGTCCAACTGCCCGACTTTTGTCGAGGAAGGCATCGCGCCGCGCCACCTCGATCTGCGCCCCTTCGTGCTGTCCTCGGGCAAGTGCGTGAACATGGTGCCCGGCGGGCTGACCCGGGTCGCCCTGACCAAGGGCTCGCTCGTCGTCAATTCGTCGCAGGGCGGCGGTACCAAGGACACCTGGGTTCTGGAGGATTAATCATGCTGAGCCGTACTGCCGATCACCTGTTCTGGATGTCGCGCTACATCGAGCGCGCCGAGAATCTCGCCCGTCTGCTCGACGTTACCTGGCAGATGTCCCTGGTCCCGCAATCCGAGGCCGCCACCAACCAGAGCTGGGCCGCGATCATCGCCCTGAACAGCCTGGAGGAGGCCTACGCGGCCAAGTACTCGACGGTCACCGGCGAGAATGTGCTGCGCTTCATGGTCAGCGATCCGGACAATTTCTCGTCGATCTACAGCTGTTTGCGCATGGCCCGCGAGAACGCACATGCCGTGCGCGGCACGCTGACCACCGAAATGTGGGAAACGATGAACTCGACCTGGCTGGAAGCCCGCGAAAAGAGCTTCGAGCAGATCGCCAACGCCGGCATCGGCGAATTCTTCGAGTGGGTCAAGATGCGTTCCTCGCTGTCGCGCGGCACCACGCTGGGCACCCTGCTGCAGGACGAGGCCTTCCACTTCATCCGCCTCGGCACGCTGCTCGAACGCGCCGACAACACGGCGCGCATCCTCGACGTCAAATACCACGTGTTGCGTCCCCATGGCGAGGAAGAGGAGGCGACCGACTTCTATCAGTGGGGCGCGCTGCTCCGCTCGGTTTCCGGTTTCGAGGTCTATCGCAAGGTTTATCGCGACGTCATCACGCCGGAGCGGGTTGCCGAACTGCTCATCCTCAACAGCGACATGCCGCGCTCGCTACGCTTCTGCCTCAATGGCGTGGTCAAAAATCTGGAACTGGTGGCCAACAGCCATTCCGGCGAAACCCTGCGCCAGGCCGGGCAGCTCTACTCGCAACTGCGCTACGGTCGCATCGACGACATGCTCAAGGAAGGCCTGCACGAGTGGCTGACCGACTTCATGGACCGCATCTACCTGATCGGCGACGGCATCAGCAAGGACTTCCTGGTGCCCATGAGCGAAGCTGCCTGAGGTTCAGGTGGCGGGCTGGGAGACCGGCTCGCTGCCGGCCACCGCGTCCAGGGTGCCGAGCATGGTCGCCGCCTTGTGCGCCTGTTCGACCAGGCGGCGCAGGGCGCTGAAACCGCTCATCACTTCGTCCATTTGCTCGATGCCGATGTTGCCCGCGGCGCCGGCTTCCAGCAGTTTGGCCTTCAGCGCGTAGTAGGCCAGTTCGAAGTTGCCCAGACTGTCGGCGTCGGGCAGGCCGTGCCCGGGCAGCAGCGGATCGACCTGTTCGAGCAGGCCGACCGCCTGGCGCGCCAGCGCCTGCCCTTCCTCGATCAGCTCGGACGCAGGAAGCTGGGGCAGCGTGGTGTGGATGCGCCCGAGTTCGGCGCTCAGTTCATGGCAGGTGTCGTAGTAGCGATGGACGCGCAGCAGGGTGGCCAGATTGTGGGCGGTATCCTGCGGCATCGGATGGCGATTGACCTCGGTGACGAAATCGAGGATCGCCCGCGACAGCGGTGGAAAGGGATTGACCCGCGGCCAGGCCGACGGGCCGTCGCCGTCCGGCGTGCTGCGCCGGCGGGCCATGTCGAGGACGATGTTGCCCAGGCGTGACACTTCCCGGTGCAGGGCGTCGACTGCCAGCGATGGTACCGAGCCGACGTTGCGGTCGATGAAGTGGGGGCGGCCGATTTCTTCTTCCTGGGTGCGGAAGCGGCCCAGCAGGAAGTCGGCCAGCCAGTTTGTCAGCGGCCACATCAGCAGCACGCCGAGCAGGTTGAACAGCGTGTGGAACAGTGCCAGGCTGACTGCCGGCTGGGCGCCGAGTTCCAGCGCCTCGCGCAGCATGCCGATCAGGGTGAGCAGCACCGGTAGCATGAGCAGGGCGACGACGCCGGTCAGCAGATTGAACATGACGTGCGCCGCCGCCGCCCGGCGGGCGTTCGGGGTGCCGCCGATGGCGGCGAGCAGGGCGGTGGCGGTGGTGCCGATATTGGCGCCGATGACTGCAGCGGCGGCCTCGTTCATCGGCAGGACGCCGGCTTCGGCCAGGGTCAGCACGATCGCCAGAACGGCTGCCGAGGCCTGCATGACCACGGTCAGGACAATCCCGGCGAGAACGAAGGCGAGCACCGACCAGACGCCATGACCGGAGAGGCTGCTCAGGTCAAGCCCGCTGCCGCCGCTGGCGAAGGCCTGCTGGAGAAAGCCGATGCCGAGGAAGAGTACGCCGAAACCGCCGATGGCATTGCCGACGGCGCCGCGCCGGGTTTCCTGGCCGGACAGGCGGAGCAGCACGCCGATTCCGATCAGGGGCAGCGCCGCCGCCTCGATCTTGAGTTTGAAACCGATCACCGCTACCAGCCAGCCGGTGAAGGTGGTGCCGACATTGGCGCCGAAAAATACCCACAAGGACTGTCCCAGCGGCAGCAGGCCGGCGTTGACGAAGCCGATGGTGGCGACCGTGATCGCCGTCGACGATTGCACCAGCGCGGTCGAGAAGATGCCGAACAGCAGCCCGCGCAGCCGGGTTGCCGTCCACGCGTGAAGCAGGCGGGCCAGCGAGGGGCCAAGCGCCAGCTTGAGCCCGTCGGTCATCATCGTCATGCCGAGCAGGAACAGCCCGATGCCGCCGAGCATGGCCGCGAGGTTGATGCCTTCCATAAATCTCCGTACGGTTTTCGCAAGCTCGAAGATTGTCCTTAGGCAGGTGCCGAGTCAAGCCAGCCTATGACGAACATGCTATTATGCCGGATGGTTTTTTTATTGACATGGTGATAACTGCATGCACAACGGGTATGGCAAAGGGATGAGGTGGTGAGCCTTGCGTCGTCCATCCGCGGCCTTGGCGCCGAGCGCCTGGTACCCGTCGTCGCCAGGGGGCTCTGGTTGCTGGTCCTGCTGCTCGGGGTGATGGCCTGTTTCCATGTGTTTCAGGATTTCGTGCCGCGACCGGCCGAACCACCCCAGCGCCCGCCGCAGGACGCCGCGTCGTCCGCCCGCCAGCTTGCCGCGCTGGCCTTGTTCCCCGAGTCTGCGCCGGCTGAGCGGCGCGGTGCCGGCGGCGACTTCGAATTGCTCGGCGTTCTCGCCGGTGGCGAGCACGGAACGGCCATCCTGCGTCGCAAGGGTGAAACGCGCTCGCTGGTGTTTTCTGCCGGCGCCGATCTGCCCGGTGGCGGCAGGCTGCTGCGCATCGAGCGCGACGCCGTCGTCCTCGCCCAGGGCAGTGCCGAAACCCGACTCGTGCTCAAGCGCACGCCGCGCGCCCAGGCGGGGCGGCCGGCAGCGCAGGGAGTAGCGCGCTGATGCCGGCCAGTTCAACCCAATTGTTTTGCCAAGGATCTTTCGTGAGCCTGTCCAACCCGTTTCAACGCCGCTTCGGTCGCCTCCTGGCTGCTGTCTGTCTGGGTCTATCCTGTGTCGGCGCCAGCCTGGCCGCCGACGACATCACGCTGAACTTCGTCGATGCCGACATCGAATCGGCAGTCAAGGCGGTCGGTCAGACCGTCGGCCGTAATTTCGTCCTCGATCCGCGGGTCAAGGGCACGATCAACATCGTCTCCGGTCGGCCCGTGTCGCGCGACATGGCCTACCAGGTGCTGGTCTCGGCCCTGCGCCTGCAAGGCTACGCGGTGGTCGAGGGCTCGGCGGTGACCAAGATCATGCCCGATGCCGACGCCAGGGTTCAGGGCGGGCCGGTCGATAGCGCCGCTCGCGGCGATCAGATCGTGACCCGGGTCTTCCACATCCAGTACGAAGTGGCGACCCAGCTGATGGCCGCCCTGAAGCCGCTGGTCGGCGCCAACCAGTCGATCACCGCCAATGCCAGCAGCAACACCCTGGTGATTACCGATACCGCCGACAACCTGCGCCGGATCGAGCGCATCATCGCCTCGATCGACGTGCCGCACGGCGACGACCCGCGCGTGCTCACCCTGCGCCACGCCTCGGCGGTCGACGTGGCGAGCATGCTGACCAAGCTGTTCGCCGGCAACGCCGGCAATCTGGCGGCGATCGCCGACGCCCGCGCCAACCGGATCATCCTGCGTGCCGACAATCCCGGGCTGCTGGTGCGGGTGACCACCCTGGTCGGCGAACTCGACAAGCCGGACGCCGGTTTCGGCAACATCCGGGTGATCTACCTGAAGAACGCCGAAGCGGCCAAGATGGCGCAGTTGCTGCGCACCATCATGGCGAGCGAGGGCAGCGCCGGCAACCCCGCCGGCAACGCTGCCGCCGGCCAGCGCTCGGCCAACCAGCCGCGGCTGCCGCAGGCGCCGGCGATGGCTGGCCAGAGGGTCGTGGACAAATCCGACGCGGTGGTCATGAACGGTGTCGAGGAGGGCAATGCCCTGCAGGCCGGCAGCATCATACAGGCCGACGTGTCGAGCAACGCCCTGATCGTCACCGCCTCCGATGCGGTCTTTGCCAACCTGCAGAACGTTGTCGGCATGCTCGACCGGCGCCGCGCCCAGGTGCACATCGAAGCCCTGATCGTCGAGGTCAGCGCCGAGCGCGCTGCCGAATTCGGCATCCAGTGGCAGGATATCAGCGGCCTGGCGAAGAACGGCACGCGCGGCTTCGGCGGGACCGCCTTCAACAACAACAGCCAGAACATCCTCAACATCGCCGGCAATGTCGGCAAGCTCGGCGGCGGCCTCAGCTTCGGCCTGACCGACGGCAAGATCACCCTGCCCGGCCTGGGCACGATCACCAACCTCAAGTTGCTGGCCCGCTTCCTGGAAACCGAAGCGCAAGCCAACATCCTGTCCACGCCGAGCATCATGACCCTGGACAACGAGGAAGCGAAGATCGTCATCGGCCAGAACCTGCCCTTCGTCACCGGTTCCTACAGCACCACCAACACCACCGGCACGGTCACCCCCTTCCAGACCTACGAGCGACGCGACGTCGGCCTGACCCTGAAGGTGAGGCCGATGATCACCGAGGGCGGGGTGGTGCGCATCCAGATCTACCAGGAAGCCTCGTCCGTACAGACCGGCACGGCGGGCAACACGGCCGGTCCG
>DILW01000018.1 GCA_002425245.1 Betaproteobacteria bacterium UBA5582 | reverse complement strand
AATGACCGGCTGATCAAGCAGTACTCCCAGACCGTCAAGCGCATCAATGCGCTGGAGCCGCAGATCGCGGCGCTCGATGACGCTCAGCTCAAGGCCAAGACCGACGAATTCAGGAAGCGCCATGCTGATGGCGAATCGCTCGATGACCTGCTGCCCGAGGCTTTTGCCGTTGTCCGCGAGGCCGGCAAGCGCGTGCTCGGCATGCGTCATTTCGACGTCCAGCTGATCGGCGGCATGGTCCTGCACTACGGCAAGATCGCCGAAATGCGCACCGGCGAAGGCAAGACCCTGGTCGCCACGCTGCCTTCCTACCTGAACGCGATTTCCGGCAAGGGCGTGCATGTGATCACGGTCAACGACTACCTGGCCAGTCGTGACGCGGAATGGATGGGGCGGCTGCATCGTTTCCTCGGACTTTCGGTCGGCATCAATCTGTCGCAGATGGATCACGAGGCCAAGCAGGCTGCCTACGCTGCCGACATCACCTACGGTACCAACAACGAATTCGGCTTCGACTACCTGCGCGACAACATGGTCTACTCGGCCGGGCAGCGGGTTCAGCGCAGCCTGAATTACGCCATCGTCGACGAAGTGGACTCGATCCTGATCGACGAGGCGCGCACGCCGCTGATCATTTCCGGCCAGGCCGACGACCACACAGACCTCTATCTGCGGATGAAGGATGTGGTGCCCAAGCTGACGCGGGCGATGGAAGAAAAAGGCGAGGGCGATTACTGGGTCGACGAGAAGGCGCACCAGGTGCACCTGGCCGAATCGGGCTACGAACGCGCCGAAATCCTGCTCGCCGAAGCCGGTCTGCTGGCCGAGGGCAGCAGCCTCTACGACGCCGCCAACATCACCCTGATGCACCACCTCAACGCAGCACTGCGCGCGTTGACCCTGTTCAACAAGGATCAGCACTACGTCGTTCAGAACGGCGAAGTGATCATCGTCGACGAATTCACCGGTCGCCTGATGGCGGGGCGCCGCTGGTCGGATGGCCTGCACCAGGCGGTCGAAGCCAAGGAAGGTGTGCAGATTCAGGCCGAAAACCAGACGCTGGCCTCGATCACTTTCCAGAATTACTTCCGCATGTATGGCAAGCTGGCCGGCATGACCGGTACGGCCGACACCGAAGCCTACGAATTCCAGCAGATTTATGCCCTGGAAACCGTGGTCATCCCGACCAACCGGCCGATGACGCGCAAGGACATGAACGACCTGGTCTACAAGACCATGGACGAAAAGAATGCGGCCATCGTCGCTGACATCCGCGACTGCGCCAAGCGCGGCCAGCCGGTGCTGGTCGGTACCACCTCGATTGAGTCGTCAGAACTGCTGTCCTCGCTGCTCGACGAGGAAAAGCTGCCCCACCAGGTGCTCAACGCCAAGCAGCATGCCCGCGAAGCCGAGATCGTCGCCCAGGCCGGCCGGCCGGGCATGATCACGATTGCCACCAACATGGCCGGTCGCGGTACCGACATCGTCCTCGGCGGCAACATCGAGAAGCTGCTTGATGCCGTGCGCGGCGACGAAGCGCTGTCCACGGAAGCCCGCGACGCCAAGGTCGCCGAGATGAAGGCCGAATGGCAAAAGGTACACGAAGCCGTCCTCGCGGCTGGTGGCCTGCACATCATCGGCTCCGAGCGTCACGAATCGCGGCGCATCGACAACCAGCTGCGCGGCCGTGCCGGTCGCCAGGGCGATGCCGGTTCTTCCCGCTTCTATCTCTGTCTCGACGATCCGCTGCTGCGCATTTTTGCCGGTGAGCGCCTGCGCGCCATCATGGACAAGCTGAAGATGCCGGAAGGCGAGGCGATCGAGCATCCGCTCGTCACCCGCTCGCTGGAATCCGCGCAGCGCAAGGTCGAAGCCCGCAACTTCGACATCCGCAAGCAACTGCTCGAATACGACGACGTTGCCAATGACCAGCGCAAGGTCATCTACCAGCAGCGCAACGAACTGCTGGAGACCGACGATATCTCCGAAACCATCACCGCCATGCGTCATGGCGTCCTCTCCGACATTTTCCGGCTGTACGTGCCGGCCGACTCGGTCGAGGAACAGTGGGACATGGAAGGACTCGAACGCGCACTGGCCTCGGACCTGCAGATTGCCGCGCCGGTGGCCCAGTGGTTCAAGGACGAACCCACGTTATCGGACGAGGATATCCTCGGGCGCATTCTCAGCGGTGCCGACGAGGCCTACGCTGCCAAGGTCGAACTGGTTGGCGCCGAGAATTTCCACCAGTTCGAACGCAATGTCATGCTGCAAAGCCTGGACATGCACTGGCGCGAACACCTGTCGGCCCTCGATCATCTGCGCCAGGGTATTCACCTGCGCGGTTATGCGCAGAAAAATCCGAAGCAGGAATACAAGCGCGAAGCCTTCGAGTTGTTCGAGGGCATGCTCGAACAGGTTCGCCGTGACGTGACCCGCGTCGTGTTCACCGTGCAGATCCGCTCGCCGGAAGATGTCGAGGAAACCGCGCCGCACGCCGACGTCAGCAACGTCAAGTACCAGCATGCGGGTTACGACGAGGCCCTGGCCGACGAGGAGGACAAACCGGCGCAACCGCTGCAGAATGGTCCGAAGGTGGGGCGCAACGATCCCTGCCCCTGCGGTTCCGGCAAGAAGTACAAGCAGTGTCACGGCAAGTTGTCCTGAAATTCCAGTAACCCGATCCAAGGCACCCTTCGCGGTGCCTTGATGCTGTTGGAGCACCTACCATGCCCGTCAATTACGCCACCCCGACCGCCGATCAACTGTTCGCCGTGGCCGGCGTCCGCCTCGGCGTCGCCGAAGCTGAAATCCGCAAGAAGAACCGCCGCGACCTGACGCTGGTCGCCCTCGACGCCGGCTGCACGGTGGCCGGGGTGTTCACCCAGAACCGCTTCTGCGCGGCACCGGTCCTGCTGTGCCGCCAGCATCTGGCCAGCGGTCAGGAAATCCGCGCCCTGGTGATCAACACCGGCATCGCCAACGCCGGTACCGGCGAGCCCGGCCGCCAGACCGCCCGCCAGACCTGCGAAGCGGTCGCCGAACTGCTCGGCGTGGCGGCGGAACAGGTGCTGCCGTTCTCCACCGGCGTCATTCTCGAACCGCTGCCGGTCGAACGCATCAAGGCCGGCCTGCCGGCGGTCTTCGCCGACCTCAAGGCGGACAACTGGCACGCCGCCGCGCACGGGATCATGACTACCGACACGGTGGCCAAGGCGGCCTCGCGCGTGGTCGAGGTCAATGGCAGGAAAGTCACGATTTCCGGCATTTCCAAGGGCGCCGGCATGATCCGGCCGAACATGGCGACCATGCTCGGCTTCCTTGCCACCGACGCCGGCATTGCCCAGCCGCTGCTCGACCAGCTGGTCAAGGAAGCGGTCGACGCTTCGTTCAACTGCATCACCGTCGATGGCGACACCTCGACCAACGATTCCTACGTGATGATCGCCACCGGCCAGTCAGGCGCCAGCTTCGCCTCGGCAAGCGACGCCGGCTGGGCCGAGGTCAAGGCGGCGATCGTTGCCGTGTCGGTCGAGCTGGCGCAGGCCATCGTCCGCGACGGCGAGGGCGCCACCAAGTTCATCACCGTTGCCGTCGAGGGCGGCAAAACGATCGAGGAGTGCCGCCAGGTCGGCTACGCCATTGGCCACTCGCCGCTGGTCAAGACTGCCTTCTTCGCCTCTGACCCCAACCTCGGTCGCATCCTCGCCGCCGTCGGTTACGCCGGCATCGCCGATCTCGACGTCGATGGGGTGAAGGTCTGGCTGGACGATGTGCTGGTCGCCGAGAAAGGCGGTCGCGCTGCAGCCTACCAGGAAGCCGACGGTGCCCGGGTGATGGCGCAGGCCGAGATCACCGTGCGTGTCGCCCTCGGTCGCGGCGACGCGGCAGCCAAGGTCTACACCTGCGACTTCTCGTACGACTACGTCAAGATCAACGCCGACTACCGCTCCTAAGCGATGCGCGACATCCACCGCGACCTGACCCGCAACACGCTGGCGATCTTTTTTGTCGTCGGCCTCGGTGGCCTGTCGCTGTGGGTGCTGCGGCCTTTCCTGGCTGCTGGCGTGTGGGCGGCGATGATCGTCGTCGCCACCTGGCCGGCTTTCCTGGCGCTCGAAGCGCGGCTGGGCGGCCGCCGGGCGCCGGCAATCGCGCTGATGACGCTGGCCATGCTGTTGCTGCTGGTGCTGCCGCTGTGGCTGGCGGTCGATACCATCGCCGGCAACGCCGGCACCCTGACCGCGCTCGCCGATCATCTGATCGCCAACGGTCTGCCGCCGCTGCCGCGCTGGATCGCCGAACTGCCGCTGGTCGGTGCGACGCTGGCCGGGCTGTGGGTGCAACTGGCGGCGGGCGGCACCGACGGCATCATCGCCCAGATCACGCCTTATGCCGCCGATACCGGCAAGTGGGTGCTCGCTCAGGTCGGCGGGCTCGGCGGCATGCTGGTGCAGTTCCTGCTGATCGTCACCATTGCCGCCATCATGTATTCCGGCGGCGAACCGGCGGCGCGCCTGGTGCGCCGTTTCGGTCGCCGCCTTGCCGGTGCGCGCGGCGAGAATTCGGTGATCCTGGCCGGTCAGGCGATCCGCGGCGTGGCTTTGGGCGTCGGCGTCACCGCGCTGGTGCAGACGGTGTTGGGTGGGCTCGGTCTGGCGCTGGCCGGCGTCCCCTTCGCCGCTTTGCTGTCGGCGGTGATGCTGCTGCTGTGCATCGCCCAGGTCGGTCCGGTCCTGGTCCTGCTGCCGGCTGCCGGCTGGCTGTTCTGGATGGGCGATACCGGCTGGGCGGTGTTTTTGGTGGTGTGGAGCGTGATCGTCGGCAGCCTCGACAACTTCCTGCGCCCGATGCTGATCCGGCGCGGCGCCGATCTCCCCTTGCTGCTGATCTTCGCCGGCGTCATCGGCGGCATGCTCGGCTTCGGCCTGATCGGCATCTTCGTCGGGCCGGTGGTTCTGGCCATCACCTGGACGCTGCTCCAGGCGTGGATCGCCGATGCGCTCGGCGACGATTCAGCGCCGGACCAGCCGGATGCGGCGGAACCAGCCGCCGGCGAGGACCGGGCTGTCGTCGCGCAGAGCGAGGCCGGGGCTGGCGTCGAGCAAGTCCTCGAAAACCACGTCGAGTTGGGTGGCGACACGCCGCGCTAGCGGATTGAGCAGACGCCGTAACGGCGCCTTCTGGTTGCGGCGCAGGAACTTGTCGAGGATCAGCGCCTCGCCGCCCGGTTTCAACACCCGCGAAATTTCCGCCAGGCACAGCGCCGGCTGTGGCACCACGGCCAGAATCAGGTGGGCGACGACGGCGTCGAAACTGGCATCGGCGAACGGCAGGCGATGCACGTCTCCCTGCACCGGACGGAAATCCAGCCGGCCGGCGCGCGGCAGGCTGCGCCTTAGCATGGCGCCGGTCAGATCGACTCCCACGTAACGGTGATGGGCTGGCAAATGTGGCAGGTCGAGTCCGGTGCCGACACCGGCGAGCAGAACCATGCCCGGCCTGGCCGGCAACGTCGCCAGGCTGGCTGCGCGCATCGCCTTGCTCGCCCGGTTGACGAACAGGTCATAGATCGGCGCGAGGAGCGTGTAGCTTTTGCTCAGATTGTTGCTTTGATGTCTCACTTCTTGTGCGGTGGGCGTTTTCAGCTGGCAGATTGTTGTTTGCATGACGATGGGGTGTGATAATCGTGGCCACTTGTCATGTTCAACAAATCATACTGGAGGGGTCATGGTCGGTTTCAAGAAAAGTCTGCTTAGTGCTGCAGTCATGTCGGCAATCGCGGGAGGAGCCAATGCTGCTTCCACCATCGATATGGTGGTGGCCATCGACGAGAGCGGTTCGATGTCCGGAGAGCATAACGCTTTCATCGGATCGTACATCCAGAACCTCGACAATGTCCTGAATACCCAGAACGTCACGGTTAACCGCTACGGGCTTGGCGGTTTCGGTGGTAGTTCCTCCCAATTCGTTTCCGCGAGCGAGGCTGGCCGCGAAACGAGTGGCTCTGCACTGTACCGGCATCTCAACCTGTCGAGCGGCGTCGATGCGGTCTGGGGCAATGCGATGCAATTCAACTTGGTTACGCCCCAGCTGCAAACCTCCGGCGGGACTGAGGACGGTTACCGGATGATCGACTACGTGTTGCGCAACTACCAGTTCCGCAGCGGTGCAGGCGCGTCCATTCTGCTGATTACCGACGAAGACCGCGATATCGATACCGGTGGCACGCCGGTTACCAGCAACCTGCCGCAGGGCCAGACGATTTACAACACAGGGGCGAATGCGTCGGCCAACGTCGCGACGATGCAGCAGCTTCTGTCCCAGAAGAACATCGTGCTGCACAGCGTGGCCAGCCAGCGCCTGAGCGACGCTCAGGGTAATACCGCTATTGCCGTGGTCGGCGCCGATCCGGCGACCGGTTTTGCCTTCGTCAAGGATCCGAAAACCGGTGTCGTAACCAAGGTACAGGGGTATGTTCTCCGCTCTGCTGACGGAACAACCGAGGTTGATTACACCCGCTTGGCCCTGGCAACCGGCGGTACCGTCATGGATATCGATCAGTTGCGTAGCGTGTATACCGATGTAAGCGCCTTGAGTTCACTCTCGCAGGAGCTCGCCAACATCGTCGCCGCGATTTCCCAGAATCAGCAGGCTGCGGTGGTCGGCGTTGATTGCAGCATTGCCAGCGGCCCGGCCAAGGTCTTGTGCGGCGCGCTGCTCAGGTCCAACCGTCTGCCGGTGCTCTCCGGCAGCAGTGCCGCGGTGCTTGCCCAGCTCAACCAGATGCTGCCGCACACCCTGTTCTCGGCTCGGACTTCGATTATCCGTGGCGCGACGCAGTACCGGCGCATTCTGTTCAGCCGTATCGCCGATGCGCGGATCGGTCTCCGCTCCTCCTCAGGCGCCATCTCGCTGGCGGGTAACCGCGGTGGCTTCAGTGATGCTGACCTGGCTGCTGCCGGGGTCAAGGGCGGCGGCGCCAGCGCCGATTCGGCCAGCGACGTCAGCTTCTTCGTTCGCGGTACCTATGGCGAGGCCCGTCAATCCACCGACGATGGCATCAACGGCTACCGTTCCGACACCTACAGCATCGCTTTCGGTGCCGACAAGCAGATCAACCAGAAGCTCCTGCTGGGCGCGTCCGTCGGCTACGTGAATAGCGACTCCAAGGTCAAGGGAATTCCGGGTAGCGGCTCGGATGCCAGCACCTTCATGCTTTCCGCTTACGGCGCCTACGAGTTCTCGCCGTCGTGGTTCCTGGAAGGGGTGTTCGGCTACGGTCGCGTCGGCCTGGATACCAAGCGCATGGCAGCAGGTAACGCGCTGAGCGGCGATACCAATGCCAACCAGTGGAATCTGTCGTTCGGGGTGAGCAAGGAAATCGCCCTCAACGAGGCGACCACGCTCAAGCCCTTCGGGCAGTTGCACTACACCAACGTTTCCATCGACGGCTATCGTGAAAAGGGCGGCGCTGCCGCGCTGGTCTACAAGGACAACACGATCGATGCCCTGGTTTCCGAAATCGGTATCGGCGCCGAGTACAAGCTGCGCGGCGGCTGGACGATCAACGGCAGCCTGGCCTGGGAACATGAATTCAGCAACGACGCCCGTTCCGTCAGCGCTGCCTTCGTGGCCGATCCGGCGAACACCGTGTTCCGGGTCAAGGGCGTGGATGGACAACGCGATTACGGTCGTGTCGCGCTCGGTTTCAGCAAGGAAATCGATCGTGAGCGTTCCTTCTTCGTCAATCTCGACAGCGTCGTTGGCAACAGCAAGTACAGTGACTACACGCTTGAGTTGAAGTATCGTCAGAGCTTCTGATTTTTTTGAAGCCCTGAATCATGGAAAAGCTGGCGACGAAAAAACCGCCAGCTTTTTCTTTTTTGCCTCTCGCCTTGCTGGCATTGCTCCTCAACGCTTGTGCCAGCTCGCAGGCCCGTTTCGAGACGCTTCGCGACAGCGTTCCGCTCAGGCAGGATGTGGCGCAGGTTCAAGGCTATCGATTGCTGCTGCTTGAACGCCAGGCATTGGCCGAGCGGGGTGCCGATGTCCGGGTTTACATTGAAGGTGATGGTCGCCCCTGGCTCGCTGGCGGCGAACTGATCGCCGCCGATCCCACCCCGCGCAAGCCGCTCGCGCTCGCCTTGATGGCTCAGGATGAGGGTGGTGCGCTTTATCTCGGTCGTCCCTGCTATTTTCTCGGTGCAGGTGAAGCGCCCTGCCATCCGCGCGACTGGACCAGCCACCGTTATTCCGAGCAGGTGGTGGCGGTGATGAGTGACGCCTTGAGCAAGTGGTTGGCAAGTCATCCCCGGATCAGCCGGGTGAGCTTGGTTGGCTACTCCGGCGGCGGGGTGTTGGCCATGCTGATCGGCGAGCGGGTGCCGCAGGTGCGGCAGGTGATTGCCGTGGCTGCACCGCTGGATCACGCGCAGTGGACGAAGTTGCATGCCTACTCTGCATTGTCCGGGTCGTTGAACGTGGCCAGGCAATCTGACTGGCGGCCCGGGGTGGAGCGCTGGGCAGTTTTCGGCGAACAGGACAACAACGTGCCTTACGCGGCCATGCGGCACGCTCTGCCGCCCGGCGCCAGGGTTTTGCTGTTGCCCGGCGTTTCCCATGAGTGCTGCGGTGATCAAGCCTGGACAAGCATCCTGGGACGCTTGAACCAGGTAGCGGCCGCTTCGCCTTAGTGCAGCGCGCGCGGTATCGCCAGGACGAACTCGGGAATCTCTGCGTCGAAATGCGTGCCGTCCTCGGCCACCATCTGGTAGCTGCCCTTCATCGTGCCGATCGGCGTCGTCAGTGATGAGCCGCTGGTGTATTCGAAACGCTCCCCCGGTTGCAGCAGCGGCTGCTTGCCGACGACGCCGAGGCCGCGCACTTCCTGCACCTGGTTGTTGGCGTCGGTGATGATCCAGTGGCGCGATACCAGTTGCGCCGGCACGCTACCGACGTTACGGATGGCGATGGTGTAGGCGAAGACGTAGCGGTTGTCGTCGGGGTCGGACTGGTCGGGAATGAACTGCGGGGTGGGGATGATTTCGATGCGGTACTTGTCGGGGGCGCTCATGGGATAATTTGGTCTCTTGTTTTCAGGGAAGCATCATGTCAGCCAGGGATTTCGTCATCGCACCGAGCATTCTGTCCGCCAATTTCGCCAAGCTGGGCGAGGAAGTGGCCAACGTCATCGCCGCCGGCGCCGACTGGATTCACTTCGACGTGATGGACAACCATTATGTTCCCAACCTGACCATTGGACCACTCGTCTGCGAGGCGATCCGCCCCTGTACCGACGCGCCGATCGACGTGCACCTGATGGTCAAGCCGGTCGATCGCATCGTTCCCGATTTCGCCAAGGCCGGCGCCAACATCATCACCTTCCACCCGGAAGCCTCCGAGCACATCGACCGCACGCTGTCGTTGATCCGCGATGCCGGCTGCCAGGCCGGCCTGGTCTTCAACCCGGCGACGCCGCTCGATTACATGGACTACGTCATGGACAAGCTCGACGTCGTCCTGCTGATGAGCGTCAACCCCGGCTTCGGCGGCCAGAGGTTCATCCCCGGCACGCTGGCCAAGGCGCGCGCGGCGCGAGCCAAACTCGATGCCTATGAGCGCGACAGCGGCCGGCGCATCCGCCTCGAGATCGACGGCGGGGTCAACACCGCCAACATCGCCGAAATCGCCCGTTCCGGCGTCGATGCCTTCGTCGCCGGTTCGGCTGTCTATGGCGCCGGCAACGACAGCGACGCGCACCGTTACGACTCGATCATCGCCGCCCTGCGTGGCGAACTGGCCAAGGTTTGAGGCGGCGCCGGGTGGACAGCGGCAAAGCGCATGCGCTAGACTGCGCTCCACCCGTCGCCTCCGGCCGGGCCTTCTCTACACCTCACGACAAATGACTGCTTCCCGCAACTGGATCATCGAGCTTCGTTGGCGCCCCTGGCGTCCATAATCTCTCGCCCGTCTGGCGCCGAGTCTGTCGGCGCACCCAGTTGCAGCACCCCGTCATCGTTGTCGTACCCGAGGTATCCCATGACCGAAACCGAATTCAACGCGCTCGCCGCGCAAGGCTACAACCGTATTCCCGTCACGCTGGAAACGTTTGCCGATCTCGACACGCCGCTGTCGATCTACCTGAAGCTCGCCAACGGGCCGTTCACCTACCTGCTCGAATCGGTGCAGGGCGGCGAACGCTTTGGCCGCTATTCCATCATCGGCCTGGCGTCGCCGACGCGCATCGTGGTCACCGGCCACGAGGTGCTGGTGCTCACCGGCAACCGCATTGCCGAACGCGAGCACGACGCGAACCCGCTCGATTTCATCGACAGCTACATGAAGCGCTTCCGGGCGCCCGAGGCGACCGGCCTGCCGCGCTTCCTCGGCGGACTGGTCGGCTGCTTCGGCTACGACACAATCCGCTACATCGAGACCAAGCTGACCAAGACTCAGCGCCCGGACGAAATCGGCACGCCCGACATCCAGTTGCTGCTGTCCGAGGAAATCGCCGTCGTCGACAACCTGTCCGGCAAGCTGACGCTGATCGTCTATGCCGAACCCGGTTTCCCTGGTGCTTACCAGAAGGCGCGCGCCCGGCTCAAGGAACTGCTGGCCAGGTTGCGCCAGCCGGTGACCATTCCCGCCGAAAAGCCGGCGCACTCGGAACCGGCGGTGTCGGTGTTCGGCGAGGCGGCGTTCAAGCAGGCGGTGAAGAAAGCCAAGGACTACATCACCGAAGGCGACATCATGCAGGTGGTGCTGTCGCAGCGCATGACCAAGCCCTTCCACGCCAGCCCGCTGGCGCTGTACCGGACGTTGCGCAGCCTCAACCCGTCGCCCTACATGTTCTATTTCGACTTCGAGGACTACCACGTCGTCGGCGCCTCGCCGGAAATCCTGGTGCGGCTGGAAGGCGACCGCGTTACCGTCCGGCCGATTGCCGGCACCCGCAAGCGCGGCGCCTCGCCGGAAGAGGATGCGGCGCTGGCCGAAGACCTGTTGTCGGACGCCAAGGAGCTGGCCGAGCACACCCAGTTGCTCGATCTCGGTCGCAACGATTGCGGTCGCGTCGCCAGGATCGGCAGCGTCAAGCTGACCGAGCGCATGGTCATCGAACGCTACTCGCACGTGATGCACATCGTCTCCAACGTCGAAGGCCGGCTGGAGAAAGGCCTCGATGCGGTCGACGTGCTCAAGGCAACCTTCCCGGCCGGTACCGTGTCGGGAGCGCCCAAGGTGCGGGCGATGGAAATCATCGACGAACTGGAACCGGTCAAGCGCGGCATCTACGCCGGCTCGGTCGGTTACCTCGGCTTCAACGGCGACATGGACCTGGCCATCGCCATCCGCACCGCCGTGGTCAAGGACGGCAAGCTGCACGTCCAGGCCGGCGCCGGCATCGTCGCCGACTCCGATCCGCATTCCGAATGGGAAGAGACCCGGAACAAGGCGCGCGCCGTGCTGCGCGCCGCCGAACTGGCCGAGCAGGGCCTGAACACGCGGATGGATTGAGGGAGCAGCCATGTTATTGATGATCGACAACTACGACAGCTTCACCTACAACCTGGTCCAGTATTTCGGCGAACTTGGCCAGGAGGTGAAAGTCTTCCGCAACGACGCCATCACGCTGGCCGAGATCGCCCGTCTCAAGCCCGACTACCTGGTCATTTCGCCCGGCCCCTGCGCGCCGGCCCAGGCCGGGGTGTCGCTGGCGGCGATCAAGGAGTTCGCCGGCAAGATTCCGCTGCTCGGCGTCTGCCTCGGCCACCAGTCGATTGGCGAAGCCTTCGGCGGGCGCATCGTGCACGCCAGGACGCTGATGCACGGCAAGGTATCGCCGGTACACCACAAGAACGAGGGTGTCTTCCGCAACCTGCCCAATCCGCTGACCTGCACCCGCTACCACTCGCTGGCCATCGAGCGCGCCAGCCTGCCCGATTGTCTCGACATCACGGCGTGGACCGAGGACGGCGAGATCATGGGCGTGCGCCACAAGACGCTGGCCGTCGAAGGCGTCCAGTTCCACCCGGAATCGATCCTGACCGAGCGCGGTCACGACCTGCTCAACAACTTCCTCGAGGAGCACAAGCAATGACCCCGCAAGCCGCCCTCCAGCGCGTCATCGAGCATCGCGAAATCTTCCACGACGAAATGGTCTCGCTGATGCGCCAGATCATGAGCGGCGAAGTCTCGCCGGTGATGATCGCCGCCATCATCACCGGACTGCGCGTCAAGAAGGAAACCATCGGCGAGATCGCCGCCGCCGCCAGCGTCATGCGCGAGCTGGCGACGCCGGTCAAGGTGCCCTACGACAAGCACTTCGTCGATATCGTCGGTACCGGCGGCGACGCCGCGCACAGCTTCAATATTTCCACTACCTCGATCTTCGTCGCCGCCGCGGCCGGCGCCAAGGTCGCCAAGCACGGCGGGCGCAGCGTGTCGTCGAGCTCGGGCAGCGCCGACGTGCTCGAAGCGCTCGGCGCCAACATCAACCTGTCGCCGGAAAAGGTCGCCGAGTGCATTGAGCAGTGCGGCATCGGTTTCATGTTCGCGCCCAACCACCACAGCGCGATGAAGCACGTCGCGCCGGTACGCCGCGAAATGGGCGTGCGCACCATCTTCAACATCCTCGGTCCGCTGACCAACCCGGCCGCCGCGCCGAACACGCTGATGGGTGTCTTCCATCCCGACCTGGTCGGCATCCAGGTGCGCGTCATGCAGCGCCTCGGCGCCGAGCGCGTGCTGGTGGTGCATGGCAAGGACAATCTCGACGAAATCTCGCTCGGCGCGACGACGCTGATCGGTGAGTTGAAGGACGGCGAAGTCCGCGAATACGAAGTGCACCCGGAAGACTTCGGTCTGCAGATGATGTCGCTTAGAAACCTGCGCGTCGGCAGCGCCGACGAGTCGAAGGCGATGATGCTCGCCGCCCTCGACAATCAGCCGGGCGCCGCCCGCGAGATTGTCTGTCTGAACGCCGGTGCCGCGCTCTACGTCGCCAACGCTGCCGCCAGCATCGGCGACGGCATCGCCAAGGCGCGCGAGGCCATCGCCAGCGGCGCGGCGCGGGCCAAGCTGGCGCAGTTCGTCGAATCCACGCAACGCCTGGGGGCCGCATGAGCGACATCCTGAACAAGATCATCGCCACCAAGCGCGAAGAAATCGCCGCCGGCCTGGCCGTCAAATCCCTTGCCACCCTTGAGGCCGAAGCCGCGCAACAAGCCGCGCCGCGCGATTTCGTCGGCGCCATCCGCGCCAAGCTTGCCTGCGGCCAAGCTGCCGTGATCGCCGAAATCAAGAAGGCCAGCCCGTCGAAGGGCGTCATCCGTGCCGATTTCCGGCCAGCCGACATCGCCCGCAGCTACGCCGAGCACGGCGCCGCCTGCCTGTCGGTGCTGACCGATCGCCAGTATTTCCAGGGTGCCCCTGAATACCTTCAGGCCGCCCGCGCCGCCTGCACCCTGCCGGTGCTGCGCAAGGACTTCATCGTCGATGCCTACCAGGTTGCCGAAGCCCGCGCCATGGGCGCCGACGCCATCCTGCTCATTGCCGCTGCGCTCAGCCTGCCGGAAATGCAGGCACTGGAGCGCCAGGCCATGGACTACGGCATGGCCGTGCTGGTCGAAGTGCACAACGGCGAGGAACTCGACGCCGCGCTGCAGTTGCAGACGCCATTGCTCGGCATCAATAACCGCAACCTGCGCACCTTCGAGGTCAGCCTCGACACCACCCTCGGCCTGCTTGGACGTATTCCGCAGGGGCGTGTCGTGGTCACCGAAAGCGGTATTCTGAAGGCGGAAGACGTCTCCATGATGCGCGCGCACAGCGTCAACGCCTTCCTGGTTGGCGAAGCATTCATGCGGGCTGACGAGCCTGGTGAGGCACTTGCAGGATTGTTTTGCTGAACTCGTGGGGGTATGACGTAGTGCTTGTTTCGTGCTGTTGCATCGAAGCAACACATTGTGACAATGTCTCACCCAGCGAGGGGATTAAGTCTTGCCGCTGTCACACCCGACCATCACAATGCCCTTCAACTTCTCGATCCGAGAGGTAAAGCTTGGCCGGTTCCGCAAGGCGCCGGTCAAAAACTAACCACTAAGGAGATTTTCTGATGCAAAAGAAGATTATCGCTCTGGCCGTCGCCGGCCTGGCTTCCACCGCTGCTTTCGCGCAAACCAACGTCACCATCTACGGTATCGCTGACATCGGCTACCAGTACGCTTCCGGCTCCGAAGCCAAGAACCCGGCTGCCAAGCTGAAGGCCCGCACCGGTCTGGACAGCGGCCAGCAATCCGGCAGCCGTATCGGCTTCCGTGGCACGGAAGATCTGGGCAACGGCCTGAAGGCTGTCTTCGTTCTGGAAAACGGTTTCAACCTCGACCAGGGCACCCTGGGTCAAGGTGGCCGCATCTTCGGTCGTCAAGCCTTCGCCGCCCTGGCCGGCAACTTCGGTACCGCCGCCTTCGGTCGTCAATACACCCCGCAATTCGGCCTGGTCACCAAGGTTGATCCGTTCGGCACCGGCACCTCGGGTGACGTGTCCTACGGTCGCGGCATCTATACCATGGCTACCGGTCGTCTGATCGATACCGCCGTTGGTACCGCCGGCGCAATCCGCCTGAACAACCTGGCTGCCTACGTCTCCCCGACCTTCGGTGGCTTCAACGTCATCGCCGGCTACACCATTGATGCCCTGGGCGATGAAGTCCTCACCCTGAAGGGTGCCAAGAGCGCCAATACTAAGGTTTGGGCGATCAACCCGAACTTCGCCGCTGGCCCGGTGTTCGTCGGTCTGAACTACCACAAAGTCAAGAACGAGCTGCTGAATGCTGAATCCCGTGTTTACGACCTGGGTGGTACCTATGACTTCGGCGCTGCCAAGCTGCACGCCCTGTACGGTCAGACCCGTGACGAAGTCGGCGCTCTGGATCACAAGGACAAGAAGTGGATGGTTGGTGTTTCCGCTCCGATCGGCGCTGTCAATGTCATGGCTTCCTACACCCGTCTGAAGTCTGACGGCGATGTGGCCGCCCTGGACGGCGACAAGGTCAGCAAGTGGTCCCTGGGTGCCACCTACTCCCTGTCCAAGCGCACCAACGTGTACGCTTCGTACGCCAAGCTGAGCACCAACACCAACGCCAAGGGTGAGTTCTCCGTCGCCGGTACCGGTGGTGCCCTGCTCGGCAACTACACCAGCGGCCTGAACGTTGGTCTGCGTCACTCCTTCTAATCTAGCCTAGCTAGGTTCAGAAACTGAAACGGCCACTCTTCGGAGTGGCCGTTTTTCATTGGTGCTTCGTTTTTGCTGCTGTCGCTTCAGGTCAGCCGGGGCAGGTAGTGGTCGAACTCCTGGACGAGCGCTGGTGCTGTCTCGTCTAGCAGGAAATTCCGGAAGTTCGTGCACGCCGGCATCAGGCGTTTGGCGTTCATGTGCACCACGTACCAGGTGCGTTCGATCGGTGTGCCGATCACGTCGAGCAGGCTGATTTCGGCGGTCTTGAGCTCCAGCGGCAGGGTGTGCAGGGACAGCAGGCTGACGCCCATGCCGGCCATCACCGCCTGCTTGATTGTCTCGTTGCTGCCCATGCTGATCGTGCGCGCCGGGGTGAACAGATGATTCTTGAACATCTCCTCGGCCACCCGCCGCGACCCTGAACCTTCTTCACGCAGCAGGAAGGTTTCCTGACGCAATTCGTGCAGTTCGAAGCGGCGGGCCTCGCGCAGCGGGTGATCGGCCGGCGCGATCAATACGTAGGGATGCCTGGCCAACGGTTCGCCGTGGGCGTCGACTTCGCTCGGAATGCGCCCCATGACGGCCAGGTCGATGGCGTTATCCTGAAGTTTCTGCAGCAGCAGCTCGCGGTTGCCGACGGTGAATTGGACGTCGATGCCCGGGTGGGCGCGAGTGAACTGGGCCAGGATGCGCGGCATGAAGTATTTGGCGGTGCTCACCAGGCCGACCGAGATCTGCCCGGTTTCAGCGCCGGCCAGCGCCTGCAGGCTGGATTCCGCATCCTTGATTTCTCCGAGGATACGCAGCGCGTGGTGTACCAGCAGTTCGCCGGCGCCGGTCAGGGCGACGCCCCGGCCCATGCGCTCGAACAGCGGCAGGCCGACGTTGTCTTCCAGTTGCTTGAGCTGCATGGAGACTGCCGGTGGCGTCAGGTGCAGTTCTTCGGCGGCGCGGGCGTAGCTCAGGTGACGGGCGGCGACGACGAAAATCTGGAGTTGGCGCAGGGTCAGGTTGCGGACGAAGTTCATTGTTCTCTGAATCTGGAAGATGGTGGCTTCAGCATCGCTTAACTGTAGGCGCCGCATTGCCGGGCGTCAACGGGTGAGGTTCAGGTAAACCATGGGTAGCTGCTCGGGCAGGCGTTCGATCCGGTCGAGCACTCGCCAGCGGTGGCCGAAGATTCGGCCAGCGTAGGCGTCAGCCTTGGGGTCGAGGCTGAGGCAGAAGCTGTCGATGCCGGAACCGGCCAGTTCGCCGACCGCCTGGCGGGCGTCGGCGATCAGGTAGTCGGGGTCGCTGACGTCGATGTCGGCCGGTTCGCCGTCGGTCAGCAGGAGCAGGATGCGTTTTTCGCTCGGCCGTGCCGAAAGCATCCGCCCGGCGTGGCGCAGCGCGGCGCCCATGCGGGTCGACCAGCCGGCCTCGATGGCGGCCAGACGGGCCTTGACCGGATCGCCCCAGGCTTCGCCAAAGCCCTTGATGTGGTGGTAGCGGACCTCGTGCCGGGTGTTGGAGTGAAAGCCGGCAATGGCGCAGGCGTCGCCTAGCTCGTCGGTGGCCCAGCCGAGGAGGGCGACGGCCTCGCGGGCGGTGTCGAGGATGCTGTGCCGGCTTTCGGGCAGGCAGGTATTGAGCGACTGCGACAGATCAATTAGCAGTAGCACGCTGATGTCGCGGCCGGCGGTGCGGTGGCTGATGTTGATCCGCGGGTCGGGCAGCTGGCCGCTGCGCCAGTCGATCAAAGCCCGCAGGGCGACGTCGAGGTCAAGTTCGCTGCCGTTTTCCTGCCGGCGCAGCCGGACCCGCTCCTGCGGCTTGAGCAGGTCGAGCAGGCGCTTGAGCCGGCGGGCGAGGACGGCATGACGGGCGAGCAGGGCATCGATGTCGGCCGCACGTCCCGGCGCGTGCAGGGCTTCGTACACCGCGGTCCAGTCGGGACGCAAGGTCTGCGTCAGGTAGTCCCATTCCGGGTAGTGGCGGGGTGGGAGGCCGGCGACTTCGGCGGAACTGGCGATGGGCGGCGGGGCGAAGCTGTCTTCCTCGTCGCCGGCTTCGATATAGGTCCACAGGTGACGGTTGTCGTCGCGGTAATCGACCTCGGTATCGGTGAAGAAAACCTGGGCGAACTGATCGCTGGGCAGGCGGCTGCGTGCCGCGTAGCTCAGGGCAATCTCGGCCATCGCCCGGGTGGAGGCTGCCCCCTGGGCGAGGCAGTGATGAAAGCGTCCGGCGAATTCGTCGATCAGTGGATCCGGGTCGGCCTGTTGCGGTGCCAGGCAGGCGCGCGACAGACGGACCAGGCGATGACGCAGGGTGTTTTCCCGGGCCGGGTCGCAGGCGCCGGCTTGCGGTTTGGGGTGGGCGGCGAGCAGGAGGGCGCCCAGCCCGGGAAAACTGCGCATCAGCAGGCAATCGATGCGGGCGTCCTCCAGGGTTTCGACCGCGAGGCGCTGCAACGGGCTCCAGTTGTCGGCGACCAGTGGCGAGCTCCAGCGGCGATGGCCGGCCATGTGGGCGAGCATCAGGCGGTAGCGGTCGATGCCGGAAATGCCGTGTTGCGCGTTCAGGACATCGGGCAGGCGCAGCCCGTCGGCGGCCAGGTAGGGTTGCTGGCGGCGCTCGGCGAAGGCGGTCGAGTAGGGGACGAGCGGGCTGTCGTCGGCCCACAGTGCTTGCAGGCTCAGGGCGAGGCGGCGCTCGACGGCGGCGAACAGGGTGCCATCCCGTTCACCCTCAAGCAGGCGCCGGCTTTCCGCGGACTGCAGGCTGAAGAAGTCGCGCTGACGTTCGGGGTGGTCGCCGGTCAGGCGGATGCCCTGGGACACCCAGCGGCTCAGACCGGCCAGCGAGACGATGGCAAGCAGTCGGGGGGCGGCAAGGAGGAAGTCGGGCAGGGACGGGCTGGGGTGGGTGAGCTGGCGACCGTGAATCGAACCGGCGGTGCGTTCGCCAAGATCGAGGACGATACGCAGGTAGGCAGCCAGGCCGTCGCTGCTGCGGACGCAGGCAACGACTGCGGCCAGCGTCTGCAGCAAGGGCGTCACGGCAGGTGCGTTGGGCGATTTCTGCAGGCAGCGGATGCTCGCCATCAGGGGCGGCAGGGCCTCCGCCGGCGCGAGCTGGCGCGCCACCGCCGGCCAGTGTTCGAGAAAGGCGAGCAACGGTTCGGGGCCGCGTCCGAGCTTGCCGATGGTGCGTGCCGCTTCCAGGTAGTCGCCGAGTTCGCTGGCGGTGAGTACTTGCCCGGCGGCGGCTAGGCATTCCTCGAAGACGTCGGCGACGACGGCAAAGCCGCAGTCGAGCGTGGTCCAGGCTGCCTGCGCCGACGGGCCGGACATCGGCCGCTGGCGCGCATCGGCAATGTTGCGCAGGCCGGGAACCGCCATCCCGGTCAGCCAAAAATGGCCGTAATGGCGTGGTCCAGGCTGTTGATCACGTCGGCGTCGTCGGTGATCGGGCGGACCATCGCCATGCGGCAGGCGTCGGCCGGGCTGACGCCGCGGGCGATCAGGCTGGCGGCGTAGACGATCAGCCGGGTCGAGATGCCTTCGTCGAGGCCGTGTCCCTTGAGGCGCCGGCCGGCCTGGGCGAAGGCCACCAGTTGTTCGGCGGTGGCCTGGGGGATTGAGGTTTCGGTACAGACGATGCGGGCTTCCAGGCTGGCTTCCGGATAGTCGAACTGGAAGGCGGCGAAACGCTGCTTGGTCGACTGCTTGAGATCCTTCATCAGGCTCTGGTAACCCGGGTTGTAGGAGATCACCAGCTGGAAGTCGGGATGGGCTTCGACCTGTTCGCCCTTCTTCTCCAGCGGCAGGGTGCGCCGATGGTCGGTCAACGGGTGAATGACGACCAGGGTGTCCTGGCGGGCTTCGACGATTTCGTCGAGGTAGCAGATGGCGCCGATGCGGGCCGCCTGCGTCAGCGGGCCGTCCTGCCAGCGGGTGCCGTTGGCGTCGAGCAGGTAGCGGCCGACCAGGTCGGCGGCACTCATGTCCTCGTTGCAGGCGACGCTGATCAGCGGCTTGCCGAGCTTCCAGGCCATGTACTCGACGAAGCGCGACTTGCCGCAACCGGTCGGCCCCTTGAGCATGACCGGCAGGCGGGCGGCGTAGGCGGCCAGGTAGAGTTCGACCTCGTTGCCCTGAGCCTGGTAGAAGGGCTCGCGGCGAACCCCGAAGTGGGCGGCATCGTTCATGGCAGTTGCTCCAGGTGGCGCGGAAGAAAAACCCCGCCGGGGCGGGGTCGCTGGGGCTTACTTGTGGACGCCGAGCTTGTCGCGCCAGCCCGGGTAGATCTGGTCGGCATCCTTGGGGAAGGAGGCAAAGGCGCGGGCGAACTCGGGGTGCTCCTTGGCCCACTCGATCGGGTCGGCCTTGGCCTTCCAGCATTCGTACGCCTGGCGCAGCGATTTGGCGCCGGCGGCCGGGCTGTCGATGTGGCCGTAGGAGCCGCCGCCGGCAGTGTTGATCACGTTGCCGTGGCCGAGGTTCTCGAAGAAGCCGGGCAGGCGCAGCGCGTTCATGCCGCCGGAGATGATCGGCGTGGTCGGCTTCATGCCGTACCACTCCTGGTGGTAGGCCGGGCCGCTGTAGCTGTCGCGCTCGATGATGTAGGCGATGGCGCGGTCGTCCTTGTCGCCCTCCATCTTGCCGTAGCCCATGGTGCCGACGTGGATGCCGGAAGCGCCCTGCAGCCGGCTCATCTTGGCCAGCACGTAGGCGGTGTAGCCGCGCTTCGACGACGGCGAGGTGACGGCGCCGTGGCCGGCGCGGTGGTAGTGCAGGTACTGGCGGGAGAAGTAGCGGCGGGCGGTGGTGACCATGCCCGGGCCGCCGACATAGCCGTCGACCAGGAAAGCCACCTTGTCGGCATCGGGACCGAAGGTTTCGAGGATGTATTCGCCGCGGGCGATCATCTCGCCGTGGTCGTCGGCGGTGATGTTGGCCGAGAAGATCTTGGCCTGGCCGGTTTCGTCCATGGCCCGTTTCATCGCATCGCGTACCAGCGGGATTACCTGCTTCATCGGGCAGAACACCTGGTTGCCCTGCGGTTCGTCGTTCTTGATGAAGTCGCCGCCCAGCCAGAACTGGTAGGCGGCGGCAGCGAAGGGTTCGGGGCGCAGGCCGAGCTTGGGCTTGATGATGGTGCCGGCGATGTAGCCGCCATCCTGCATCGGCCGGCCAAGGATGCGCCACAGGTTGCTGATGTCCACCGACGGGCCGTCGAACAGTTCGATGGCGCGGCGCGGCACATAGAAGTCGTACATCTTGGCGTGCTCGATGTCGCCCATGCCCTGGTTGTTGCCGATGGTCAGCGTGAGGAAGGAAACGATCATCATCCGGCCGTCGATGACGTTGCGGTCGAACAGATCGATCGGGTAGGCGATGCGCATTTCCTCGGTCGCCTCGTCGATGTGATAGACCAGCGCATCAACGCCCTTGGTGAATTCGTCGGTGGTGCACACCTCGACATTGGTTCCGGTGGAAGACTCGGCGGCGAAGTGAGCGGCCGCTTCGAGGTAGCCATAGCCGGCCTTGGGCTTCATCTTGTAAGCACAGAGAATGTGCTGGCCGCCGGCGATCAGGTCTTCTTCCTTGAGGCTCAGGTCGGCATAGCGGTTCGATTGATCCATCGTTTGTCTCCTTGGTGTGTTTGCCGGGTGGCTACGATGGAAGCCATATTAGGAAGGGCTAAAGATAAATAACAGTCACGTATTTTTATGGGACTGTTCAGCGATTTCTTATTGTTTTGCCGATTGCGCACCGGGAACTTTCTCGCGTCAGCCGGTCTAAGCCGCTTCGATCAATCAATAACCTTTTCTGCGGGGTGTTAAATGGATGAGCTTTCCCTGGTCGGCGTCGGCTTCGCCGTGGTGATTTTCGGCATGGCCTGCTTCATGGCCAACCGGCTGGCTTCGAAAAAAGCCTACCACTGAAAGAGAGCCGGGCTTGCCCGGCTTTTTTACGCCGTCTCGTCCGGCGGGCTGAAGAAACGGACCGTGTTGCGCCCGGCGTCCTTGGCCTGATACATCGCCAGATCGGCCTGCTTGAGAATCTCGTCGGGATTGGTGCCGTTGCCGATGAACACGCGAATGCCGATGCTTGCCGAGCAGCGGTGTTCAATTTCCTGCCCGGCCATGCTGCCGTGGCTAACGCTCAGGCGGTAAGGCTCGGCCAGCAGGGCGCGGATTTTCTCGGCAATCGTCGCCACCTGCTCGTGTGACACGGCGAGATCGCGATCCAGCTCGCGGATGATCACGACAAACTCGTCGCCGCCGAAGCGGGCAACCGTATCCACCTCCCGCACCCCGGCCTTCAGCCGCCGGGCCACTTCGATCAGCAACAGATCGCCTGCTTCGTGCCCGTGCACATCGTTCAGCGGCTTGAAATTGTCCAGGTCGAGAAACAGCAGCGCGCCAAAAATTCCCGTACGCTTGCTCGACGCCAGGCTCTGCCCGAGGCGATCCTCAAGCAGGCGACGATTGGGCAGGCCGGTCAAAGGATCGTAGAACGCCAGCTTCTGGATCTGATCCTGCATCCGCTTGCGTTCTGTCGTTTCGCGGCTGATCCCGTGGTAGCCGGTAATCCGGCCCCGCGCGTCGCGCTCCGGCTTCGACAGCACCTCGCCCCATAGCAGCCGGCCGTCCTTGCAGCGATGCTGAACCTCGAAGGTCACCGGGCCGCTGATCGTCCCATCGGCCTCCCTTTCCTGGCGCTGCTTGATGATTTTGCTCACCGTCGCGATCCCCTCGTCGGTGAACATCTCGAAAACATGGTGGCCGACCACCTCATCCGCGCTGAACCCGCGCAGCTTTTCGTCGGTCGGGTTGATGTAGGTGATGAGCAGATTCGGGTCGGCGCGCCAGATCACATCGGAAACATCCTCCGTCAGCCGCCGAAACAACGCCTCGCTGGCCTGCAGCGCGGCCAATTCACGGCGCATCCTCGACTGCTTCCAGAGCAGAAACAGCAGAACCGCAAGCAACAATACACCGCCACTGAACACCAGCATCACCAGCCAGCCTCCTCTGTTGTGAACTCCAATCCGGAATGGCACGACGCCTCACCTGGCCGGCCGGTGCCAGGAAAGCGTGGCGAAACAGGCGCATGGACTCGGGTTTTGTATTGGTGCATCGTACCGCATGGAAGAGAGCGCCGGCGACTTTCGGGCAAATGCGGTGAATCAGTGTGGGCGCGCACACTTGCCGGGCGGTTTGGCTTGCACGGTTGTCTTCGTAGCTGCGCCGGTATCACGTCGTCGGGCGCCGGTAGGGGCGATGCGCCGCCGGATCACCTGCATCGGTCTGCCGCAGCAGGGGCCGAGAAACGCCGGCCGGTACGGCTGGATCAGCTGCTGATGATCAGGTTGTCGCGGTGGATCACTTCCGGCTCGTCCAGGTAGCCGAGGATGCCTTCGATTTCATGGGTTGCCTTGCGGGCGATCAGGCGGGCTTCGCCGCTGCCGTAGTTGGCCAGGCCGCGGGCGACTTCGTGGCCGTCCGGGGCGATGCAGGCGACGGCGGCGCCGCGCTCGAATTCACCGTCGACGGCAACGATGCCCACCGGCAGCAGACTCTTTCCGGATTTCAGCGCGTTGACCGCGCCGTCGTCGAGCATGAGGCGGCCAGCCAGTTGCAGGTGGTCGGCCAGCCATTGCTTGCGCGCGGCCAGCGGTGGTGTCTGGGCGACGAGCAGGGTACCGAGGGCTTCGCCGGCGGTCAGGCGCAGGATCGGGTCGGCCTCGTGGCCGCTGGCGATCACGGTGTCAGCGCCGCTGCGGGCGGCTCGCTTGGCGGCGATGACAGATCGGAAGAAAGAGCGGCGTGTAGGGGAAGGAGG
>DILW01000161.1 GCA_002425245.1 Betaproteobacteria bacterium UBA5582 | reverse complement strand
GCTGTTCCGTAACGAGGCGGGAATCGGCATCCTCGACTACCGCCACGGCCTGCGCGTCGAGCTGGCGCGGCAGTTGATCGGCCAGGGGCAGAGCGTCGAGCGCGCTGCCGCAGGGGCGGGTTTTGCCTCGGCGCGCGACCTGCGCCGGGTATGGAAACAGCATGCGGCGGGAACGCCGGGAATGCTTGGTGGCTCGGCACTTCAGTCGTTATGATGCTGGCTTTTCCACCGAGGAGCATTCAATGAAAGCCGCAATTGCCGTGATTCCCGCCCTGTTTCTTGCCGCCTGCGTCAGCGGTGGCGGTTACAAGCCGGTGGCCGAGAACTTGCCGGGTTTGTCAGTGAGCTTTGCCGATCCGGCCTGGAACGGGAAGCAGATTCCGAACGGTCAGCAGTGCCAGATGTTCGGCGGCAAGGGCGCGACCCCGGCCTTGAAGGTGGACAACATTCCGCCAGGGGCGAATGCGATCATCGTCGAGTACAACGATCTGAGCTACGGCCCGCTCTCCAACGGCGGCGGTCACGGCATCATCGGTCACTGGGTCGAGGGCAAGCGGGCCGTGCTGGCCGCGGTGCCCGGCGAGACCGCGAGCAATCTGCCCGCCGGCAGCTTCATCGAGCGCAAGGCGATGTCTTCGGGACAGTATGCTTCTCCGGGCTACCTGCCGCCGTGTTCCGGCGGTCGCGGCAATACCTATGCGGCGGTGGTCAAGGCGGTGTACAAGGCGAAGAAGGAAGGCGAGGAGAACCGCCTGCTGGCTCGCCAGGAAATTGTTCTGGGCAGTTATTGAGACTGGCCTCGGCGTACAGGACGCAGCGGTTGCGTCCTTCGCGCTTGGCCTGGTAGAGCGCGGCATCGGCGCTGGCAATCAGCGAGCCGGCATCGAGTGGCAGTTGTCCCGGGCTGGCGCAACTGACACCGATGCTGACGCTGACCCGGCTGTCCTGATTGTCGGGGTGAGCGATGCCGGCATCGGTGATTTCCTGGCGGATGCGTTCAGCCAGGGCAAGCGCCTGCTCCGGCCACAACCCGCTAGCGACGATGGCGAACTCCTCGCCGCCGATGCGGGCGGCGAATTCGCTGGCGCGCTGGACGTTGGCACCGAGCACGCTGGCGATCCGGCGCAGGCATTCGTCGCCAGCGGGGTGGCCAAGGCCGTCGTTGTACTTCTTGAACTCGTCCACGTCGATGATCAGTAGCGCAAGTGCCTGGGCGTGGCGGGTGGCGCGGGCCAGCTCGCGGTCGAGGGCGGCGTCGAAATGGCGACGGTTGAACAGCCCGGTAAGCGCGTCGGTGGCCGATAACTCGGCCAGTTCGGCGTTGGCCGCTTCGAGCTGGCTCAGACTGAGGCGCAGGCGGCGGTTGAGTGAAACGATGTAGGCGACGAGCAGGCCACCGGCGAACAGGGCCAGGGCAGCCCAGGCCAGCGCCCGGTAAGCCCACTCGGGAACCGGGGCGTCGGGCTCGAACAAGAAGCCGTCGAGCGTGTAGCTGGCAGGCAGCAAGCCGGTTTCGGCGAAGATGCGGGCAATTTCCTGCCAGCGCGTGCGACTCATGTAGCCGATGTCGACGATGTCGGCGAGAAACAGGTTGTAGAGCGACTGCGCTTCCAGCGTCAGGGTCATCCGGTCCATCCGCGGATGATATTTTTCCAGGATCAGGTCGATGACTTCGGCCTGGTGACGGTAAGCGTAGTACCAGCCTTCGGCCAGCGCGTCGCGCATGGCGGCGACTGCCTGCGGATGCTCGCGGGCAAAGCGCTGGCTGGTAAACAGGGTGTCGCCATAAAAATCGATGTCGAGTTCGCGCGGATTGAATATCTGGTAGGGAATCCCGTACTGGCTGGCCTCGACAGGTTCGGTCGAGATGTAGGCGGTGGTCGCGTCGACCCGATCGGGAGCGTCCGCCGCCAGGCTCCTGACGCTGCCGCTGTGGGTCACCTGGCGGACCTTGCCCAGATCGACGCCGGCCTTCTTCAGGTAGGCGGTCAGTTCGGCCGAATGGCTCTCGCCCATCAGGGTGCGCCCTTCGAGGTCCTTGATGCTGCGGATTTGCGGATCGACCCGGGCCAGGATGATGAACGGCGAATGCTGGAAGATCGCGGCGACGGCGACCACCGGCAGGCCGCGGTTGAAGTCGATCAGCAACGAGGAGTTGCCGATGCCGAACTCGGCGGCGCCGCTGGCGACGACGCCGGCCAGATCGACTTCCGGATTGCCTTCGATCAGCTCGACGTCAAGTCCGGCGCGCCGGAAATAGCCTTGCTCAAGCGCGGCGTAGAAGCCGGCGAACTGGTATTGGTGGAACCATTTCAACTGGACCCGGACCTTCAGCGGCGTCTCGCCCGGGTTGGCTGCCACCGGCAGGGCGACGGCGCCGGCACCCAGGAAGACGAGCAGGCAGGTGAGCAGGCGAAGTAGGCCCATGGCAGGCGCAGGCGTGAAGGGAGGATGGTTCCGAGTATAACGCAAGGCAAGATGCCGACCGGGGCGCTGCCGGCAACGAAATTCAGGCGTCGAAATGCAGGGCCAGGCTGGCCAGGACCTTCGGTAGCGGCAGGTTTTCCTCGGTTTCGAGGATGCCGGGCACCGGGTGCGGGTATTCGAAGAAGACGCCGTAGGTGCCGGGGCGCTGGCCGTGCAGGTAGACGTGGGCGCGCAGGCTGGCGAGTTCGTTGTGGCGCAGGGTGACGATGTTGGGATCGACTCCGTCGTCGGGGGCGACGTCGCAGGCGTCGCCCAGCTTCTCGTCGAGGCTGACCAGCAGGCGGCGTAGCGAGCGATCCTTGGGCAGCGACCAGGGGTTGGTGTTCATCGCAGCAACTCCGGCTTGATCTGTTCCAGCCAGGCGTCGATGCGGCTTTCGCTGAGCATCGCCTGGTGGTGCTGGTCGATGGCCAGACCGAGGAAATGCTCGCCGTCGACCGCCCGCGAGGCCTTGAATTCGTAACCGGCCACCGGCCAGCGGCCAACCACCGTCGCCCCGCGGGCGACGAAGGCATCGTGGAGGATGCCGATGGCGTCGACGAACTCCTCCGGGTATTTCTGCTGGTCGCCGAGGCCGAAGATGGCGATGGTCTTGCCGGACAGGTCGGCGTCGGCCAGTTGCGGCAGGAACTCCTCCCAGCTCGGCTGGCTCAGGCCGGTCGATTCGCCGGGCAGTTCGCCGTCGCCCAGGGTCGGGCTGCCGACGATCAGGCGCTCATGAGCAAGAAAGTTGGCGAGCGTCGCGCGGCCGATGTTGACCGGCGCGGCGGCGAGCTCGCCGAGCTTTTTGGCGATCTGCTTGGCGATCAGCCGGGTGCGCCCGGTATCGGTGCCGAAGAAGATGCCGATCCTGTCCATCTCAGGCCTTTGCAACTTCCTGCGTCAGTTCCTCGGGCAGCACGCCGATCGGGTCGCCGAGCGTGCCGTCGGGACCGTTCTCGAAGCGCACCAGATAGATTTCCTGTTTCGGTTCGAGTTCGGTATGGCCGAAATGCACCACCACGCCGCGCGTGCCGGAGGGGACCAGCAGCGCATCCTCGTCATCGACGCCAGGCATGCCGCCGTCGTTGAACAGGTCTTCGGCGGCGTAGACCAGGTCGCCGATTTCGTAGAGGGCGGTTTCCATGGTCTCAGGCCCAGACGTCGGCGGGGGCCTTGAGGCGCTCGACCGGCTGGTCGAACATCAGGTCCTCGTCGATGATGGCGCCGACATCCTGAGGTTTGACGCCGACGTACATGGTGCCTTCCGGATAGACGATGACGCTGGTGCCGAGATGACAGGGGCCGAGGCAGCCGGTGTTGGTCAGCTGGAAGCCGGCGTTCCACAGGTTGCGGGCGGTGAATTCGTCCTGGAAAGCTTGCCAGGTCTGGCTGCAGCCCTTTTCCTGGCAGGAACCGCGCGGGTGACCGGCGGGCCGGCCCTGGACGCAAACGAGGACGTGTTTCTTCGGTTTGGGCATGGTGATCTCCTTGTTGATGCCTGGGCGTTGCAAGGATGGTGCCAGCGCTTATTCGAACGTTTTCAATGGCTTGCGGCGTGTTTGTGTTGTCGTGTTTACGACAGTGTCGAGTGTCGGGCTCAGAACTGCTTGACCTCGATGTTCAGCGTCTGGATGCGATAGGCAATCTGGCGCGGCGTCATGCCGAGGATGCGGGCGGCCTTGGCCTGCACCCAGCCGGCCTGTTCGAGCGCGGCGATGACGCGCTCGCGTTCGGACAGGGACGGGTCGTTGATGTCCACCTCGGGCGCGCTGCTCGGCGCTTCGGGGGGCGGCGCGACGGTTTTCAGCGGGCGGGCCGAGCCGCGTTCGCGGCTGCTCGGGAAGCGGATCAGGTCGACGTCGATCTGGCCGTCCTCGGAGAGCACGGCGGCGCGTTCGAGGCAGTTTTCCAGTTCGCGCACGTTGCCCGGCCAGTCGTGGCTGGCCAGCCGGCGCTGGGCCATGTCGGTGAGGTTGAGCTTGCGTTTCTGGTCGTTGCCGATCTTGCCGAGCAGGTGGCGGGCGATTTCGGGAATGTCCTCGATCCGTTCGCGTAGCGGCGGCAGGAACAGCGGCATGACGTTCAGGCGGTAGAACAGATCCTCGCGGAAATCGCCCATTTCGACGGCAGTTTCCAGATCGCGGTGGGTGGCGGCGATGATGCGCACGTCCACCTTGATCGTCTTGCTGCCGCCGACCCGTTCGAACTCGCCTTCCTGCAGGATGCGCAGCAGTTTGGCCTGGAAGGCGGCAGAGACTTCGCCGATTTCGTCGAGGAACAGGGTGCCCCCATTGGCCTGTTCGAAGCGGCCCTTGCGCGCTTCGACGGCACCGGTGAAAGCGCCGCGTTCGTGGCCGAAGAGTTCGGATTCGAGCAGGTTTTCCGGCAGCGCTGCGCAGTTGAGCTTGACCAGCATGTTGCGCGCGCGCGGCGAGTTGTAGTGGATGGCGTTGGCGATCAGTTCCTTGCCAGTGCCGGTTTCGCCGCGGATCAGTACGGTGGTGTTCCACTTGGCGACCATGCGCGCCTGTTCGAAGACCCGGCGCATCACCGCCGAGCGCCCGACCATGCTGTCGAAACCGTGCTGGTGACGGACGGTACGGCGGAGCAGGTCGCGTTCCTCGACCAGGGTCGATTTTTCCTGCTGGACCTCGAGCGACAGCTTGAGGCTCTGGCCGATCAGGTTGGCGACCATCTCGACGAACTGGGCGCGTTCTTCAAGCAGGCCGTCCTCCGGGGCTTCCGGCTGGACCGCGAGGACGCCCTGGAGGTTGCCGCCGACCTTGATCGGCACAGCGATGAAAGGGAGTTCGGGCGCGTAGAGCCGGACCCGGTTGAGAAAGCGCGGCTCGTCGGCGACGCGCTCCAGCTTGAAGGTGCGCGGCTTTTCCAGGATCAGGCCGATGATGCCCTCGCCGGGGCCATACTGGGCCGGGTCGGCGCTTGGACCGTCGGGGTTGTAGATGGTGTGCACGGCGAGCTTGCCGCTTTCGGCGTTGACCACGCCGATCAGGCCGCGACTCAGCCCCGCTTCCTCGTGCAGCACGCGCAGCACGTCGTGCAGGGTTTCGTTGAAGGCGAGCGAGCGGCTGAGTACCCGGCTGACCGCGTACAGCGCCGACAGCAGGAGGATGTTCAGCTCGTGCGTGCGGCAGTAGCCGCCGCTGGGCGGGCACTCGTCGGCGCTGTGGATGGTGTGGTGTTCGTGTTCGTGCATGCTGTGTGCCCTGCTCAGATCGGGTCGCCGTCGACGCGGAATTCGACGATGGCGGCGCAGCCGCCGGCCGGGCTTTCGTCGAGATCGATGATGCCGCCGTGGTCGGCGACGACTTGCTGGGCGCGGGACAGACCGGTGCCGATGTGCTTGCCGCTGCCGTTCTTGGCCGTGAAGAAGGGCTCGAAAGCCTTGTGCCGCCACTCAGGCGGGATGCCCGGACCACTGTCGAGGATGGCGATGCGGATGCAGTCGTCGATCACCTCGCTGCGAATCTGCAGTTCGCGGCGCGGCCAGCCTTTGACGTTCATCGCCTCGATGGCGTTTTCGACCAGCGCCTTGAACAGCATGCGCAGCTGCAGCGGCCGTCCGTTCAAGGGCGGCAGCACGGCCGAGGGTTGCCAGTCGACGGTGATACCGGCCTTGAGCAGGCGCGGCGTGCATACTTCGAGGACTTCGCGCAGGATTTCGTTGAGATTGACGCGGATGACGATTTCCTGCGGGCTTTGCGGGATCACCTGGCGCAGCGATTCGATGTGCTCGCGGCTGTTGTCCAGCGCCTGGCGAAGCATCTCGGCGCTGGCTGGGTCGCGGCGCTGGAGCACGGCGACTGCCGAAGCCATCATGTTGAGCGGTTCTTCCAGCCGGAAGACGGCGGCCGACAGGCCTTCGCGGATCGCCGCAGTGCGCTCCTCGTCGGCCAGCGACGCCTTCAGCGCGGCGCCCTTGGCCCGCTCCTGTTCCTCGCGCAGGTTGGTGATGTCGGAAATGACCAGCAGCAGGCCGGGCTGGCCGGCAGCACAGAAATAGCTGTCGGCGCACTCGCTGTGCATGTCGATCACCGAAGCGCTGACCGACAGCCAGCGGGCGCGGCCACCGGGGCTGTCCAGGCGCATCTCGCGGTTGCTGAATTCGCAGTGCTGGGGATCGCTGGCCAGGATTTCGTACCACTCCGGCGCCAATGCGTCGAGCAGGCGGTGCGCCGGCTCCTTGACCCGCATGTCGCTGACCAGCTTCTTGTAGGCGTGGTTGTCGAGCACCACGCGGCCGGTCGGGTCGAGCAGGGCGAAGGCGACCGGGGCGGCGTCGACCACCGATTCGATCAACTGCTTCTGGTTGCGTACCGTACGTTCCAGCTGATGCAGGCCGGTGATGTCGCGGTGCATGCCGAGGAAATGGGTGACCTCGCCTTTCTTGTCGAGCACCGGCGTGATCGACAGTTCGGCGAGGTAGACGTCGCCGCTCTTGCGCTTGTTGAGCAGCTTGCCTGACCACGGGCGGCGGGCCTTGAGCGAGGCCCACATGTCGGCGTAAAGCTCGGGCGGGGTGGTGTGGTTGGAGAGCACGGACTCGTTGAGGCCGACTACATCCTCCGGGCTGTAACCGGTGATCCGGCTGAAGCTGTCATTGGCATAGAGAATGCGTGCGGCCGGGTCGGTGATCGAAATGGCCAGGTCGGCCTGGTTGACGGCCTGGTGATAGACCTCGGGCGGAAGCAGTTCCTGCAACTGGCTCTCCTGCAGGGGCTTGGGCTGGGCGATGGGCTGGGCCGACATGGTTTGACTCCGTAGTAAGGCAGCGATGGCTCTCTCCAGGACTGCAAGCAGAATCCATGCCGTGTCTCGGGTTTTTTCCCGGTGTGGTGCTGTGTGGCGGTTTCGGTGGGAAATCGACAATTTCCCTGTTGCCTTTGCGACAAATTGTTTTGCCTGTTTTGCACCGAATTGGTGCTTTTGCCCCGTAAACGGTGCCAGAAGGGCGTGAAAGGGGATGACGGCGGGGTGGCACGGCTTATGCAGTGAAGCGGGCGATGTCCAACCCGAGCCTCCGTCCATGAGCGAAATCCTCTTACTGCTGCTCTCCACTGCGCTGGTCAATAACGTTGTGTTGATCAAATTCCTTGGCCTGTGCCCGGTGATGGGCGTATCGAAGAGCGTCGATAGCGCGCTCGGCATGGGGCTGGCGACGACCTTCGTCCTGGTACTGGCCAGCGCCGCCTCGTGGATGCTCGACAACTGGCTGCTGCAGCCGCTCGGTCTGGGCTACCTGCGCATCCTCACCTTCATCCTGGTGATCGCCTCGGTCGTGCAATTCACCGAGATGTTCATCAAGAAGACCAGCCCGGGGCTGTACCAGTCGCTCGGCATCTACCTGCCGCTGATCACCACCAACTGCGCCGTGCTCGGCGTCGCCCTGCTCAACGTCCAGCAGCAGTTCAGCCTGTTCAAGAGCCTGCTCTACGGCTTTGGCTCGGCGCTCGGCTTCACGCTGGTCCTGTTGATCTTCGCCGGCCTGCGCGAACGCGTGGCGCTGGCCCGAGTGCCGGGCGCCTTCGTCGGCGCGCCGGTTGCCTTTGTCACCATCAGCCTGCTGGCCCTTGCCTTCATGGGCTTTTCCGGATTGAACGTTTGAGGGAGAACTCGAGATGATCGCCGCCATCCTCAGCCTGACTGTTCTTGGTGCCGTGCTCGGCATCGCGTTGGGCGTCGCCAACAAGTTCCTCAAGGTCGAGGGTAACCCCATCGTCGATGAACTGATTGCCTTGATGCCCGGTTCCAACTGCGGCCAGTGCGGTTTCCCCGGGTGTAGCGGGGCGGCCGAGGCGATTGTCGCCGGCACCGCGCCACCGACCTGCTGCCCGCCCGGGGGCAAGGCGCTGGTTTCGGCGATTGCCGCCAAGCTCGGCCTGAGCGTCGATCTCTCGGCGCTCGGCGACGACGGCCCGAAGATCGCCACCGTCGCCGAGGAGTTGTGCATCGGCTGCTGCCGCTGCGCCAAGGTCTGCCCGACCGACGCCATCCTCGGCGCCGCCAAGCAGATTCACAGCGTCTTCCGCGAAGCCTGTACCGGCTGCGAAGCCTGCATCGAAAAATGTCCGACCGAAGCGCTGATCATGAAGCCGGTGCCGGTCACCCTGCAACACTGGGTCATGCCCAAGCCCCGCCTGGCCTGAGAGTTCATATCATGGGATTCATGAATCTGTTCAAGCACTTCCTCGGCGACGACTGGGGGGTGCATCCCGACGACCGCAAACGCCCGGCCGCCGACCGGCCGCTACGCGTGATGCCGGTGCCGGAAAAGCTCTACCTGCCGCTGCAGCAGCACCTCGGTGGGCCGGCGCGGCCGGTGGTGCTGGTTGGTCAGCAGGTGAAGAAGGGCGAATTGATCGCCGAAGCGCAGGGCATGATCTCGGCGCCGATCCACGCGCCGACCTCGGGCACCATCGTCGCCGTCACCGACATCACCGCACCGCACCCTTCTGGTCTGACCCTGCCGGCGATCATCCTGGCCGCCGACGGGCGCGACGAATGGATCGATTGCCAGGGCTGTGCCGACCCCTTCGCCCTTGACCCGGTCGACATCGGCAAGCGGGTTGCTGCGGCCGGCGTGGTCGGTCTCGGCGGCGCCGCCTTCCCGTCGGCGGTCAAGCTGACCGGCGCCGCCCGCTCCAAGGTCAAGACGCTGGTCATCAACGGCGGCGAATGCGAGCCCTACCTCTCCTGCGACGACCGCCAGATGCGCGACCGGGCGGCCGAGATCGTCGATGGCATCCGCATCATGCTGCACGCCACCGGCGCCGCCGAGGCGCTGGTCGGCATCGAAGACAACAAGCCGGAAGCCATCGCCGCCATGCAGGCCGCTGCCGCTGCGGTGCCCGAGGTACAGATCCGGCCGGTGCCGGCGCGCTACCCGATGGGCTCGGAAAAGCAGCTGGTACAGGTGCTGACCGGCAAGGAAGTGGCGGCCGAAAGCCGTACCTTCGACATCGGCATCGTCGTCCATAACGTCGGTACGGCGCTGGCCGTGCGCGCGGCGATCCGCGACGGCCGGCCGCTGATCTCGCGGGTGCTCACGATCAATGGCAACTGCACCAACGATCCGGGCAACATCGAGGTGCTGGTCGGCACGCTGGCCGAGGAAGTGATTGCCTTTGCCGGCGGCCTCAAGGGCGACGGCATCGGGCTGGCCCGGCGGGTCATGGGCGGGCCGATGATGGGCATGCAGATTCCGCACTGGCGGGTGCCGGTGGTGAAGGGCACTAGCGGCATCCTGGCGTTCGACGCGCAGGAAGTCGCGGCCCAGGAACCCGATCCCTGCATCCGCTGCGGCAGTTGCGTGAAAGCCTGCCCGATGGGCCTGCTGCCGCTGGAAATGAGCGCCCGCATCGGCAACGCGGCTTACGACGAGGCGGTCGGCATCGGCCTCAAGGACTGCATCGCCTGCGGCTGTTGCGCCTATGTCTGCCCGTCGAAGATTCCGTTAGTCCAGTATTTCGTCCATGCCAAGGGCGAACTGGCGGCGCAGGACCGCAACAAACTGCGCAACGAAGCGACCAAGAAACTCGCCCAGCAGCGCCAGGAACGCCTCGACCGCGAAGCCCGCGAGCGGGCGGAAGCCGCCGCCAAGCGCAAGGCCGAACGCGAGGCTGCCGCGGCTGCCAAGGCGGCCGCCGAAGCTGCAGCCAGGCAGGCTGCCGAAACCGAGGGAGAAAGCGCATGAACCCAGTCAGCCTGACCGCCCAGACGGTCGCCTCGCCGCATGCCCACGGCGGCAATTCGGTCAGCCGGACGATGTTCCGGGTGCAGCTGGCGCTGGCGCCGGCGACCTTGTACGGATTCTGGCTGTACGGTTGGCCCGCCTTCTTTCTGTGGGCGCTGACCATCCTTTCCTGTGTCGGCTTCGAAGCCCTGTCGCTGAAGCTGGCGGGCGTGCCACGCATCAAGGGCACGCTGCTCGATGGTTCGGCGGTGCTCACCGGCTGGCTGCTGGCGATGACCCTGCCGCCCTGGGCGCCCTGGTGGGTGGCGGTGCTCGGTGGCTTCATCGCCATCGTCATCGGCAAGCAGGTGTTCGGTGGGCTCGGTCAGAACGTGTTCAATCCGGCCATGGTGGCGCGGGTGGCCTTGCTGGTCTCCTTCCCGCTGCCGCTGACGCTGTGGGTCCTGCCGCTGCCGATGAGTGCGCTGGCGACGCCCGATTTCGTCGGCAGCCTGCGCATCTTCCTGGGTAGCCTGCCGGTGCCGGACGCAGTGACCAGCGCCACCTTGCTCGGTCACGCCAAGACCGAGCTGTCCCGCGGCGTCGACCTGGCGGCGGCACTGCACGCCGGCCCGGGCCTGTCCTGGATCGGCATGCGTGCCGGCAGCTTTGGCGAGTCGGCGGCGATCCTGATCCTGTGCGGTGGCCTCTACCTGCTGATCACCCGCGTCATCAGCTGGCATGCGCCGCTCGGCGTGCTGGCGGGAGTCGCCATCCCGGCGGCGATTGCCCATGGCGTCGATCCCGGGCGCTTCCTGTCGCCCGAGGCGCATCTGCTGTCCGGGGCGCTGATGCTCGGCGCCTTCTTCATCGCCACCGACTACGTGACCTCGCCGAATACGACCACTGGCCAGCTCATCTTTGGCCTGGGCGTCGGTCTGCTCACCTGGGTGATCCGCAGTTTCGGTGCCTACCCGGAGGGCGTCGCCTTCGCCGTGCTGCTGATGAACGCCATGACCCCGGTCATCGACCGCTTCTGCAAGCCGCGCATCCTTGGTCGCGACCGTAAGGGCAAGCCCATCGACATTCCGGAGAACGCCTGATGAACCTCGATACCCTGCGCGACAAACTGGGCTACCAGCCGCTCCTGCTCGGTGTTGTCGCCTTGCTCGCCAGCGCTGCGCTGGCGGTGGTTTCCTCGGCCACGGCGCCGGCTATCGCTGCGGCCGAAGCCAAAGACCTGCGCGATTCCTTGTCCGATGTGCTGCCGGCCGGGCTGGCCGACAACGATTTCCTCAAGGATACGGTCGACATCGACCGCGACGGCAAGGCCGTCACCGTCTACCGCGCCCGTCGTGGCGGCGAGCTGCAGGCAGTGTTGTTCAAGGTTGCCGAACGCGGCTACTCGGGCGAGATCCAGGTGCTGATGGCGGTCGACATGGATGGCCGCACGCTCGGCGTGCGCGTGTTGAAGCACACCGAAACGCCGGGTCTGGGCGACAAGGTCGAGTTGAGGAAGGACGATTGGGTGCTCGATTTCAACGGCAAGTCGCTGGGCGACCCGGCGCCGGAGAAATGGGCTGTCAAGAAGGACAACGGCGTCTTCGACCAGTTTGCCGGCGCCACCATCACGCCGCGTGCGGTGGTCAAGGCGGTCAAGGGCGGGCTGGCGTTCTACGCCGCGCGCAAACAGGACATTACGGCCGGGAGCGGATCATGAGCGACAACAACTACGGAACCATCGTCAAGGACGGCCTCTGGGAGCAGAACGTCGTCTTCGCCCAGATGCTGGCACTGTGCCCGACCATGGCTGTCACCACCAGCGGCACCAACGGCCTGGGCATGGGGCTGGCATCGACGGCGGTGCTGGTGGTGTCCAACATCCTGGTCTCGATCATCCGCAAGACGGTCAGCGACCAGGTGCGGATTCCGGTCTTCGTCGTCCTGATTGCAACGCTGGTGACCATCGTCGACCTGGCGATGAATGCCTGGGTGCATGAACTGTACAAGGTGCTCGGTCTGTTCATCGCGCTGATCGTGGTCAATTGCGCCATCCTCGGCCGGGCCGAGGCCTACGCGGTGAAGAACGGCGTGCTGGCGAGCGCCGCCGACGGATTGGCGATGGGGATCGGCTTCACCGGGGCGTTGACGGTGATCGGCCTGGTACGCGAGTTTCTCGGTAGCGGTACCCTGTTTGCCCAGGCTTCGCAGATGCTTGGGCCGGCCTTTGCCTTCCTTGAAGTGCAGATTCCGGACTACGGCGGCGCGCTGCTGATGATCCTGCCGCCCGGGGGCTTCGCCGTGCTCGGCTTCATGCTGGCCGGCAAGCGCATCATCGACCAGAAACTGGCCGCCCGCGGCGAGGCTGCGGCCGCGCCGGCCACTGCCTGAGGAGAACCGCCATGCAGATCGGCGTTGCCTATTCCGAACCCGGCCAGCAGGTCTGGCTGAACATCGAAGTGCCCGATACCGCCACGATCCGCGAGGCGATCGAGCGTTCGGGCATCCTCAAGCAGTTTCCCCACATCGACCTGGAAGCGCAGAAGGTCGGTGTCTTCGGCAAGTTGTCCAAGCTCGACACGGCCCTGCGTCCGGGCGATCGCGTAGAAATCTACCGCGGCATCATCTGCGATCCGGCGACGGTGCCGCGCAAGGACGCCGACGAAGACGACGAGTGAGAGCGCGACCCCTTGGCTGACCCGGGTCCGTTTTGTATATTTGTACATTCTTATATTCTGATTTTTAGGGCCATCATGCTACGCCTTCCCGCATTCTTCTTGCTGTTGCTGCCCGGCCTGGCGCTGGCCACTCCGCAACTCATGCAGCCGGCGAGTGCCGGGGGCGGCGGTGTTGGCGCGCCGGAGCTCGTTGCCACGGTGCTGTTCTCCATCGCCGTGCTGCATACCTTCTCGACCAAGTTCTTCGCCCATCTTGCCCACGTCAATCCGCGCCATGCCGGCCTCTGGCACCTGATGGCCGAAGTCGAGGTGGTGTTCGGCTTCTGGGCCTTCGTCCTGGTTGCCTCGATGTTTTTGCTTGCCGGTCCGGGGCAGGCGGTGCATTACCTGGAAGCGCGCAACTTCACCGAGCCGATGTTCGTTTTCGTGATCATGGTGATCGCCGCCAGCCGGCCGATCCTGGTCAGCGTGGCGGCGCTGATCCAGCAGGCGGCGGCGATGATCCCGATCAATCGTGCGCTGTCCACCTATTTCCTGTGTCTGGCCGTGGTGCCTCTGCTCGGTTCCTTCATCACCGAGCCGGCGGCGATGACGCTGGCAGCGCTGATGCTGCGCGACCGCTTCTTCCAGCAGGGCCTGTCGACCCGGCTGCGCTACGCGACCATCGGGGTCCTCTTCGTCAATGTCTCGATCGGTGGCACGCTGACCCATTTTGCCGCACCGCCGGTGCTGATGGTGGCCAGCAAATGGCAGTGGGACAGCTTGTTCATGCTCTCCCATTTCGGCTGGAAGTCGGCCGTGGCGGTATGCACCAATGCAGCCGTACTGACCTGGCTGTTCCGTCAGGAACTGGTCGGCAAGAACCCCGCCGCCAACGGCAGCGTCACTGTCGTGCCGGCGGCGGTGACCGCGGTGCACGTCGCCTTTCTCGTCGGCGTGGTCGTCTTCGCCCACCACGCGGTGGTGTTCATGGGGCTGTTCCTGTTCTTCCTCGGTTACACCGAAGCCTACAAGCGTCACCAGAATCCGCTGATTCTGCGCGAAGGACTGATGGTGGCCTTCTTCCTGGCCGGTCTGGTCGTCCTCGGCGGTCTGCAGCAATGGTGGCTGCAGGCGGCGCTGACCGACGTCGAACCGACCGTGCTCTACTTCCTGGCCACCGCGCTGACCGCGGTCACCGACAACGCCGCACTGACCTACCTGGCTTCGCTGGTCGACGGGGTGTCGATGGATTTCAAGTACGCCATCGTCGCCGGTGCGGTCACCGGCGGCGGTCTGACGGTGATCGCCAATGCCCCCAATCCGGCCGGCGTCGCCATCCTGAAAGGCCATTTCGACGACGAATCGATCAGCTTCGTCGGCCTTTTCCTGGCCGCCTTGCCGCCGACCTGCATGGCCATCTTTGCCTTCCAGGCCTTGTGAGCGGGTGTCGCTTTTACGACAAGATCAGTGCGGTTTACGCACCGCGATTGTGCATAAAAATCGACTTAAGCGATTGATTGATTTAAACATTTTGCGGTCTATAATGCCCGGCCCATTTCCCGGAGAAGACCGTGTCCGCAATCCTGACTACCGCCCTCGGTGGCAACCACGGCTATCGCCTTGACGGCGACAGCGTCCATCTCAACGCCGAAGTTACCCTCGCCGCCGGCGACCTTCAGGACGGCAGCGCCTGGTCGCTGCAACTGTGGGCGAGCGCCGACGGTTTTGCCGAACAGGCGCCGGCCGGCGTCAAGGTTGCCGAATTTGCCTTGCAGCCGCTGCCCGGCTGTTTCGTTGTCGATGCCTGCGTCGCCGCGCTGCCGCCGGCCGGGCAGGACGCCTACTCGATGGCCCTGATGCTGGTCGCCGCCGCTGCCGATGGCAGCGTCGTGGTGCGCGACCTGGCGGTTTATCCGACGCCCCAGCTTTTCCTGCAGCCGCAACTGGCTGGCGATGTTGCCTGCCGGATCGCCGACGGCAGCGCCGAGATCGCCGTCGAGCGCATCGTCAATCCGCGCGCCGCCGACAACATCAGCGGCACTCTGGCGCTCGAAGTGTGGGCGCTCGACACGCCCTATGCCGGCGGCGCCTGGACCGGTACCCCGGTGGCCAGCCTGGTTCTCGGCCAGTTGGCCGGCGGCGAGGCCTGGGCCGGTTGCTCTTACACGGTGCCGGCGGTGGCCGCCGACGGCGCTGCGCTGACCGTGATGCTGCGCGAGTGGACCGCGGCCGGCTATCTGACCCGCGATTACCGCCAACTGCCGGCGCTTGCGGCAGCGGCGCCGGTCGCCGAAGTCGCG
>DILW01000176.1 GCA_002425245.1 Betaproteobacteria bacterium UBA5582 | reverse complement strand
GTCATGGATTTCGTGTCGGTACCGCAAACGGTCAGCCGCTGGGTCGCCCGCAACGCCTGCCAGAGCGGGCCGGAACGCACACTGGAGCGACCCGGCGCCTGGTGCGAGCGCTACAAGGCTTGCCGCGAGGGTGCCACGGTCCAGCTCTGCGTGACCAGCAGCGGTGGCCATTCCTGGCCCGGCGCCGAAACCGTGCGCCGCGGCAAGGAAGGCGCTTCGCAGGCACTCGCTGCCAACGACACGATCTGGGCCTTCTTCAGCGAGGTCGCCGGCGAACGGCGCTGACGCTCAGCCTTCCTTGTTGCGCATGAAGTCGGCGGTGTTGAAGAAGTTGTTCAGCAAGACCTTGCGGATGTCTTCCTCGATGCCGACGTCTTCCATCGCCAGCACCATGCAGGCGACCCACTGGTCGCGTTCCTGCGTGCCAATGGAAAACGGCATGTGGCGGGCACGCAGGCGCGGGTGGCCGTATTCCTCGACGAACAGGTCGGGACCGCCGAACCAGCCGGAGAGGAACTTGAACAGCTTGTCGCGCGAGCCGGCCAGGCTGGGCGGGTGCATCGCGCGCAGTTCTGCAAACTGGGGAACGGTGTCCATCAGTTCGTAGAAGCGGTCGGCCAGTTTGCCGACTGTCGCTTCGCCGCCGATTTTCTCGTAGGTGGTGGCCTGTTTTTCTTCCATGCGGTTCTCCCTGGTTTTTTATCGTGACGAATTCTTCTTGCGTGCTGCGGGACGCGATGCGGTCGCCGGACGGGCGCCCGAGGCAGAATGAGCGGTGCGCGGCTTGCCGTGGGTCGAGCCACCCGGTCTGCCAGGCGCAGATTTTCCGCCCGGCGTCGCTCTTGAGGCTGCGGCAACGGTCGCCGCAGCCTTCATGCCAGTACCAGCCGGTTGCCAGGCTGGCACCAGCTGCTTCTTGCCGTTGCCGATCAGGTCGGCGCGGCCCATTTCCTTCAAGGCTTCGCGCAGCAGCGGCCAGTTTTCCGGGTCGTGATAACGCAGGAAAGCCTTGTGCAGCTTGCGCTGGCGCGCACCGCGTACGGCGCCGACGGTTTCCCCGCCCTGCCGGTGCAGCTTCTTCAGCGGGTTCTTCTCGGTGTGGTACATGGTCGTGGCCAGGGCCATCGGCGTCGGCAGGAAGGTCTGCACCTGGTCGAGGCGGAAGTTGTTCTTCTTCAGCCACAGCGCCAGATTGACCATGTCCGTATCCTGCGTGCCCGGGTGCGCCGCGATGAAGTACGGAATCAAGTACTGCTCCTTGCCGGCTTCGCGGGAGAAGCGGTCGAACAATTGCTTGAAGCGGTCGTAGCTGCCGATGCCGGGCTTCATCATTTTCGATAGCGGGCCATCCTCGGTGTGTTCCGGAGCGATCTTCAGATAGCCGCCGACGTGGTGCTGGACCAGTTCCTTGATGTACTCGGGCGAGCGGACCGCCAGGTCGTAGCGCAGGCCGGAGCCGATCAGCACCTTCTTGACTCCTTTCAGGCTGCGCGCCCGGCGGTAGAGCGAAATCAGCGGCGTGTGGTCGGTACCGAGGTTCTCGCAGATGTCGGGATAGACACAGGACAGCCGGCGGCAGGCCGCTTCGATCTTCTCGTCCTTGCACTTCAAGTGGTACATGTTGGCGGTGGGTCCGCCAAGATCGGAGACGATGCCGGTGAAGCCCGGCGTCTTGTCACGCATTTCCTCGATCTCGCGGATCACCGAATCCTCGGAGCGACTCTGGATGATGCGCCCTTCGTGCTCGGTGATCGAGCAAAAGGTGCAGCCACCGAAGCAGCCGCGCATGATGTTTACCGAGAAGCGGATCATTTCCCAGGCCGGAATCTTGGCTTCGCCATAGGCCGGATGCGGCCGCCGCGCGTAGGGCAGCTCGTAGACGCCGTCGAGTTCCTCGGTAGTCAGCGGTACCGGCGGCGGATTCAGCCAGACGTCGCGCTCGCCGTGTGCCTGGCGCAGCGCGCGGGCGTTGCCCGGATTGGATTCGAGGTGGAAGGTGCGCGAGGCGTGGGCGTAGAGCACCGGATCGTCCTTGACCTGCTCGTAAGCCGGCAGGCGGACGACGGTGTGGGCGCGGCGCTCGCGCCGGGCAGCCAGGCGCTCGGCACGCGAGACGATGCGCACGGGTTGGGCACCGTCAGCGGCAGCCGGTGTGGCGCAGGCGCTTGTCTCGGCGCTATCGTCCATCGCGTAGGGATCGGCGTGTTTGACCAGCGGCCCGGGAGTATCGACTTCGGTCGAGTCCATCTCTTCCCACTCAGCGGACGGCAGCCAGTCGCGCCCGACCATGAAGGCGGTGCCGCGCAGGTCGCGGATTTCCGAAACCTTCTCGCCTTTGGCCAGGCGATGCGCCAGCTCGACGATGGCGCGTTCGGCATTGCCGAAGACCAGCAGGTCGGCCTTGGAGTCAGGCAGCACCGAGCGACGCACCTTGTCCGACCAGTAGTCGTAGTGGGCGATGCGCCGCAGGCTGGCCTCAATCGAGCCGATCACCACGGCCGAGCCGGGAAAGGCCTCGCGGCAGCGCTGGGCGTATACGGTGACGGCGCGGTCCGGGCGCTTGTTGGCCTCGCCGTGCGGCGTGTAGGCGTCGTCCGAGCGCGGTTTGCGGTCCGAGGTATAGCGGTTGACCATCGAATCCATGTTGCCGGCGGTGACGCCGAAGAACAGGTTGGGTTTGCCGAGCCGGCGGAAATCGGCCGCCGAATTCCAGTCCGGCTGGCTGATGATGCCGACGCGAAAGCCCTGGGCCTCGAGCAGGCGCCCGATCAACGCCATGCCGAAGCTTGGGTGATCGATATAGGCGTCGCCGGTAATCAGGATGATGTCGCAGGAATCCCAGCCGAGCTGGTCCATCTCGGCCCGCGACATGGGGAGGAAGGGTGCCGGGCCGAAACGGTGGGCCCAGAACTTGCGCCAGGCAAAAAGCGGGCGGACTACGGAAGCGGATTGAATCGTGTGCATGCAATATTTTACCTAAGAGCGCGTAGGGGCATGGCATACTTGGCCCTCGTCGTCGCCCGTAACTACTGTCTGACCATGATGAAATTACCAACCCGCGAGCAGTCAGGCGTGTTGATCGCCGAGGTCAGCGGCCGCATAGACCACACCATCGCCGAAGAGTTCACCCGGGCGCTGGCGCCCCTGCTGAGTAATTGCGCCCTGGGCCGTGCGCCGTTGTTGCTCGATTTTTCCGGAGTCATCTACATCAGCAGCGCCGGCTTGCGCGTGCTGATGATGGCCTCGCGTCAGGCCAAGGCACAGCAGGGCAGTTTCGCCATCGCCGCGCTGACACCCCTGGTTCAGGAAGTTTTCACCATCAGTCGCTTCAACCTGATCGTTCCCTGTTACGCCAACGTCGACGCCGCCTGTCAGGCCCTCGCCCAATGAAGCAGGTGCGTTTCTGGGGAACCCGGGGTTCCCTGCCGACGGCATTGACCTCGCCGGACATCCGGGAAAAGATCGTTTCCGCGCTGGTGGCCGCGAACGGCCGCAGTTTCCGCAACCGCGCCGCCATCGACGAATTCGTGGACAGCCTTCCCTTCTCCGTCGGCGGCACCTTCGGCGGCAATTCCTCGTGTGTGGAGATCCTCACCGATCGTCCCGAGCACCTGATCTGCGACATGGGCAGTGGCGCCCGACCGCTCGGTCAGGCCAAGCTGGCCCGTTTCGGCGTTCCCAATCCGCAGACCTACCACATCTTCATTTCGCATCTGCACTGGGATCACCTGATGGGTTTCCCCTTCTTCGCGCCGATGTACATCCCGGGCAACCGGATCATCATCCACGGCTGCCACGAGCAGTTGGAAGACGCCATCCGCCTGCAGATGCGGGCCCCCTGCTTTCCCGTCGATTATTCCCAGGCCGGCGCCAGCATCGAGTTCGACCGGATGACCCCGGGCAAGCCGCATGACATCTGCGGCCTGACCGTCACCCCGAAACTGCAACTGCACGCTGGCGACTCCTACGGCTACCGCTTCGATGGTAACGGGAAATCGGTGGTGTACAGCACGGACTCCGAACACAAGCTCGACGACAACGAGGCTTTCAGAGAATTCGCCCGTTTCTTCAGCAAGGCCGACCTGGTCATCTTCGACGCGATGTACTCGCTGGCCGAGGCGGCTTCGGTCAAATCGGACTGGGGGCATTCAAGCAACGTGGTCGGTGTCGAACTATGCCAGGCCGCAGAAGCCCGGCGACTGGCCCTGTTTCACCACGAACCGGTTCACGACGACAAGCAGCTCGCCCGTCTGCTCGCCGAAACCCGTCGCCTCGAACAGATCACGCGTGGCGATCGGCCGGCGCTGGAGATCGTTTCCGCCCACGATGGTCTGATCGTCGACCTGTGAATCAAACTCTGGCCCTCGCCTCGGCCCTGTTGCGTGCCGGTCGGGGGCGCCTGTTGCCGGTGCTGTTGCTGGCGCTGGCGGCAGTGGTCCTGGGCAACATCGAGCGTACCCCGCTACACGGTCTGCAGACCAGCCAGTTCGACCGCTACCAAAGAATGCAACCGCGTGCGCGTCACGAAGAACCGGTGATCGTCGTCGGCATCGACAGCCAGAGCCTGGTTGCCCACGGGCAATGGCCGTGGCCACGTGACCTGATCGGCGAACTGATCGCCCGCATCCAGGTAGGCCAACCGCTGGCGATCGGGGTGGATATCATTTTCGCCGAACGCGACCAGCATGCCCCGGCGCTGATCGCCCGCCGGCTGCCCCCGAGCCGGGCCACCCTGCTGAGCGAACTCCCCGACCCCGATGCCACGCTGGCGGCAGTGATGGCGCGCGCTCCAACCGTTCTGGCGATCGTCGGCCTGCCTCGCGAACTGCCCGGCGCCCGCCTGCCGACTCACCCGCTGCCGAACATCCGGCTCGATCCGGTCAGCGCTGCCAAATTGCCGCGCTTTGCCAGCGCGCTCGCCAGTCGGCCTGAACTCCAGGCTGCAGCGGCTGGCGAAGGCTTCATCAACGCCGGCCCGGAAGAAGCGCGCGCGCAGAGCGAGCAAGGCATACAGCGCCGGGTTCCCAGCCTGGTGCTGATCGGCGAGCAACCCTACCTGTCGCTTCCCCTGGAAATGGTGCGCCAGGCCCTCGGCGGCGGCGAAGTTACAGTTGAAACCGGCGCCGCCGGCATGCAGGCGATCCGCATCGGCGACTACCGTCTGCCGACGCAAGCCAACGGCGAGGTGCTGCTCCATTTCGGTCAGGCCAGCGCCAACTACTATCTATCAGCCGCCGATGTCCTGGCCGGCCGTCACCCGCCGGAAATTTTCGCCGCGCGCTTCGTCATCGTCGGCATCAACAGCATCGGCCTGCAGGACCGGGTGATCAGCCCGCTCGGCGACAGCCTGCCCGGCGTCGACATCCACGTCCAGATGATCGAGAGCCTGCTCGAACAGGCCGCCCTGCGCCGGCCACACTGGATGCCGTGGCTGGAGATGGGCGCGCTGCTCGTCGGCGGCTTGCTGCTGATCGTGGCGGTACCGGCATGGCGCCCGCGTTACGCGGTGCTCGCCTTCGCCGCCGTCGGGCTGATGCTGGTGGGCAGCGGCCACCTCGCTTTCATCGCCGGCCGCTGGCTGTTCGACGGCAGCTCGCTGACACTGCTGCTGGTACCGTCGTTCATGGCCCTGCTCGGGAACACGCTGATCGCCGCCGACACCCGACGACGCGATGCCGAACGCCAGCTGCAGGAAAGCCGGGTGGAAGCCGCCCGCACTGCCGGCGAACTCGATGCCGCCAGGCACATCCAGATGGGCCTGCTGCCCGACCCCGAGCAGCTCTTCGCCGGCGAGCGCCGCTTTGCCGTGGGCGCCGTACTCGAACCGGCCCAGGCCGTCGGCGGCGATTACTACGATTGCTTCATGCGCGATGACCGGCACCTCTGCCTGGCCATCGGCGATGTTTCCGGCAAGGGAGTGCCGGCCAGCCTGTTCATGGCCATCTCGAAAACCCTGGGCAGCACCCTCAGCCGTCGCCACTCGTCGCTCGACGCCGCGGTATGCGACATCGACCGCGAACTCGGCCGCAGCAATTCCGCCCAGTTGTTCGTCACCGCCTTCATCGCCGTCCTCGATGTCGATCACGGCACGCTCGATTACGTCTGCGCCGGCCACGACGCGCCGATGATCCGTCGCGGCGAAACGATCCTGCGCGTCGACACCGATGCAATCGCCGGGCCGCCACTGTGCGCACTGCCCGATTTCCCCTACCACAGCGGCCGCATGAGCCTGTTGCCGGGCGACCTGCTCTGCCTGTTCACCGACGGCGTCAGCGAAGCCAGCAACGGTCAGGCGCTGTTCGGCGGGCAAGGTCTGGCCGATTGCCTGGCCGGACTGCCGGCAACTTCGCCGGCGGCGCAGTGCCGGCTGATCCGCGACGCGGTCCGGCGCTTCGAGGCCGGCGCCGCCCCGGCCGACGATCTGACCCTGCTGCTCCTGCGCTGGGACGGACCGCTCAACGAATACTGACTTCGACCCGCCGGTTGCGCGCTTCGTCGACCTCGTCGGCCGTCGGCACCAGCAGCTCGCGTTCGCCACGCCCGGCCACTTCGATTTTCCCGCCGAGCAGGCCTTCGGCCACCAGCAGATCGCGCATGGTCTGGGCCCTCTGCATCGACAGCGCATCGTTGTCGGCCCGCGTACCGACGCGGTCGGTGTGCCCGATGACCATCACTTCCGGTGCCGGCCGCGCGGTCACTTCGTGCTTGATGCGCGCGAACTGGGCCCGGGATTCCGGCGTCAACCGATCACTGCCGCTCTCGAAATAGAGGGTGAAGCTGAACGGCGGCAAGGGTCGCGCCTGCAGGACCGGCGCGTAGCGCGACTGGGTCTGGTCGACGCCTTCCTGGTAAAGCCGGTTGCTCCCCAGGCTGCGGACGGTGGCGGCATAAGGCCGATCAAGCAGCAGCTCGCTGCCATCGAGATCACGAACCACTACCGCCGACGGCCGGCCATCGGCCGAGGGCAGCAGGATGACCCGCTCGCTGGCGCAGGCACCGAGCAGGAGTGCAGCCAGCAGGGCGAGTGCGGATTTATTCTTCATTGCCGTCAACCTCGACGATGAACTCCGTGCCGCGTACGCCAAGCACCGAGGTCGGCGTCCGGAAATCGACCGATTCCGGCGTCTGTTTGGCGATCTTGCCGGTCGCCACCGACAGCGTTCCCTTGCGTACGCCGATTGACATTCGACCGTCCAGCGTCGAGCTGTTGAAGGCAAAGTTGTCGATCACCACCAGCGAATCCGGCCCTGCGGAAAGCAGGGTGTTGTCGCGCAGGGTCACGCCGACGGCACCATCGCGCCCGGTACGCAAACGGTCGGCGACCAGCACCGGCGTGCCCACTACCGCCGGCAACACTTCGCCCTGACGTTCGATGACGACCTGCCCCCGGCTGACCTTCACCATCCCGGCAGTTTCAGCCGCCAGCGCCGGGCAAACGCCGCCGATACTGGTAACGATCATGGCTGCGATCCAGTGTGATCTAGTCATTGGCCTGATGTCCTGTCTTTGTCATAAGCGCGCATTCTACGGAAATTTCCCTGCCAGCGTCGCCCGGGAGCCTTTCAGCCCCCTTGCCGCAATGCAGCCAGGGGCGGCACGACGAGCAGGCGACGCAGGGTCAGCCAGCCGAGGAGCGTGGTCGCCAGCGAACAGCACAGACCGGCCAACAACGGCGCCACCCACGAGAATTCCGGCTCAAGCTGGAACACCTGGCGCGCCAGCAACTGGCCGACAGCCGCGGCCCCCAGCGCGGCGATCAGCCCGGCCAGACCGCCGACGGTGGCCAGCTCGACCAGCAATGCCGCCCGCAGTTGCGCCCGGCGCGCGCCCAGCGCGCGCATCACCGCCAGATCGAAGCGACGCTCGTCGATGGCAGTCAGCAAGGTCGCATAAAGCACCGCAGCGCCCGCCGCCAGGGTGAACAGGAAGACAAACTGCACCGCCGCCACCACCTGCCCGACCACCGACTGAATCTGAGCCAGGATGGCGTCGATGTCGATCACCGTCAGGTTGGGGAATTCCTCGACCAGACGCGCGGCGGCCGGACGCTGCTCGGCGGCTAGGTGAAAGCTGGTGATGTAGCTGGCCGGCGCCGCTTCGAGCACGCCAGGCGGCGTCAGGACGAAGAAATTGACGCGCATCGAATCCCAGTCGAGTTTGCGCAGGCTGGTCACCTCGACCGCCTTGTCCACGCCGGCTACCGAAAATACCAGGCGGTCGCCGAGGGCGATGCCCAGAGTTTTTGCCAGCCCGGCTTCGACCGAAGCTTCGCCTGCCTTGCCGGAGAACCAACGGCCGCTGACCAGTTCGTTGCCGGGCGGCAGCTCGCTACGCCAGGAGAGGTTGAATTCGCGTTCGATCAGCCGTTGGGCCCGGTCGTCGTCGGGAAAATCGCTGGCACTGATCGCGCGACCGTTGACGCTCAACAGCCGGGCGCGAACCATGGGCGACAGTTCGGCAGCGACCCCTTGAGCGGCAAACCAGTCGGCCACTGCCTGCCGTTGTTCGGGCTGGATGTTGATGACGAAGCGGTTCGGCGCGTCAGCCGGCACCGATTTCTGCCAGGCCTCGACCAATTCCAGACGCGTCACGCCGAGCAGCAGCAACGCCATCAGCCCGACGCCAAGGGCGACGATCTTGAGCGTATTGGCCGGGCCATGCCGGGCCAGCGTCGCCAGGCCCTGACGCCAGCCGAAGCCGACACCACCACGCAACTTCCCGGCCAGCCGCACTGCCAGCCAGGCAATCCCCCAGAACACCGCCAGCGCCCCCACGAAACCGCCGACTGCAAACAGCCCGAGACGCAATTCGCCGGCTGCCCGCACCACCAGCACCGCCAGCAGCAGGAAGCCGAACAGGTAGCCGAGCACAGCCAGCGGCGCCGGCGGCCCCAGTTCCCGGCGCAGGACGCGCAGGGTAGGCACCCGCGCCAGTTGTAGCAGGGGCGGCATGGCGAAGCCAAACAGCAGCACACCGGCAACCAGCAGACCCTCGACCACCGGTCGCCCCCCCGGGATCGGCAAGGGGGCACCGAGCAGCCCGCTCATCGCCGACACCAGGACGAAGTGGGCGCCAAAACCGAGCACGACTCCCAGCGCGGCCGCCAGCAAGCTCATCATCAGGAAGCCGAGGGCATGCAGGCGCAACAGCCCCCGCTGGGTCATTCCCAGACAACGCAGGACGGCACAGGCATCGAGATGGCGCTGCATGTAGCGACGGGCCGCCAGCGCCACGGCAATGGCCGACAGGATCACCGTGAGCAAGGTTGCCAGGCCGAGGAAACGCTGCGCCCGATCAAGCGCATTGCGCACTTCCGGCCGCGCATCGGCGATTCCCTCCAGGCGTTGCCCACGCCCCAGGCGCTGCTCCGCCCAAGCGCGCCAGCCGGCCAAATCGGCGTCGTTGCCCGCCAGCAATAGCCGGTAACGGACGCGGGCGCCGAACTGGATCAGTCCGCTGGCGTCCACATCGTCGATGTGCATCAACAGGCGCGGGGCAACCGAGAACAGGTTGAAGCTGCGATCCGGCTCCTGCGTCAGGACGCCATTGACCGGCAACTGCAACTGACCGACCCCCAGCGGCGCGCCCGGTGTCAGCGCCAGCAGGGTGAACAAGCGGGCGTCGCCCCAGGCACTGCCGGCGGCCGGACCCTTGGCAATCGGACGGTCTTCGCCTTCCGGTTGGGTGGCCAGACGCAATTGCCCGCGCAGGGGATAGGCGCTGCCGACGGCCTTGATCTCCACCAGCTGTGCGCGCCCCCCCGCGAAAACCATGCTCGGAAAAACCACCGTGCGCGCCGTGCGCAGACCGCGCGCTTCGGCTTCGCGTACAAATTCCTCGTCAATCGCCTGGTCGGCCACCAGCACCAGGTCGGCGCCCAGCATCTGGCGCGCCTCGGTTTCCAGGGCCCGGCCAACCCGGTCGGCGAGAAAGCCGACCGCAGCCACGGAAGCGACGGCAATGCACAGGGCAACGAAGAGCAGGCGCAACTCACCGGAGCGCAATTCGCGCTTGAGCATGCGCCAGGCCAGGCCGAACATCACTGCAACTCCCGGATGCGCTGGACAGCTTCCTCGACGCGCTTGACGGCGATCACTTCCATCCCCGGAATTGCCTGGCGCGGCCGGTTGGCTTCCGGAATCAGCGCCCGCGTGAAGCCGAGCTTGGCGGCTTCCTTCAAACGTTCCTGGCCGCGCGGTGCCGGGCGGATTTCGCCGGCCAGGCCAACTTCGCCGAAGACGATGAGCTTCTCCGGCAGAGCCTTGTTCTTCAGCGACGAGGTGATGGCCATGATCACCGCCAGGTCGCCCGCCGGCTCGCCGATCTTGACCCCGCCAACGGCATTGACGAAGACATCCTGATCGAAACAGACGATGCCGGCGTGGCGGTGCAGCACCGCCAGCAACATGGCCAAACGCTGCGCATCCAGCCCCACCGTCAACCGGCGCGGGTTGCCATGCGCGGTATCGACCAGCGCCTGGATTTCCACCAGCAGTGGCCGCGTGCCTTCCTGGGTCACCATCACGCACGAGCCGGCAACCTCCTGGCCGTGCTGCGACAGGAACATCGCCGACGGATTGCTGACGCCCTTGAGGCCGGTCTCGGTCATGGCGAAGACGCCGAGTTCATTGACCGCACCAAAGCGGTTCTTGACCGCGCGCACCAGACGGAAACTGGAATGCGTGTCGCCTTCGAAGTAGAGCACGGTATCGACCACATGTTCGAGCACCCGCGGCCCGGCCAGGGCGCCCTCCTTGGTCACGTGGCCGACCAGGATGACGGTGATGCCGGCCTGTTTGGCCAGCCGCGTCAGTTGCGCCGCGCATTCGCGCACCTGGGCGACCGAACCGGGAGCACTGGAAAGTTGATCCGACCACAGAGTCTGGATCGAATCGATCACCGCCACCTGCGGCTGCTCGGCCTGCAAGGTGGCCAGGATGCGCTCCAGATTGATCTCCGCCATCAGCGGCAGATTAGCGGTATCAAGGTTGAGCCGACGCGCACGTAGCGCCACCTGCTGCCCCGACTCCTCACCGGTGACATAGAGCACCTTGTGCGCCTGGGCGAGGTGCGCCAGCGCCTGCAGCAGCAAGGTGCTTTTGCCAATGCCGGGATCACCACCGATCAGCACCACGCCGCCGCCCACCAGGCCGCCGCCCAGCGCCCGGTCGAACTCGCCGATGCCGGTCGGGATGCGGTCGGCTTCACGCGCCTCGATGTCGGCCAGGTTCTGCAGTTTCGCGGCCGGCGCCAGCGACTCGAAACGGTGATTGCCAGGCTTCTCGGCGATCGTCTCGACCAGGGTGTTCCAGGCGTTGCAACCCGGGCACTGGCCCTGCCATTTCGGGCTGGTCGCGCCGCATTCAGTGCAGCTGTAGAGCGTCCTGGCTTTGGCCATTTATTGTCCGTCGATGGTTACCGGCACGCGCGGCGCCAGTGCACAGAAGAGTTCGTAGGCGATGGTGCCGGCAGCAGCAGCGACGGCGTCGGCCGGCACATAACCGGCCTCGCCCGGCCCCCACAGGGTCACCGGACTGCCGATGCCAGCCTCGGGGATATCGTTGAGATCACAGGCCAGCATGTCCATCGACACCCGGCCGACGGTGCGCGTCAGCTTGCCGGCCACAGCAATCGGCGTGCCGGTCGGCGCATGGCGCGGATAACCGTCGGCGTAGCCACAGGCGACGATGCCGATGCGCATCGGCCGCTCGGCGACATAGGTGCCGCCGTAGCCGATGCGTTCGCCGGTTTCTACCGTCTGCACGGCGATGATCCGGCTTTCCAGCACCATCGCCGGCTGCAGTCCGAATTCCTCGGCCGTCTGGTCGACAAAGGGCGAGGCGCCGTAGAGCATGATCCCGGGCCGCACCCAGTCACCCAGGGCCAGCGGATGGCGCAGGATGGCGGCGGAATTACCCAGGCTGACCGGCCCGTGCCATTCGCCGGCCATTTCCTGGAAGCGTTGCAGTTGCCAGAGCACACCGCGCTCGCCATCGGCTTCGGCGAAATGCGTCATGAGGGTGAGGTTAAGCGCCGGGATCCGCTTCAGGGCCTCCAGGGCTGCAGGCAGCGAGCCGGGGGTAAAACCGAGGCGGTTCATGCCGGTGTTGAGCTTCAGATAGACGCTCAGCGGCCGGTCGCTGCGCGCGTGCGTGGCCAGCATGTCGATCTGTTCCAGACAATGGACCACGCTATGCAGACCGTGCTCGACAACCTGCCTGGCATCGCGCTCGCCGAAGATGCCTTCGAGCAGCAGGATGGGCTGACGGATCCCGCGCTCACGCATGGCAACGGCGTTTTCGCATTCGAGCAGGGCAAAACCGTCGGCCTCGCCCTGAAGCGCGTCCACCGCCCGCATCTGACCGTGGCCGTAGGCATCGGCCTTGACCACCGCCCATGCCCAGGCGTCGGGGGCATGCAGCTTGGCTTGACGATAGTTGTTGCGAATGGCCGCCGGCCGGATGCGGGCACGTATCGGTCGGGATGTATTCATGAAGCTTGTTCCTTGAGTTTGCGCCGGGCAAAGTCGATGAAAGTAGCCAGCAGCTTCGACTGGAAGCGTTCCTGCGGATGCACCAGATACAGACCGCGCTTGAGCGGCGGATCCAGGGGAATACCGCGCAGTTCACCCAGTTCGATTTCCTTGGCAGCGACGGCGCGCGACACGATGGCAAAGCCCAGCCCAGTGGCAACCACGCCTTTGAGGGCTTCCGGACTGCCCAGTTCCATCTGCGCCTTCAGGGTTTCCGGGGCGATCCCGTGCTCGGCAAAATAACTGTCGGTGATTGCCCGCGTTCCCGAACCCGGTTCGCGCGAGATGAACTCATAATCGACCAGGTCGCCGGGACGCAGGGCCGCAAATTCGGCCAGGGGGTAATCCGGTACGCAGATCACCTGCAACTCGTCCTCACAGCAATTGAGGCTACTCAGCCCCGACTGTTTCGCCGGCGCCTCGATCAGGCCGACATCAAGGGCATGATCGGCAACCTGACTTTCAATGCTGACCGAATTACCGACGATCAGCCGCGCCCTCACCTGCGGATAAAGCGCGTTGAATTCACCCAGCACCCGCGGCAGCATGAATTCGGCAATCGTCGTACTGGCACCGACGAGCAGGGGCCCGCGCATTTCCCCGGTCAGTTCGGCAACACGGATGTCCATCTCGTCGGACAGGGCAAGAATCCGCCGGGCGTAGTCGAGCACCAGCTCGCCGGCCGGCGTCAGCGTGATGCTGCCGTGCCGGCGATCGAACAGGCGCGTCCCATACTGGTCTTCCAGCTGTTTGATCTGGAAGGTCACCGCCGGCTGGGTCATGAACAAGGCATCGGCAGCGCGCGTGAAACTGCCATGCTTGGCTACGGCATGAAAAACCTGCAATCGCCGATCAGCCATGGTTTGACTCCGTTTTTGGGCAAAGGCTGCTATTCAACCACAGTCGCCCCCGGAATGAACAATCCCGCCAGGGACTGCACTGTCCTTGGCGGGATTGTTTACCGATGCTGCCGGACGGCGGGCAGTCCGCCACCGGCTCCGGAGACAGGCTTGGCTTACTGCAGGGGAACCCCATGGGCAGCTTGCTGACGGGTCTGCTCGCGTTGCTGCAGGAACACCGCCTCAAAATCGACCGGCTGAATCATTACCGGCGAAAAACCGGCACGGGTACTGAGGTCGGCCAGCATTTCCCGGGCGTAAGGCAGCAGAATATTCGGGCAGGCAACGCCCAGAATGGCATCGCGCTGGTCAAGTTTGACATTGCGGATGACGAAGGAACCGCCCTCGGCGACCACCCCCTTGAATACTTCCGTTTCCCCTTGTTTGGCTGTCGCCACCACGGTCAGCACCACCTCGAACAACTCGGCAGTAATCTGCCGGCTGGCGCTATTGATGTTCAAGCCGACATCGTAACGACGACTATCCGAATAGACCTCCGGCGCGTTGCAGACCTGGAAGGAGATGTCCTTCAAATAGATACGCTCGATACCGAATTGCGGTTGCAAATTGCCCTGCTCCATCTGTGTTCCCCATTCATGATGCAATTCATCGTCCGCGGAATGCGGACGATGTCTGGTAATACCGACGCACGAGGCGCCGCCTTGAATCAGCGATTCTTGAATGCCTTGAAGAAGTTGTCCATCATTTCGTTCGGGAAACCGGCGGCATTCGTCGGACGCAGGTCGTCCATGTTGGCATTGAACTGCTGCGTGGTTTCGCCCTTCTGCATCGCCTGGTGAGCATCCAGTTGATCGTCGATCGAACGCTTGATGTTGTTCATGTTCTCGACCATCGAATTGACGGCACCCTGCACGCCACCGATGACCAGGCTGGCGTTGGTGGGACCGGAAATGTTGTAGCCCGGCACACCTTCGTTGAAGCTGGCGGTCGACGACGACTGCATGGTGTTGCAGCTATCCAGGCTTTGCTGGATTGACGCGATGATTTCCTTGGGATCAAGCATGATTCACCTCCATTAATTTCAAAAAAGCCGTTAAAGAAACATCTTTACCACCAGCGGGGACGAACCCCGCCGGCTTACTTCGAAGGACAGTAAAACTGGGCCAATGTCCTCGACCACAGCGGGAAATCGCTGCTGGTTGCCTGGAACTCCAGCGAAATCGCACCCAACGCAGTCTTGTAGCGTACCACCCGTTTGTCATCTGCAAGTGTCAGCGGGTCGCCGGCATCGAAGAACCGGAAGATCGCCCACGGCCCGGTGAACTCCATTTGCTGCGTCCGTCCGTCGACCGAACGCATGTGCAGACGGACCACCATGCTTGAACGTTGCGGCGACCAGTCGATCTTCTTCGGCGCTGACGCGCCGTGGGCATAGCGTAACTGCTCGCCGCCGATGTCGAACAGGGCTTCGGTGACGCTGGCATCCATATCCACGGCACGCACGATCACCGAGAAACCGAGCTGCCCGGCTTCGTTGAAGAAATTGTCGCGGATCGCACGGGCCATTTCGTAGGAACGGATGATGCCGGGATTGACGAGGCTGCCAGCCAGACCGTCGACCTTGCGGGCACGCCAGGGAACGCTCGTGGTATCGACATACTGGGCCAACTCTTCATTGAAGTAACTGTCCATCACCCCGCGCGGACCAAACAGCCGGCGGAAGTCCTCGGAGCCGACATCCTTGGCCGAACTACGGACCAGCGGATAGCGGGAAACCGTCTGCGGACAGACCGACTTGGAAGCACCAGAGGCGCCCTTGTTCAGTTCGGCACTCGACTTCTGCGCGGTGGCATTGCTGCCGGACTCGATCAGGTCGAGCATGATCCCGCGAATCGGTTCCGGCTGCCGCGACGCGTCGGCGCGCATACGGCGGAAGGCATCGTACTCGGGCATCAACTGACCGACCTGCATCGCCCCGTTAACCAGCGAAATCTGCCGGTAGAGGGGTTCGAACAGGCGGCTCAGCGGACTGGCCGCAGTCTCCACCCCGGAATTCGGCGTCAGGCTGACCGCCATGCGGCGCAGGGAATTGAAGTAGTCATCGACCACATGCTCGGGCAGCACACGGTAACGGAAGTGCTGACCGCTGATCTCACCCACCACGGCGCGCCGGGTGCGTTCGAGGTTCAACTTCTGGCGATCGATCCAGCTATCGACATCACCTTCGTAGTTTCCGGTCAGCGAGGTTTCCCGGCCGATGAAACGGATCAATTGCCCCAACGCGGACTGCGGATCCATCATCGCCTTGGCCAGCCAGGCGGCATCGTCCATGCTGCTGTAACGGCGCACGGTGATGTCGTTGATGAAGCCACGCCACTGCTGGATGTAATCCTGCAGGAACTGGCGGCGTGCTGCGTCGGCCATGTCCTGCACACTCTTTTCGACGTCGAAGGCATTGCCTTTGGCACCCGCTTCGTCGCGCAGCACCCAGTTCTCTTCATCGAAGATGTTGCGAGCACTCTTCAGGAGCCTGGGCATGAAAACGTCGTGGTAACCGGCACGGGTGTACCAGCCGCTGATGATCGGCGAGGTGGTCGGGGTATCGCTACGCATGCGCAACAGCATCGGCGCATTGAGCCCCCCGGCGCGCGACAGGGAAACATCCTCGACGTTCTCCGGCAGCCCCAGTTCACGGACGTTCTCGATCACCCGGATGGCGCTGGGCAAACCACTGGCCAAGGCCCGGGCCTGGGTCACCAGCCCCTGGTCGATCGGTGCCGCTGGCAGAAGCGGTGGCGAGAACGCAGCGGCGACATGGCCGAGGAAAGCATTCTTTTCCTCCTCGCTGGAGTTCGCCGGGGCGATCTTGTCCCAACGCTTGTCGAACCAGCGAACAGCAACCGCCGGGTCACGACGCTCGGGTTTGACCAGCATCAGGTACAGGCGCAGCGTTTCGTACACGTCACCGGTTCCGCCGTCCATTTCGCCCTTGAGCTGCACGGTCACGTACTTGAACATTTCCGGCATGAAAGTCTTGAAAAGGTGACGCCGGTAGGTTTCATCGGCGACATTGCGGATGCGCACATGCTCGAAGAAAGTGGAGGGAATCATGGAGAAATTCCGCCCCAGCTGGCTGCCGGCGTAACGCATCTGACCGGAAACGTCCATCAGTGCGATGTCGGCGCTCGGCGTGTCCGCCAATTGCTGCGCCAGACGTTTACCTTCATCGAATTGCGCCCAGGTCAGGTCAATGTAGCTGCGTTGATCGAAATAGGTCAGCACCAGCCACCCCGACAGCAGGCACAGGCCGACGATGCTCACCCCCCAGCGGAACATCCGCTTGCTGCGGGTGGCCAGCGACTTGTCGCCGTAACGCAGGATGTTGCGTTCCTCGATGGCCTGCCCGATCGGTGCCTGGAAGGTCTTGGCAAAGGAACGGAAAGCCGGAGATTCGTTGGGCTCGTCGAGCTGAACCAGGTTGGCCGCTTCGTCAGTCGCCATCAGGTACACCGAGGTGCCGAACCACATCCCGCGCAATTGTCCGCCCCGCGACGAGCTGGCATGAATGATCACCGACTTGACGAACTCCAGCAGCGGCGCACGCAAACGCCCCAGGCTCTCGGTGAAATGCAGCAACTGCTGGCTTTCCCCGGCATCCGCCATTTGCGGAATGACGAACTGGACCACCCGCTGAACCCGATGCTCGAAACGCTCATACCAAGCATCCACATCACCGTCGGCCAGCGCCTCAAAACCCATGCCATCGGTCAGCGTCTCGTCCTCAAGCGCCGCCAGCATGGCACCGCCGCCGGGCAGGGTGTCGACGTGGGTCAGGATGACATAAACCGGCAACTCGGCATCGAACCAGTCGGCCAGTTCCAGGACCCGGCCACGCAGGGTGTCGGCGAGCCGTTTGCGTTGTTCCGAACTGGCTTTAAGCATCCAGTCGAGATCCACGCACACCACCAAGCCATCGATCCCGGCTGAACCGCGCATGCGACGGACGCCAGCGAGCAGCTTTTTCCAGGCGCTGAAACCGGACTCACCCAGCGCCTCGCGCTCGGACCATTGACCGGTGCTATCGATCCACACCGCCTTGTCGTTGACCCAGAAGCCACAATCCTCGGTTTGTCCAAGCGACTCACCCAAGCGAGGCATGCCGGCAATGTCACCGGGCAGGGCATTTTGCCCCGTGTGATTGAGCATGCTGGTTTTGCCCGACCCGGACGGGCCCAGCAGCATGAACCAGGGTTGTTCGCGCAGATGTTGCTTGCGCAGACGGTAGGCTAGGCGACGGAAAAAGCCCTTCTGGCGATCAACCCAGATCTTGCGCAGGGTCAGTTCAAGATCGGCCAGTCGGCTGCTGATTCGGTCATTCTCGGTCAGTGGCGCCTTTTGCTTGCGCCGGCGGAACAAGGAGAAAAACTTGCCCACCAACCAGCGCAGCAAGGGATAGAAGCCCCACAACAGCAGCAAGACAACCAGCAATTGCCGCAACCACAGCCAGCCGAAGGGATGGTAGCGACCAATCGCGACCATCGGCCCGATCCACCAGACGACAGCGGCAAGAACAACGGCAAGGACGATACGTAACGAACTTCTCAACATTTCTGATGCTCCCAACCCGGGGCTTCCGCCAGCGAAAACCCCGTGCTGATCAACTTGAATGAACCTCGATCCGTTGCCGGACCGGAATCTGCAATCACTCTCCAGCCCGCTCAGCGGATGATTTCAGTCACCACGCGCCGGGTTGCTGCCACTTTCCACAGGACCTCGACCCGACGGTTCTTCAGATTGGCCGCCGGATTGATTTCATTGATCACCGGCGCCTTCTCACCCATGCCGGACGATGTCACCTGCCGTTGCACCTTGCTGCCAAGCACCTGCTGCTGGATCAGCTTGGCCACTTCACGGGCACGCGCTTCCGAAAGCGCCTGATTGGAGGGGAATTTGCTCGCCAGAATCGGCGTCAGGTCGGTGTGACCGATGATTTCAAGATCTCCCGGCCAGGGCGCGAAAGCAGCACCGAGACGAGTGAGGTTGGGCAGGAACTCCGGCCGGATTTCTGCCTTGCCAGGCTCGAACGCTCCGTCTGCGCGGAAAATCAGCAGCCAGCCATTCTCACGCCGCTCCGCGGTCAGCCAGCCTTCGGCGATCAGCTCCGGCAAGGGCGGTGGCAGCGTTTCCGAGATGTTGATTTCGCGTACCGGTGGCTCGTAGGCCGCCAGCGCCTCGCGCAAAGGGCTGCCACGCATGGAGATGTCGAAAACACCAGCCAGGTAGGCAATCGAAAGCAAGGCAGCGCCAATCAGGAAGAGTCGGAAGGGTGTCAGCCAGCTTTGCTTGAACACTTTCGGCAAACCGGAACGCAGGGCCAGCCCTTCCGGCGCACGATGCCAGATCATGCGATGCAATTTGCTGCGCAAATCCTGCAACAGGACATCGCCACGATCAATCACCTGGTAACGCCCCTGGAAGCCCAGTCCGAGGATGATCTCGTACAGTTCGAGCAGGGCAATCGGCGGCCGCTCCTGATTCATCGCTGTTTCCAGCTTCAGGAAGCAGTCCTCGCCCCCCCAGGCATCGCCGTGGAATTCGACGAGCAGGGACTTTTCCGGCAAGGGCAGATCGTGCTTGCGGCAGGCCTCGTTGAGCAGTTCGTCAATGTGGGTGCACAACAAGTAGGAGGCATCGTCGATCCACTGCGACTCCTCACCGCTGCTGGCCAGTTTTTCGCGGAACATCCGCAGTTCGAGCCCGAGCTGGCCGCGCAAGGACGGATCGAAGGAGAACGACTGATCTTCAAGACGATGCAACAGCAGCAAGGGCGGAATGGCCGCCGAGACATAGGGATTCTGCCATTTCGAGGCAGCCACGCCGGGACGGGCAATCGAGGTCCGCATGCCCAGCATGGCCACTGCGCCCACCGAGCGATCGACCGGCTTTTCCTTGCTGACCGGCAGGTCGACGGGGGCCTGGGCAGCCTCCTTTTCGTCAGGGTGCTCCAGCAGATTGCCGAACGGCTGAGGATTATCGGCGCCACGCGGCATCGAACTGGAGATGCGCTGGGCGATGTCGCCCAGCGCCCCCATTGACGAAACACCACCGGAGGTCGGGATGTTGCGCAGCGCGCTCATGATTTCATTGATGCCTCTCATGCCACTTTCCCTTCACGCAGGCCCCAGGCCTCGAACTTCAGTTGCGGGAAATCGCCGACCACACGCAGTGCCATCGCCGCCCCGCGCGTCGTTTCCTTCCAGTAGGGATCAACCGATTCGACCTCGAAATAGACGCTCTGCGCATAGAAGGGCAGATTGCGCGGCACCGCCGACACCGGCACCAGTCGCGCACCCGGCAGTTGCAGATCGACCAGCTTGTTGATGTGCTCGACCGGACCGAACTTGACCTGAGTCGGCAGCATGCGACGCAGGTTCTCGCCCGGCATGGCGGAGGAAAAGGCAAAGACCATCTTCTGCAGCTTCCACTGCGGATCGTTGATGCACAGATAGACCTGATCGCCACGGTCCTCGAAGCGCAAGGGAATGACCGGCGACTCGAGGATCAGCGCCAGCGCCCGGCGTAGCGCATGGGCCAGCGCACTGAAACAGGCCTGCAGGTCGTCGTGCTGGTAGCGCCATTTCTGTGCAGCCAGCATCGGTTCGACGCTGGGCAGCACGGAAAGCCGTCCGAGCAGGCCGGTCAGTTCGAGGTAAAGATCGGCCGGATGCAGAGGGTCGTAGGCTTCCAGGTGATCGAGGCGCATCCGGTATTCGGAGATCGCCTGCGTCGCCAGCATCTCGATCAGATCGGCCAGACCGCCGCCACTGGCGAGCAGACGCTGGCCGGCGGAGGCACTCAAACGGTGCTGTAGCAGCCCCTGGAACTCGTTGCAGATGGCCAGCAGCCGGATATGCGCGCGGACGTCGAGCATGGCCGGAATGAAATCGCTGTCGAGAACGATGCCACGGTTGCCCTGGCGCGCGGCCAGGCGGGCGATCGGCTGCCAGGTTTCGTTGGCGCCGACGTGATCCTCGCGGCACAGACGGGTGCGCAACTGCCCGACCTGCATGTGGATGCGCAGCGGCGAGCCTTCCGGATCAAGACCAACATTGGCATCCTGGATTTCCGCCTCGACCACCTTGTAGCGGGCAGCCGATTCGGCCTCGCCAAAACCGACCGAGCTGTTGACCACATCGCTACGCACGGTCGCCAGACAGATCTTCGTACCGATCGGCGCGTCTGAAAGATCCAGGGCTTCGGGAATCGCATCGCAGGTCGGAATCGAGAAGGGCGTACCGTCGTCGAATATCCCGCGCGCCCGGATGATGGCCAGCAAGCCCTGCTGCAACAAATCCTGGTCGATCTCCAGTTCGCTGAATCCCCAACCCAGGTTGGTGATCTGCGACAGGCGGCTGTTTACCTGATGCTCGATATAGCGTTCCTGCTGCTGAAAATGTTGCGCTTCGACCAATAATCCATCGGTCCACACCACCCGGTTTATATTGTGTGTTGCCATGAAAATGAATGCCCCTATTTGCATGTGGGCTGATTGCCCGCACTATTTTTCTTGACTTCGTGAATCTGATTACGATCGATACTCACCCAGTGACAGCTATCGACGTCGGCAGGTGACTTGATCTTGAGAATGCCTTTGCCCTTTTCTCCCTGATCTGCAAAATCTCCGGTGATCGTTATCCAGTAAGCATCCTGATAGGGCACGGATTCGCTGATATAGGCAACCCGTTCCGCCACCAGAGTCATCTTCATTGACTTGCTCACCCTTGAGTCCTGCTCGACGCAAGGTGCCGAAAGATCAAGCGGTGGATTCCAGTCTTCGCTCTTGTGGAAATAGACGCACAGACGCAAGGGGCGAGCGACATCCCCCTCGAATTTGGCGTTCAGCTTGGCGCCGCCGAGGATCGTCAGCGAGATGCTGCGTTTCTCGGGAATCACCCGATCCGGCATTCCCCTGAACAACACCCGCGTCGCGTCAACGATCGTGCACCCCTGGATACCCGCTGCGAGGCAGGCAGCAATCAGTACAGCTTTCCAGGACATGGGTCAGATAACCAGAATCTTCAACTGACTGGGCACCAGGCGGACGCCCAGGGTATTCAAGGTGTTTGGCAGGTTGATGCTGGTCATCCGGGTGATCGGTGCGCCGCCGACCAGGAAGTTCAGCTTGGCCGTGCAGTGGATGGAAAGCCCCTTGACGGTGCCAGAGATGATGCCGCCACAGGCACCGGGTTCGTCGCAAAAGGTGACCGGAATGATGGTCGCCAGGTTGTGCACCGGCCCGCCGCAGTACAGGATGTTCGGCACGTTGGGAATGGCCATCGAACCAAAGGCCAGATTGGGATAAGGAATCGGAATGCACAAGGGCGGCGTCTTGCACACATCGGCCGGAGAAATATCGATACCACCTGCGGAGCTATTGGCAAACATACGAGCCTCTTCCTAAAACAATATTGAACATCCCAACAAGCAACAGTCCGAGCCGTTGCCTGCCCAAAATCACCCGAAATGCATCTGTGTGCCGTCGATCTTCAACAACGCGCTGGCCTGGATGGCGCCAAGACGGGTATGCATGGTCAGGCTCTGCTTGCCGTCCATCGCAATTGAGGTGGCATTGAGCATGCTGACCCCGCTGACGTTGACCACCTGCGTGGAAGCGTTCTGCACCGACAGTTCGGCGTTGAGCCTGAAGTTTTCCGCCTGCAGGTCCAGATTGCGCTCAACCTCGACAACGACATTGGCTGCCTTGAGGTGCAACTCGCCACCACCGAGGTCGATATCAATCCGGTTACCTTGTTGCCACTCCCGTTCGAGCACCGCAAGGACGTAGCAAACGCCATTGAGCACGGCAACCAGCACCTGGTCGCCATCAAGGGGCGCAACCAGGCAACTGACGGCAACCCGCACCGGCACAGACGCGTCGCCTTCAATTTGCCAGCCCTGCTCGGCGCGCCGGATTCGGGTCATGTAGCTGGCGCCGGGCATCAGGCTCGGGTAACTGCCGGCCGCAGGCCGCTGAGCAACGGGAGAAACGGGGCTTGAGGAAACGGGTTCCAGCAATTTCATGGATTGCTCCTTTTGACACCGGGACGACAGCTCTGCCACCAGTCCACGTCCTGCAATTCTTCGGGAACTTCGAAACGCGCCAGGTCGAGATCGGCGCCGCGCCAGTCTTCCGGCTTTTGTCCAGCGACATTGGCATCGATGAACCGCGCACCGTTGACCGTCGTTCCTTGCATGACACAACCGCGAGCATCGAGGTCACTGCCAGTCATGCCGTTCAGGTCGCAGGAGGTCAGACTGGCATTGCGCAAGGACAGGTGGGAAACCTCGCGCTCCCTGAACACGCAGTCGGTCAACGCCGAACGGTCGAAGGCCAGAACGTAAATGGCATTGCCCTTGAATACCAGGCCACGCAGCTGACCATTATCGAAATGGGCTATTTTCAATACGTTCGACTGGTACTCACCGCCATCGATTTCGCAGGCGGACCAGGCGGCCTGCTCGAAATTGCAGGATTGATAGTTCAACCGCCTGGCCTTGATCGCCATCCAGCGGTTATTCACCCCCTGACAACCCAGCCACAGCCCGCTATCGAAGGTTGAATTGGCCGAAATCACGCGCTCCATCACGCATTCCTGCCAACGCTGCTCCTGGAGCTTGCTTTCGACCAGTGACAGGTCGCGGATCAATGAACTCTCCAGGCTCAGGCTCGCCAACGACAGCAACGACAAGGTCGTGAAGGACAGGTCGCAAACCTTGAATTCCCATGCTCCGCCGCGCACCGCGTTGACCATCTGGCGCGCCAGCCGGCATTCCAGCCACAGGCAGCTGCCCCACTCGCCGCTTTCCCAATGGCATTCAGTTGTCAGAGTACGCCGGAAGCTGGCACTGCTCGCAGTACATTCGTAAAAGCGGACAGTTCTGAGGATACAGCCCAGGAACTGGGCGCCACTGAAATTACAGCGCGTAAACAGGTGACCGTCGAGCGTAACGCCTTCCCAGCAGGTTCCGGAAAAATCGCAATCGACGAAATGCGTTCCCGAGGGAGGAGCGAAGAAACGCTCTCCGGAAAAATTCTTTTCCTTGATCGGCATTCCGCTGATCGACGAAACATCGAAGGCTGGCATGCCACCGAGATTATCGAACATCAGTCCGGCCTCCTCGGAACCTCAATGACCCGGCCCATCAGATTGTCCTTCCATTTTTTCTGCCAGTTCTTCTCACGTCTCACGAAACCCAGATTGGCACCGATCAGGTTGCAGGAATGAACTTCGCTGGCACGCAGGTCAGCACCGTAAAGGTTGGCCTCGCGCAAGGCAGTGGCCTCAATACGGGTCCCCGAAAAATTCGCGTGCATCAGATTACCCTGGCGCAGATCGCAGGCGATCCACTGGCTACCTGCTGCCTGGAACGCATTCATGGTCGCCTCAACCCAAGTGCAGCGCTCGCAAATCCCGCCGTCGAATTTGGCCGCACCAAAAAACACTTTTTCAAACAGGCATTGCGTCCAGCGAGCCCCGGAAATATCGCAAGCATCGGCGAGAACGGCGGTGGAAAACTGGCTGTTCTCGAAAGTGCTGCCGACCAGTTTGCACGCCACCCAGCTGCTCTTGCGCCAGACCGACTGGTCAATCTTCAACGAGGGCAGTTCGCTATCGAGGAAGACATGCCCGTCAAACGTGCTGTCGATGAAGGACAAAGCCGGGAACTTGCATTTCTGCATCTGCACGCTGTCGAAGGCCACCCTGGCAAAACCGAGACCGCTGCCCCGGGATTCGCTGAAGAAGGTCGTCTTCCACTTGCTGTCCTGAACCGTGCTGGCCGCGAAATCGCATTCAATGAACTGGACTGTCGCCAGCTGGGTCGCCTTCCAGCGCGTCTTGGTCAGAGTGCACTCGCTGAGATGACAGCTATCGAAAACCGCGTTCTCGAAACTGGCGCCGTCAAGCTTGCAGCCGAGGAACAGCATGTTGCGCAAATCGACGTCGACAAAACGGCAAGCGCTGAGATCGACATTGATCAACTGCGACCCTTGCCAGCTTTGACCGGAGAAATCCATCCCGGACAGATCGGCATTGCGGATCAGCAGGTCGTCGCGGCGCTTCTCCCGGGGCCAGCTTTCAAGCTGCCGGCGCCAATCCATCTTGTCGGCTTCCGTCTCCGGCAGGCCTTCACCCCGGATCAGCGCCCGGGTCTGCTCCTTGACCTGAGCGATGTTCTGCTCCTTGGCCTTCTCGCTCGCCTGCGCCGCTGCGGTAACCATGCCGAGATAATGCTGCATGCGCTCGCGCACTCGGGCATAGGGACGTACCGGCTGGGCGACGCGAGGATGGTCCTCGGGCAGCAACAGGTATTCCCAGGCCCAGCCGTGTGCCGCCGGGGGCAACAGGACCTCGTCACGCATGCCTTCGATCATGTTGCAACTGGTGTCCTCGCGCCGACGGGCAATGGCCGCCAGGTAGTCCAATGGATAAGGCGCGCCGAACTCCGACAAGGCCACCAGGAGATGATCGATTTCGTCGGCCAGCATGTCCTCGATGTCGATCAGGCCGGAGAACAACACCGCGCCAACATCGCGATCCGGGAAAAACCACAGGGTCTGGCGGGTGAGTGGCAGCACCGAGAAGTCCTTGCTGCCGGCCCGCCGAAAGATTGCCTGCGCTTCCAGCGGCGGCGTTTGCCCAACGAAGCCAGTCCCGCCCTCACCCACCCCCTGCAAGGAATAGGCACAAGTCGCCGGCCAGCTTTCCCCGCTGGCCCACTGATCGCGAGGTGCCATCTGGAAGAAGCGGCGGTCCATCGTTTCCGGCCAGCCGAGATGCGAGCGATGGTCGGTATCCAGGGTCAGATCCTTCTTCTTTCGCGATACGTAGGCCGCACGCTGCGCCCAGCGCGTGTCGAGCGGCCCGGTTGCGGCCAGGAATTCGTTCTCCTGACCGTAACGATCGGGCAGTCGCAGCAAAGGCTTTTCGTCCCGCGGCGCAGAGTCGTGCCCTTTGCCCACGGGATTCGGCGCAAAATCCGGCCCGCCGAAGGCATTGACATAATCGAGGGCAATTTCCGCCGCTTCCGCAACAGCATCGCCCGGAAGCAAATGACAGAGGATCTCCTTATGGCAATCGCCAACCGAAACCTGAACCCGCCATTTGCCGTCGGCATCCGCCTTCACCGGCCGTCGGGCATGCCCGGCCATCATCCATTCGGCAAAAGCCTTGGGCATTGCCTCGTCAAGCGCCTTGAACGACATCGGGGCGCTTTCCATGGCGCTCCAGATTTCCGTCTCGTGCGCCAGGATGCGGGAATCGCTCAAACGGAAGCCGAAACCGACGGTCACCCCGAGGTGGGATGACCGCCCGAACTTGACCGGTGCCGTAAGAACGGTGAGTTGCTGCGGTTTCGAAAATTTCATGATGCCTTCCGGGTACAACCGTCCTACATGTAGATGCTGAGGCCGCGGATGGCGAGCTTGAGCAGACCGATTTCCAGGTCGACCGCGGTGATCTTGGCCCACAGGTTGGTGACCCGCGCTTCCACGCCGGTCGCCTTGATCGCCAGCGAGGTTGCCTCGATCGTCACCCCCTTCAGTTCCAGGTGCATACCGAAAGCGATGATCGCCATGCCGGTCAGGGCCAGGGCAATACCGGTAGCGTCGATCGACATGCCGGTGATGCGACCCCAGAGACCGGTGAGATCGATACAGGCACCGGTGATACGCAGCCAGACCAGGGTGATGTCCAGACGCACGCCAGTCATCTGTGCCGAGATACCGGTGACGCCGATCGATTCGCCGGTCAGCTTGAGCGTGATGCCGGTCATGTGGGTCTGGATACCGGTAGCGACGATCTCGTTACCGATGAAGGCAGTCTCGCTGCCGATCATCTTGATGTCCTGGCCGATGAACTGGGCGTTCAGACCGATCGCCTCGATATTCGCACCGACGAAGGAAGCGCAGATGCCGGTGAAATTGAGCTGGGCACCGGTAAACAGCGCACGCACACCGGTGATGTCGATCAGCGCAGCCTGCATCACGATCTGCGTGGTCGAGGTCTGAGTGATGGTGCGCGTCACCATCATGTAGCGATCCTGGCCGATGCTGGTCGAGGAGTTGCGTTCCACCGTCTGTTGATAATCGCGCTCGGCGTGGATCATCACGCGTTCGGCGCCGCGCAGGTCGTCGAAGGTGATCGAGCTGGCGTTCTCAGGTCCGCCGTAGCTGAGCGAACGAGAAACCAGGCCGGTGTAGCGGATGTCCTTGGGCAGATCGTAAGGCGGCGGCAGGTCGCCGTTGTAGACGATACCGGTCATCAACGGACGGTCGAGGTCGCCATCGACGTAGGTGATCACAACCTCCTGGCCAACCCGCGGCATGGCGATGACGCCCCAGCCCTTGCCGGCCCAGGCCTGCGAGACGCGCAGCCAGCACGAGGAATCCTCTTCCTTGGTGGTGTAGCGGTCCCAGTGGAAGTGCACACGAATCCGGCTGAGCTCGTCGGTATGCACTTCGACGCCTTCCGGACCAACCACCGTCGCGCTCTGGATCCCCGGAACGGTCGGCTTCTTGTAGCGACGCAACGGGTGGAACTCGACATCGTCGGGCAGCGCAGTAAAGGTACAGACCGCGCTTTCGCCCTTGGAGGAGCTGTCGAGGTCGTTGATGTATTCGTACTTGGTGCTGAGGATGAAGTAACGGCGGTTACGGGCATTGTCCGGGTGCAATTGCAGCGAGAAGGCTTCGCCTACCGTCACCCCCTTGGCGTTGGCCTTGCCGCTGAGGATGCGCGCTTCCGCCTGCCAGGCCAACAGACGCATCTTGGCCAGGAACTCGCCGCGCTGCGATTCGCCGTATCCGGCGGCGTAGTCGTAATGCTCAAGCTGGACGCCGGCCAGGGTGGCCTGCTCTTCCTGGGCGTTGGTCTGCAGAACATCGGTCGGCACGTGGTAATTGAAGTCGCGCAGGACAATGTTGTTCGGCCGCACCTTGCGGCTGCGCTGCAGACGCTGGACGCTTTCGCGATCGAGGATGGGCCGCCCTTCCTCGCCGTCCGGGTTGAAATCGAGCTGACCGTAGATGCCGGACTGGTCGACAAAGACTTGCGAGTCACTGATGACAACGGTGTGCTCGTCCTTACCGTGACGGATGAAGTAGTAGATGCCTTCGTCTTCAAGCAGACGGCTGGTGAAGGCCAGGTCGCTTTCCTTGAACTGAACGCAGTATTCGCGTTTGTCGTAGGTGCGCTTGAGATCGAATTCGAACTTGGCAAAGCCGTAACCGCGGAACACCTGCTCGACGATTTCCGGTGCCGACAGGTCCTGAAAAATCCGGCAGTTCTGGTTCTGGCCCAGGAAAGACAACCAACTGCCCAGCTTCAGCTTGTAGGTGTACAGCTCGTCGCGCTGACCGGTGTCGACGCCTTCCAGCACGTAGGCGTTGAAAGTCCGGGTGTCCTTGCCCTTGTCAAGCGAGATATCGACTGAAATCGTGTCCCCGAGCAGCGCATCCAGATCGAGATCCGGGCTGCCACTGATCAGTTCCAGCTCGTAGCTGGGCGTCCACGACATTTCTTCTTTGGCGGTGAAGCTGAGTGCCAGTGAATCGGCATCCAGCAAGACAGCATTTCTTATTTCAATCAAGCGCATGACGAAACCTCCTGTTGGTCGGCATCATTGGGTTCTGAAAGGTTATCCGGCTCGCTCTCGCGATCCAGCAGTTCAAGGGACAGGCCACCATCGGCGACCACCCGTACCCTGCCGAGCGGCAAGCCGTCCCGCTTGGCAGCAAGCAACTCCTGAGCGAGCGACGGCAGCACGGTCGCGCGAATCAGGTCTTCGATGGCACGCCCGCGATGCGGATGACCCGCTGCGGTATTGGCCACCCACTCGACGGCGGAAGTGTCGATCTCCAGCGTCACCCCCTGCTCTTCCAGGCGATCGGCCAAGCGCTGGAACTGGTGCTCGGCGATCGACTGCAAGGCCGACAGGCCCAGGGGGTAGAACGGCAGCACCTGCATCCGGGCCAGCAGCGCCGGCGCGAAATGGCGCTGCAGACTGCCCTGCGCCAATTGCACCAATTGCCCGTAGGTGGCCGGTTGTTCGGCCAGCGCGGCAACCTCGATTTCCTCGGCGCCGATGTTGCTGGTCATCAGGATCAGGCAGTTGCGGAAGCTGACCCGGCGTCCCTCGCCGTCTTCCATCCAACCCCGGTCGAAGACCTGGTAGAAGACTTCGTGGACGTCGCGGTGGGCCTTGTCGAATTCGTCGAGCAGTACAACGCTGTAGGGCTTGCGCCGCACTGCTTCGGTCAGCACGCCGCCCTTGCCGTAGCCGACGTATCCCGGCGGGGCGCCCTTCAGGGTGGCGGCGGTGTGCGCTTCCTGGAACTCGTTCATGTTGAACTGGATCAGGTTGTGCGAGCCACCGAACAGCAGTTCCGAGAGGGCGATCGCCGTTTCGGTCTTGCCGGTGCCGGTCGGCCCGGTCAACATGAAGACGCCGAGCGGCCGCTGCGGGTCATGAATGCCGGCGCGTGCCACCTGCAGCGCCTTGCTCAGCGCGATGATGCCGCCGGTCTGGCCGAAGACGCGTTTTTCCAGGCGCTCGCGCAGTTGCAGGGTGGCCTCGATGTCGTCGGTCACCATGTCGATGTCGGGGATCCCCGTCCATTCGGAAAGGACAGCGGCGACCGTGCGCTGATCGACCCAGGGCTGAACCAGCGGCTTGCCCTGCTGCAGTTCGTCGAGTTCGCCGGTCAGCGCGGCCAAGGCACCGTTGCCTTCGCTGGCGGCCGGCTGGGCAAGCAGTTCACCAACCTGGCCGACCAGTTGCCGGGCCTGGTTGATCTGTTGTTCCAGTGCATCGGCCTTGGCCTGGTGTTCGGCGCGCTTCTGCTTCAATGCTTCACGGTCGACGCCACAATCGATCGCCAACTTTTCGTCCTGCTCGGCCCAGGCCAGTTGCAGGTCCAGCGACACCACCGCCTGGCGTTCGCGCTCCAGCGCGGCCGGCGGCGCAACGCGGCTCATCGCGACGCGGGCGCAGGCGGTGTCGAGCAGGCTGATCGCCTTGTCCGGCAGATGACGGCTCGGCAGGTGGCGCTTCGACAGCTTGACGGCAGCGACCAGTGCATCGTTGGTGATGCGCACGCCGTGGTGCTTGGAGAAACGCTCGGCGATCATGCGCAACATGGTGATCGCCTCGTTCTCGCCGGGCTCGTCGACGACCACCGGCTGCATGCGGCGGGTCAGCGCGGCATCGGGTTCGATGAACTGCTTGTATTCGCTCCAGGTGGTCGCCGCGACCATGCGCAACTTGCCGCGGGCCAGCATCGGCTTCAACATGTTGACCGCGTCACCGGTGCCGGCCTGGCCTCCGGCGCCCACCAAGGTGTGGGCTTCATCGCAGAAGAGGATGATCGGCGTCGGCGACTTTTCGATCGCATCGACCACCGACTTCAGACGCGCCTCGAACTCGCCCTTCATGCTGGCGCCGGCTTGCAGGCGAGCGAGGTCGAGCACCCAGACCTGCGCTTCGGCGAGCAGCCCAGGCACCATGCCGTCGGAAATTCGCTGGGCCAGCGCCTCGACGATCGCGGTCTTGCCGACGCCGGCTTCGCCGACCAGGATCGGGTTATTCTGGCGGCGGCGCAGCAGGATGTCGATCACCTGACGCAATTCGTTGTCACGCCCGATAACCGGATCGAGCCCACCCTGCCTGGCCTGTTCGGTCAGGTTGGTTGCCCAGCGGGTCAGGGCGTCGCTGTCGGCGGCCTGTTCGCCCTCGATGTCGATCGGCACTTCCGGCGAGCTCATCGGCCGGTCCTTGGCCTCGCGCCAACCCCGTCCAGCCTGCTCGAAGACCTTGATCGCTTCCGGCCATTGAATTCGTTCGAACTGCGAACTCAGGCGATAGAGAATCTGGCGGGTTTCATTGTTTTCAAGCAGACCCAGCAGCACGTGACCGGAACGGATGTGCAGCGCAGGCGCCACCAGTTGGCTGGTTGCCATGGCGCTTTCCATGGCGTGATCCAGGCGTGACGAGATGTCGATGGTGCAGCCCTTGCGCCGGGGAAAGCGCGCCAGTTGCCGCTGCAACTGACTGAGCAGGATGCCTGCATCGCCCTTGAAATGGGACAGCAGCTCGGAGATGTCGCTCTGCTCGCGACGCATCACCGAAATCAGCCAGTGTTCAAGTTCGATGAACTCATGCTCACTCTGCTTGCACAAAGCCGTCGCTTCGACGACTGCTTCGTAAGCCATGGTGCCAAGACGACCAAACAACCGCTCTCGATTCATTCAAAAAACTCCGTCAAAGTAATTCGTATGGGTTATGGGTACAAATCGTCTTCAGTTCTTCCGACGGTTTGATCCAGGTGTTCTGTCCGATGCGCGTCTTGCCCAGTGCCGCCCGCAGGTTTGGCGAGGTGCGGACGTCAATGTCGATGCGCGCGTTGACCTGACCGCCCGCGTAATCCTCGATCAGGCGCACCATCGTCTTCATCCGGTCGGATGCCCGCTGAAAAAGGGGAAAATCCTTGGCATCGACAGGTCCCAGCTGCACGTGAATGGCTGACTGGGTATCGAAGATCCTGCGTCCGACACGCCACTGACCAAGACGCTTTTCACCGCTTTCGCCACCAATTTCGATCCAGCGGCCATGACGCGGGCTGACCTTGACGTCGATCCGGAAATACTCGGCCAGAATGGTTTCCAGCGCTGCCAGACTGCGCTCAGGGCGCACGTAGGCCCAACTGGCAGCGAGCCGGCAACGCTTGATGTGCTGGGAAACGTCCTTCCCGCCGACGGCCATCCAGCCCGATGCCAATTCGGACAAACGCGCTGAAAATCCGGCCTGTTTCGGGTGTCCGTACAGGCTGAGAACCGGATGCGTATTGGCGTAGGCCCGGTAATCAAGGAGGGCCAGATGACCGCTCAACAGGTTCAGGAATGCCTCGAAGCCCGCGTTACGTTCAAAGGTGCGCTCGTACTTGGCGTGTTCGGTAACATGAATGGGCAAAGGACCGTAAGGAGCGAACAGGCCGAAATGCCGCAGGCGCACGCGCAGGATGTCATGTTCGGCGTCGCGCCCGCCCTTTTCCTTGGCAGGCTCCAGCCGTACGTCCTGCAATTCGCTGCCGGAAAAATAAAGCTCCGCCGCCTGTTCGATATGCAGCCAGCGTTGGTCCCAGCCGGGCCGCAGCCCGAGACCATCGTTGGCAACCAGAGTTTCCAGGCGCCGCAGCAACTCGTGCAGGGTCTTGCGGTTCGAAATCCCCCGCCAGGATTCATCCGCTTTCAACTGGCGCGGCTTGCCGTCCGATTCCACGTAAGCCATGGCCTCATGCAGAACGTCGAATTCGTCGGTCGACACTTGCATCAAGCCCGTCCTCCCGCCCGCGACAGATTCGAAAACACATCGCCCGACTCGCCGTCAAAATCAATCTCAACCTCCAGTCCGTCGTTCAAATTCACGCAATCGAGGAGCGCGTGACAGACGATCCTGGAAAACAGCCATGCCCCACCATCCGGGTGATGCTTGGTATCGACGTTGAACCGCAGGCGGTTGGAACGGACCCAGGACATGGGACCGGGAACCGGCGAGCGGGAAAAACCCATCTTGTTCCGGCCGCGATCAATGCTACCGATACGCCGCTGATCGGCCAGAACGGCAGGATCGGCAGCCAGACCGAGCCACAGGTGAAGTGCATTGAGCAGATCGTTGTCGTCCCGGCTTCGCATGCGCAGGGGATTACTGCCGAGCAGTTGCACGGCCTCCCAGTGCCGCTCGGGCAGGGGCTCGTCCCGGGCTTCACTGGGTAGCCGCAGACATTCGATCTTGCCAATCTGGCTGGAACTGGTCAGCGAAAAGCCGGCTTGATCAAGATGCTCCCGATACCAGCCACGATCACTCACGTAACCATCGATCTGCAGCGACTTGACGTCTTCGGGCACGCCGGTTTCAGGACCCATGCCGATATTGACGAAATGGCGGATCGGCAGCTGGTTCTTGAGCGAGCCCTTGTCGACCGAACCATAAGTCACGTACTGCTTGCGGCTGCTGAAATAGCCTTCGTGCGCCGTTTGTGCATAACCGTTGCGCGGTGGCACCTGGGCCAGTCCGAGACAACGACCATTTTCGAGAATGGCACGGCACTCGGTGATGTGGTGGATGTCGTACGCCAGCGGCCGTAGGCGGTCGACGAGTACCCACTGATCGGTACGATCCGGGTTGTAGACGATCGGGTCGAAAGTCTTCGGATAAAGGTTGATGACCGGCGTCGCGAACAGGCGGAAGCACTGGGCATTGATCCGGTTAACGATGTTGGCCGGCTCGCTCCTGAGAAGAAAACCGATGTGGAACTTGCGATGCTCGCCGATACGCTTGAAGAGCTTGCTCAGGCCGGAAATCCGGACCCCGAGGAAGCGGCTGGGCTGGGCAAAATACTCGCGCAGCAAACGCAGGCCGGGCAGCATGCTGGCCGACGCCGGTAGCAGGCTCTCACCCGGGCTGACACCGATGATGGAGAGCGCTTCCTTGCTGATCTCGATATATTCGAGCGCGCCACTGTCTTCGGCCCAGGCAAAGACCTTGAAGGCATCGTGCATCAGCCTTTTCTGGATGGCATGGCAAAGCGGGATATCCCCGGCCAGCGTCAATTCCAGATAATCAGTCTTCAGTTCCCCGAGCTTGGCGCGCCCCTGGCAGGAGAACTCCAGCGCGATCACGCCGGCTGCTTCCTGGGATTGCGCCGCGATACGCGGAGGAAGGTGATTGATGGTGGCGGCACAGCGCACTTTGGAGATTTCCAGAGGCAACAGCTGAACCGCCTGCCCCGTTGTGAAACGCAGGACACTCTTGTTGCCCGGCAAGCGGGCCTGGATGACGCTGCCTTTTTCGATGGTGATGCCACCCTGGCATTCAGGCGAGGCAAAATCCGGAGTGAACGCCAGCGTGGCGATCGATGGCGTTGCTTCGTCCCACAGCGGCGCCACCCGGGCGAGCATCTGGCGGGCAAACTCGGCATGTTCAACGTCGAGCCTGGACTGAATCCGTGCCGTGAGGAAGGAAACTCCTTCCAGCAGACGTTCAACGAAAGGGTCGCTGACCGTGTCCTCGTGCATCCCCAGTTTCCCGGCAACCTGGGGATAGGCATCGGCAAAATACTGACCTGCTTCACGCAGGAAACGCAGCTCTTCGTTATATAGGTCGATGAAATCTTGATTCACAAATTCGGCCTGCGGACGAGACGAACCGCGCCATGACTGAAATCGACGGCGATACGAAATGAAAGATAGGCAATCGATGCATCCCGACCTTCGGCACTGATATCGAACAGGACCGATTCGCGAAAATGCTGATTTTCGGAGAGCGAGGCGGTGATCTGCAGCGAACGCGGATCAAGCCTGGGCTCGAACAAGGGAATCATCCGCTTGAGGTGCCGGATGACGGCCTCGACATCTGAATAGCTGGTACTGCCAAACGATGCCATCGGCAATCCGTAGTTGAATACCGACGACCACGCATGCGCTTCGCCATCCACCGAGGGACGGGCGCTACGAGCGGCATGTCTGAGCAGTTGCAACACCTCTTCCTGCACCGAATCGGCCACCGAGGCGTGATTTGCCGCCCCCTGACTGATCCGCTGGAACAGGTTGGGTGTGAAGGAATGCTTGTTCTGGAAAGATGGCTTCATGTTCTGATTTGGTGCCGACGAACCCATGTCCGCCAGCACCAAATGCCGACTGAGGTTTAGACCGTGGCGTTCAGCTTCAGGTCATAGCCCGCCTTGATGACGGCGCCCATGGTGCCGTCATTGCGTTGCTCCTTGTACTCGACTTCGATGCGGGCGAAGTTGATCTTGATTTCATCAACCGGCAGCACCGTTTCGGTCTGGCCGAACTTGGTGGCCATCTCGCCCGGCAGGTTGCCGATGGTGGTGAAAGACGAGACCAGGCAGTTGCTGAAGGTCACGGTCATGAAGTCAAGCTGCGAACCACCGGACTTGCGGCAGATCAGGCGGGCTTGCGGAATGTGATCGCCAGTCGCGCACATCAGGAAGAGCTTCGGTGAGGCCTTGTTGGTGACCATGCGGAACTCGAAGTCCTTCATTTCAACCTTGCCCGCACCGCCACCGCTACCGAAACCCCAACGACCAGAGTTTTCTTCAGCCCACTGCCAGCTCTGCAGCTGAATCAGACCCGGATATTGCTGGTCGGGAGACTCGCCTTCGACGCCATCGATTTGCAGGAAATAGTCAACAAGTGCTTGTGCCATGATTGCTCCTAAATGGATAGATGAATGAAACCGTGAAGTACCCGGGCCGACTGACGGCTTCCCGATCTGAAGGTTGTCTTCAGTCGGCCCGGCATTTCCTTACTGACTCGTCTGTTTGGCAGACGGCAGCTTGGAAACCAGCCGGAGGGACACGGTCAACCCCTCAAGTTGGTAATGCGGACGCAGGAAGAACTGGGCGCGGTAGTAACCCGGGTTGTCCGGGAGTTCGTCCACAATCACTTCTGCAGCAGACAGCGGCCTGCGGGACTTCGTCGCTTCGCTCGAAATCGTCGGGTCGCCATCGACGTAATTCATGATCCAGTCGTTCAACCAGCGCTGGGTCTCTTCACGCGACTTGAAGGAACCGATCTTGTCGCGGACGATGCACTTCAGGTAGTGGGCAAACCGACAGGTGGCGAAGATGTAGGGCAGCCGGGCCGAGAGATTGGCGTTGGCGGTCGCGTCGTCGTCTTCGTAGATGGCCGGCTTGTGCATGGTGCGGGCACCGATGAACGCAGCCATGTCCGAGTTCTTGCGGAAGACCAACGGCATGAAGCCAGCATTCGACAGTTCGTGCTCGCGACGATCCGAGATGGCGATTTCGGTCGGGCAGTAGAGCAGCTTCTCGCCATCCGAGTTGGAATAGACGTAATTAGGCAGGATTTCGACCGCACCGCCGGATTCGACACCGCGGATCTTGGTGCACCAGCCGTACTCGGAGAAGGCACGGGTCACGTTGGCGGCCATTGCGTAGGCGGAATTGGCCCAGCAGAAATCCTTGTCACTATCCGGATTGGTGGTTTCCTCGAAGGCGAACTCCGGCACTTCGTGGGTATGCGCACCGTAGGGCAGACGTGCCAGAAATCGCGGCAGGGTCAGCGACAGATAACGCGAGTCGTTCGATTCGCGCAGGCGGCGCCAGGATGCATATTCGACCGCCTGGAAGATCTTGGAGATGTCCCGCGGGTTGGCCAGTTCGGACCACGAGTCCATCTGCATGGTCCCCGGTGCTGCGGCCGAGATGAAGGGAGCGTGAGCAGAAGCAGCAATCTTGGCCATTTCCGTCAGCAGGGCGACGTCATGCGGACTGTGGTTGAACTCGTAATCGCCGACCAGGCAACCGAAAGGCTGACCACCGAACTGACCGAATTCCTGCTCATAGACCTTCTTGAAGATCGGGCTCTGGTCCCAGGCACCGCCCTTGTAATGACGGAGGGTACGTCCCAGTTCCTTCTTGCTGATGTTCATCACCCGGATGCGCAAGTTGGCGCTGACCTCGGTGTTGGAAACCAGGTAATGCAGGCCGCGCCATGCACCTTCGAGCTTCTGCATGTCAGGGTGATGAAGGATCTTGGTCAGCTGCTTGGAAATCTTGGCGTCTATTTCGGCAACAAGCTCGTCCACCGTTTTCAGAACGTCCTTGTAGACAACCACCTTGTCACGACGAACGAACTGGAGGAGTGTGCCGACGGCAGTCTGAACCGCATCGGCAGCCTCGTTGGTCCGCGGCCGGAAGGATTTCTTCAGCAGTTCCTTGAGTTCGACGTCGTCTTCCAGCGTGCTAACCTGAGTTGCGCCTGCACTGGTCTGATTTTCAAATACGGTGCTCATTGGGTTCAGCCTTTCGTTCCCTCGGGTTGGACATTGCCTGTCGGTCCATCTTCGTCAGGCGACTTGGGCCACTCCGCGTCGTCGCGGACTTCCAGTTCCTTGCCGGTGTACTTGGTATTGGTGAGGATCTGTTCGATCAGATCCTGGGCGGCCATCTTGCCGTCCATGTAGGTCGTCAGTTCCTTGAGCTCATTGCGGGCCTTGAGCAGTGCCGCCAACTCCGGAATCCTCTTGGCGATCTCGCCCGGTTCGAAATCCTGCATGGAGTTGAAGGTCAGGTTCACATCGATGAGCGCACCGGGGTCATCTTCCGACAACACGTCATCGCAATAGAAGGCAACCTTGGGGGCAATCTGTGCCATCCGCTTGTCAAAGGTTTCGTCGTCGATATCGACGAAATCACGTTCTTCGATCGGCGCCAGCGAGTCACGGTTTTCACCGGACAAATCCGCCATCACACCCACGACAAACGGCAGTTCAACCTTCTTCTGCGAGCCGTAGATTTCAACGTCGTACTCGATCTGCACCCGAGGTGCCCGCTGTTTGCCAATAAATTTCTGGCCGTCGTAATGTTTAGCCACGTCAAATCTCCATCAATGAAACTTCTTGATTAACTACTGTGATGCCGGTTTCACCAGCTGCCCCAAAAGCCTCTCGGATTCAGGAAACAACTCCTTGACCAAAAGCTCGAAACTCATGTCGACCATCCGCTGCAGACGCTGGATGAAGATCGGCGCCGGGTGACCGCTCTCGTATTCCCGGTAGTAGCGCTCCAGCGCAGCAAGCACCAGGCGCACTTCGTCACGTGAGTGAATCGATATACCCTGCTCGGCGATGGAGGGTCCGGCCACATCGCGCGGACGCCGATCGACCACGGCAGCGACTGTTGCCTCTTCCGCCTTGACCTCCTGCGGCTGGGCTTGGGCAACGCTGGCCACCGTTGCCAGGCGATGCAATGCATGCCCGACTGTGGAGATCAATTCACTGAAATCGCCGCCGCCGTCAGGCGCGCGTTGGTCAAGCAGAAGGGATATCGTTTCCAGACAGACCTTGGCCTGCTCAAGGAACTGGTAATCGGTGTTTGCCCGGTCCGGCTCGGCCAGCATGGCCTCACGCAGCTTGCCCAGGTCGGCATCGGCATTCGATTTCTTGTCGAGGGAATCGGGCAGCAGCGCGGCAACCTTCCAGGTACCATCCGCGGTCAAGGGCAACTTCTTGAACAGTGCGACGCTGCGCGAGGAACTCAACCACCCCAAAGCTGTGGCGTGGAGCTCGCCCGTGGAAATATCGGCGTCTCCCTGAGGAAAAACTTCCTCTTCCGGCATCACCAGCAAGGCCTGTATATGATGCAAGCCATCCACCCAATCGGGGAGGCCACCGATCTCGGAGCGGGCACGCAACCACCACACGGCAATACGCAGGTCGTTGGATTCCAGCGAAAGCGCCTGGCAGTCCTGAGCAATCTTGCCCCAGTCGAAGGGATCTCTTCCCTTGCGCAAGGGTGCGTCAAAATCGGCTTCGTGTTCGCTGATCAATTGATCTACAAACATGAAGCGCTCATCAAACTCAAGGTCGACGTTCTTCCGTTCTACTGCCTGCAACTTGACACCCCCGATTTCTCGTCTCTGTGAGGGGCCGCGTGTATTTTTAAAGCATATGCTTTTTAATTTTTGCGAAATATATCAGCAGAACTTTTCATGCACAACGGGTATGCAAAATGAAAGTTGACTCAAATCAAATGCAGGCAAGAGATTGTTCAAGAGCAGCCCTTGAAACACGGAAGCCTGCACTTAGGCGCGTGAAGCCGGTTGATCCGTGGTATAACCCTCGCCCAAAGTAGTAGATTGAGAGGCAATATTTCGTGCCGTTCGGCTTTTACATCATCATGGCTGCGCAGTTCTTCTCTGCGCTTGCTGACAACGCCCTGCTCATCGTCGCCATTGCGGCATTGCGTGACATGCAGGCGCCTGCCGAGTACGAACCGCTACTCAAGACCTGCTTCACCATTTCCTATGTGGTTCTGGCTGCCTTCGTCGGCGCTTTCGCCGACTCGATGCCCAAGGGTCGCGTCATGCTGATCAGCAACAGCATCAAGATCTTTGGCTGTGGCCTGATGTTTCTCCATGTACACCCCCTGGCCGCCTACGCCATCGTAGGCCTGGGTGCCGCTGCCTACTCGCCGGCCAAGTACGGGATCCTGACCGAGTACCTGCCACCCCGATTGCTGGTCGTCGCCAACGGCTGGATAGAAGGGCTGACCGTTGGCGCCATCATCCTCGGCGTGGTCATTGGTGGCCTGCTGATTCAACCAGGCATGCTCAACCACCTCCTGGCTTTCGATCTGCCGCTGATCGATACCGGTATCGATTCTGCCGCCGAGGTGGCAGTTGCCCTCATCGCCGTTCTCTACCTGCTGGCTGCGGTGTTCAACCTCTACGTCCCGGACACGGGTGTCGACCACAAGCCGCTCAAGAACAACCCCGCCTATCTGTTCCATGAATTCAAACACTGTCTCGCACTTCTCTGGCGAGACCGGCTCGGACAGATATCGCTGGCAGTGACCACCCTGTTCTGGGGAGCCGGCGCCACCCTGCAGTTCATCGTGATCAAATGGTCAGAAGCCGCGCTCGGCCTCAACCTGTCGCAATCGTCCATGCTCCAGGGCGTGGTCGCAGTAGGCGTGGCCACCGGCGCCATCGTCGCCGCCAAATTCATCACCCTGCGCAAGGCGGTGCGGGTCATCCCGCTTGGCATCGCTATGGGGATCATCGTGCTGGTGATGAACTTCGTTCGTGACATGTGGCTGGCCGTACCATTGCTGATCCTGATCGGCGCCCTGTCCGGTTTCTTCGTCGTACCGATGAACGCCCTGCTCCAGCATCGCGGTCACATCCTGATGGGCGCTGGTCACTCGATCGCCGTCCAGAACTTCAACGAAAACCTGTCCATCCTGGTAATGACCGGCCTTTATTACCTGATGATCCGCGCCGACATGTCGATCTACTGGGTGCTCACGCTATTTGGCCTGTTCGTCAGCAGCATCATGTACCTGATCCGCGAACGTCACTTTGCCAATCAGCGCGACCGCGACGACGTAAAGCATCTGGACGATTCCCCACACTGACCATGGCGCTGCAAGCCTACGCAGGTGTCGCCCCCTACATCACCAAAGACGGCTCCGAGATCCGCGAACTGATGCACCCGGCGGTACACGGCAATCGCAAACAAAGCCTCGCCGAAGCCACCATACTGCCCGGTTGCAAAACCGAACTGCACCGCCACGCAATCACCGAAGAGCTTTACCACATCACCGCCGGCACCGGCCTGATGACCCTGGGCCAGGAACGTTTTCCGGTTCGGCCGGGCGACACTGTATGCATTCCCCCGGGCACGCCACACTGCATCGAAGCCACCGGTGAAGCGCCGCTCAAGCTTCTGTGCTGCTGCTCGCCGGCTTACGATCATGCGGATACGGAGTTGCTGCAGGGCCTAAACGCCCTTTACCTTAAGACGATCTAACACCAGGCCAGCAGTACCCACGAGCTATTCACGATACGCTGCTCGATAAGCCAAGCGAACGACGTGTCGATGAATCAATATTTCATCGACACGTTTTTTCGACATGTCGTCGCCGTCGACATGAGACCAAAACGTGTCGATGTTTTTCAAAAGTATCGACACGTTTGATTGACCTGTCGCCAGCAACAACATATCCTCCGAACCTGTCGCCAAAAATCGATTTCGACACCATGAGCCCTCCTGACTGGCACCCGGAACAGCCCTACAACGCCCTTCCCCTCCTGCCACCCGGTCAGGAGATCGAAACCCGGGCGGTGCTCAAACGCTGCATCACCGCGCGGGCCGCCCTCGCCGAACTCAAGCAGGCTGCCGAGCTGATCCCCAATCAGGACATGCTCATCAACACCCTTCCCCTGCTCGAAGCGAAAGACAGTTCGGAAATCGAAAACATTGTCACCAGCACCGACAAGCTCTTTCAGTTTGCCCAAAGCGACAGCCAGGCCGACCCGGCAACCAAGGAAGCCCTGCGCTACCGCACCGCGCTCTACCGTGGCTTCCGCTCGCTCGCCGAGCGTCCGCTGTGTACCGCTACGGCCATTGAGGTTTGCCGCACGACCAAAGGCGTGGCCATGGATATCCGCCGCACGCCCGGTACCCGTCTGGCCAACGACCGTACAGGCGAAACCATCTACACCCCGCCGGAAGGCGAAACCCGGCTGCGCGACCTGCTTTCCAACTGGGAGAAATTCCTGCACTACCAGGAAGACATCGATCCCCTGGTGCGCATGGCGGTTGCCCATTACCAGTTCGAGGCCATCCACCCCTTCACCGACGGCAACGGCCGCACCGGCCGTGTCATCAACATCCTCTATCTGATCCAGCAAGACCTGCTTGGCTTGCCCATCCTCTACCTGAGCCGGCACATCATTGCCCACAAGGCGGACTACTACCGGCTGCTGCTCGACGTCACGCGTCATGGCGCCTGGGAGCCCTGGATACTCTTCATGCTGCAAGCCGTTGAAGAAACCGCCCAATGGACCACCGCCAAGATCGCCGCCATCCGCAGCCTGGCCGAGCACACCGCCAACTACATCCGCGAAAGACAAGCCAAGATCTACAGCCGCGAACTGGTCGACGTCATATTCGAGCAGCCCTACTGCCGCATCGCCAACCTGGTCGACAAGAAAATCGCCCAGCGCCAGGCCGCCTCAAGCTACCTCAAGGAACTGGTCGGCATTGGTGTACTGAAAGAACTGCAAGTCGGCCGGGAAAAACTGTTTACCCACCCCAAGCTGATGCAACTCCTCACCCGCGACAGCAATCAGTTTGCGGCATACGCCTAAGCCAGCACATCCCTATTGCATCGCCAAATGGCAACCCCCTTGGCGACAGATGGCTCTTAGTTTGAGGCATACTCGAGAAACGTCATTAACCAACTTGATCCCGAAACACATGGAATGGAGCCAAACAGAAGTTGAAGCCACGGTCGCTGACTACCTGCACATGTTGTGCATGGAACTGTCCGGTCAAAACTACAACAAATCGGCTCATCGAAAGCAACTGCAGGGCAAACTAAACGGGCGCTCAGAAGGCGCCGTTGAGCGCAAGCACCAAAACATCAGCGCCATTCTTCTGGAAAACGGTTGGCCCTACATCAACGGCTACAAACCATTGGGCAATTACCAAGGCATGCTCAGGGAAATTGTCGAATTACGGCTGCGCAACGATCCATCACTCGACGAAGCCGCAATCCAGGCAACCATTTCCCCTGCCACGACGCCCTTGCTGCGAGACTATGCAAAAGCCATGGTCAATCCTCCAGAACAACATTGGGTGGCGAAAGAGCCAACAGCGATTTATCGCTTGCCGCAGCAACGTGACTACCTTGAGCGTGAAGCTCGCAATATCTCGCCAGGACAAGCTGGCGAAGCCTTCGTCGTCAATTTCGAACACCTGCGTTTACGTGCAAGTGGTCAAACCAAGCTAGCAGACAAAGTTGAACACATTTCCCGAAGCCAGGGCGATGGCCTCGGCTTCGATGTTCTTTCCTTCGAGACAGACGGCCGCGAGCGTTTCATCGAGGTTAAAACCACCGCCTTCGGCAAGGAAACACCGTTTTTCATCAGCCACAACGAAGTCGGCTTTGCCCGGGAAAACTCTGCCCAGTTCCACCTTTACCGAGTCTTCGATTTCCGGCGCATGCCCCGCCTGTTCGACCTGCCCGGTGCCGTCGAGCAGCATTGCCGGATGAGCCCGAGCAACTACATCTGCCGCTTCGCGTAAGGTCTATCCTGCTTCAAATCCCGAAGCTGGGGGCTTGGTACCTCGCCCCTGTTAGAATTGCTCCCTTTTCGCCGCCCTGAATTCCATGAGCAAACCCGCCGACAGCCCCAAGCACACCCCGATGATGCAGCAGTACCTCGGGCTCAAGGCCAAGCATCCGAATACCCTGCTCTTCTACCGCATGGGTGACTTCTACGAGCTTTTTCTTGAGGATGCGGAGAAGGCGGCGCGCTTGCTGGATATCACGCTGACCACGCGCGGGCAGTCGGCTGGGGTGCCGATCAAGATGGCGGGCGTGCCTTTCCATTCGCTGGAGCCTTACCTGGCGCGGCTGGTCAAGATGGGCGAGTCGGCGGTGATCTGCGAGCAGATCGGCGATCCGGCAACCAGCAAGGGGCCGGTCGAGCGCGCCGTGTCGCGCATCGTCACGCCGGGGACGCTGACCGACGCGGCGCTGATCGACGACAAGCAGGATGTCTGGTTACTCGCCGTGACCACCTTGCGCAACACCGCCGGCATCGCCCGGCTCAACCTGGCGAGCGGCGAGTTCATCCTGATCGAGGTGGCGGCCGAGCAGATTGCGGCGACGCTGGAGCGCATCCGGCCGGCGGAAATCCTCTATCCGGAAAGCTGGACGCCGAACTTCGGCATCGACGTGGCGCGCACCCGCCAACCAGACTGGTATTTCGACTTCGACTCGGCCAAACGCCTGCTCTGCGACCAGTTCGAGGTCGCCTCGCTCGCCGGTTTCGGCGCCGAAGGTCTGAAGCCGGCGATTGCCGCGGCCGGTGCCCTGCTCCAGTACGCGCAAGCGACGCAATCGGGCAAGTTGCCGCACCTGCGTGGGCTGAGCGTCGAAATCGAGGGCGATTACCTTGGTCTCGACCTCGCCACCCGGCGCAACCTGGAACTGACCGAGACGCTGCGCGGCCAGCCGTCGCCGACGCTCTTCTCGCTGCTCGACAACTGCGTCACCAGCATGGGCTCGCGCCTCCTGCGCCACACGCTGCACCATCCGCTACGCGCGCGGGCGATTCCCGCCGAACGCCATGGTGCGGTCGAGGCGCTGCTCGACGATTACGGCCGCCTGGCCGGTGCCGTCCGCAAGAGCCTGCGCGGCATCGCCGACATCGAGCGCATCGCCGGCCGCATTGCCTTGCGCAACGCCCGCCCGCGCGACCTCGCCAGCCTGCGCGAATCGCTCGCCCGGCTGCCGGAACTGCGCGCGCCGCTGGCTGAGGCCAATTCCGACCTGCTGGCGCAGACCTACGACGAACTGGCCGTACCGGCCGAAACGCTCGACCTGCTGGTGCGCGCCATCGCCGCCGAACCGGGCGCCCAGGTGCGCGACGGCGGCGTCATCGCGCCGGGTTTCGACGCCGATCTCGATGAACTGCGCTCGCTCAACGACAACTGCGGCGCCTTCCTGGTCGACATGGAAGTGCGCGAACGCGAGCGCACCGGCATCAGTAGCCTGAAGGTCGAGTACAACAAGGTGCATGGCTTCTACATCGAAGTCACACACGCCAACGTCGACAAGATTCCCGACGACTACCGCCGCCGGCAGACGCTGAAAAACGCCGAGCGCTACATCACGCCGGAGCTGAAGGCCTTCGAGGACAAGGCGCTGTCGGCGCAGGAACGCTCGCTGGCGCGAGAGAAGCTGCTCTACGAACAGATTCTCGACGCGCTGCAGCCGGTCGTCCCGACCCTGCAGACGATTGCCCGTGCCGTCGCCCAGCTCGACCTGCTGGCCGGCTTCGCCGAGTCGGCGCTGAAGCGCAACTGGTGCAAGCCGGAATTCGTCGCCGAGACCTGCCTCGCCATCGAAGGCGGCCGCCACCCGGTGGTCGAGAACGAACTGGCGCAAAGCGCCGAGACCTTCATCGCCAACGACTGCCGGCTCGCCGAAGAGCGCCGGCTGCTCTTGATCACCGGCCCGAACATGGGCGGTAAATCGACCTACATGCGCCAGGTCGCGCTGATCGCCCTGCTTGCCCACATCGGCAGCTACGTGCCAGCGACGCGCTGCGTGCTCGGCCCGCTCGACCGCATCTTCACCCGCATCGGCGCCTCCGACGACCTCGCTTCCGGCCGTTCGACCTTCATGGTCGAGATGACCGAAGCCGCCGCCATCCTGCACCACGCAACGAACCAGAGCCTGGTGCTGATGGACGAGATCGGCCGCGGTACCTCGACCTTCGACGGCATGTCGCTGGCCTTCGCCATCCTGCGCCATCTGATCGACAAAAACCGCAGCCTGACACTGTTCGCCACGCACTATTTCGAACTGACCCGGTTGTCGCACGAATATTCCGAACTGGCCAACGTGCACCTCGGCGCCGTCGAACATAACGACCGCATCGTCTTCATGCACGCCGTCGAGGAAGGCCCGGCCAATCAGAGCTACGGAATCCAGGTCGCGGCGCTGGCGGGGATTCCAGGCAGCGTCGTGCGCGCCGCCCGCAAGCAGTTGCGCGAATTCGAGCAGCGGGCCGCCGTCGATCCGCTGCAGCCCGATCTGTTCGCACAGGATTTCGCGACCGAAACGATGGCGAACGAGCCGGAACCGCATCCGGTGCTCGGCCAGCTCGCCGCCATCGACCCGGACAGCCTGACCCCGCGCGAAGCGCTGGACGCGCTGTATGCCCTGAAAGGCCTGCTCTAGCCCGCCAGCCGTGACGCCGCCTCAGACGCGGAAGACTTCGACGCTGTGCCGGACCGCCGCTGCCAGATCGCGGATTGCCAGCGAACTGGCCGCAGAGGTTTCGACACTGGCCGCGCTCTGTTCGGAAGCTTGCGCCACCCGTTCGACGCGCTGAGCGATATCCTGGCTGGCGCTGCCCTGCTCGGCCATCGCTTCGTTGATATCGTGGAATACCCGCTGCACTTCGCTGTTGGCCGAGCGAATCGCCTCGATCGCCTGTCCGGCCTGGGTAGCCAGTTCGGTACCATGGCCGATGCGCTTGATGGCGACGCCCATTTCGTCAACGGCCTCGCGTGAACGGCACTGGATATCGCCAACCATCTTGGCAATTTCGCCGGTCGCCGCCGAGGTCCGCTCGGCCAGCTTGCGCACCTCGTCCGCAACCACCGCGAAACCGCGCCCCTGCTCACCGGCGCGGGCGGCCTCGATTGCCGCATTGAGCGCCAGCAGGTTGGTCTGCTCGGCCACCTCATGGATCACCTGGACAACCGAGGAAATCCGGTCGGAATGCTGACCCAGTTCGGTGATCGTAACGCCGACGCGGCGCACCTGATCGGCGATTTCGGACATCGAGGCAACCGCACTGCCAATCACCTCGCCACCGGTTTCGGAATGCTCGCCAGCGATGTTGGCAATTGCCAGTGCCTCGCGCGTGTGCTCGGAAACCGAGGTGATGCTGACCGACATTTGCTCAACCGAAGCCGCCATCGAAGATGCCGACTCGCTGGTTTCATTCGACGCCCGCGAAGCCTGGTCGGCTGCTGCCGCCAGCGCCAGCGTCGCGTCATCGACGCGGGCAATGCTGTCGCGCACATCGCCCAGGCTGCTGCGCAGCGATTGCATCAGGCTGTTGAAGGCCTGCGCCGTCTGGCCGATTTCGTCCATGCGGGAAACCGTCAGATGACCGGTGAAGTCCTTCTGTTCGGCGGTGCGCACGATCAGGGTTCGCATTTCGCCCAGCGGCACGGTGATCGAGCGGACAATCCAGATCGCCAGACCGACCCCGGCCAGCAGCCCGAACGCCAGGGTAAGGATCGACAGCGTACGCATCTGGCTGTTGCGGGCAACCGCCTGCTGGAAGGTATGCTCGACCGATTTCTGCTGGGCTTCAGCCATCGCCCGCAGCAGCGGATTGATTTTCTGCTCGAATTCGCCGTTACCCTTGAGGAAATCGGCGACCATCGCCGACGAAAAATCGCCCTCATTCATCGCCTTGATTGCCGGCTTGAGCACGCTGGCGGTATAGCTTTCGTAAAGCGGCTTGAATTCGTTGAGCAGGCGCATTTCCTCGCTGTCCGGCAGCAGGCCCTTGCCCATCGAGATCAGGGTTTCGTTCATCCAGGCCAGGTTCTTCTCGATCACGTCGAAATGGGTGGAAAGCGGATGGTTGTGCAGGCGGGCATAATCAAACCCGGAATTGTGCTGCATCGCACGGAACATCTGGCCGACGTTCTCCACGCTGAGCCGTCGTATTCTGGCCAGCTCCCGCATCGGCACCGTCTGGTGCTCATAGATTTCCTTGACCTCTTTTTCCGCCGTAGTCGCGGTATAGAACCCCAATCCACCGACAAGGATCAGGGCCATCGCCAACGCGGCAACCAGTACAATCAGGCGGGTCCGGATGGAAATTGCAGGCATGAGACTATCCCTTGGAGCGAGTTTCGATACTCACGATCCTATCACCGCGTGATATTTTTAACAGTAAATACACTTGTAACACTTATTCCAGATAACACCTACCGGCAGACCCGACTCTCCCAACCGACATGCAAGGCAAAGCGCTCCCCACCACCTCACCAGCCGGAAAGCACGGCACCGGGCTGAAACTCCTTCTGGCCCTATGCCTGTCTGTCCTTGCCCTCCCGGCAAGCGCCGAGATCTGGCGTTTCGGACTGATCGGCGACGTACCCTACTCGACAGCGGAACGCGTCGAACTGCCGAAGATGCTGGCGGCAATTACCGACACTCATGTCGATTTCATCGCCCACGTCGGCGACATCAAGCACGGCGGAGATCGTTGCGACGACGCGGTTTTCGAGGACAGACGCGCGCTGTTCGACGCCAGCCGGGCGCCCTTCGTCTTCATTCCCGGCGACAACGAATGGTCGGATTGCGTGCGCGTCAGCAACGGCTCCTACGTCGCACAGGAAAGGCTGGACAAGTTGCGCAGCCTGTTCTGGCCGGACGAGTTCAGTCTCGGCCAGAAAAAAATCCGGCTCGAGAGACAGCCGGGCGCTTACCCGGAACACTCACGTTGGCGGCTGGGGCCGGTGCTGTTCGTCACGCTCAATCTGCCCGGCGGCAATAACAATCGCGGGCTCACCAACGAAGCCTCGCCGGAGTTTCTCGCCCGCAATCCCCGGGTACTGTCATGGCTCAGGGAGAGTTTCGCCCTCGCCCGCGGCGAGAGGCTGCGCGGCATCGTGCTGCTGTTCCAGGCCAACCCGGGTTTTACCCAGCTGGCCTCGGCACTGACCGCCAACGGCTATCGCGATTTCCTGGTGGCGCTGCGCCACGAGACGCTAAACTTTCCGGGGCAGGTGGTCGTCGTCCACGGCGACACCCATATCAGCCGCATCGACAAGCCGCTACGCGACGATCACGGCAAGCGGATCGCCAATTTCACCCGGGTCGAAACCTTCGGCTATCCGATGATGGGCTGGACGCGCGGCATCATCGACAGCGAGGCACCCGGGCTATTCCGGTTCGAGAACAACGCCTGGCCACCGGCCGGGCGTTGATCGGGAGCTGCCTCAGTCACAGCCTTCCTCGTCGTCGCCGCCGTGCACGTGGCCGTGCTCGATTTCCTCGGCGCTGGCGGGACGGATGGCCGTCACCGTGCAGGTAAATACCAGGGCGCTGCCAGCCAGCGGGTGATTGCCGTCGAGCACCACCTTGTCGCCTTCGATGTCGGTCACGCGGTAGATGACGAAATCCTCGTCGCTGCCGTTCTCCGGCCCGCCCTCGAACTGCATGCCGACTTGCAGCTCCTTGGGAAAGTCCTTGCGCGGCTCGATCTGCACCAGTTGCGGGTCGTACTCGCCGAAGGCCTCGTCCGGCTGCAGCTTGACCTGCACGGATTCACCCACTGCCTTGCCCTGCAGGGCTTCCTCGATCTTCGGGAAGATGTCGTCGTAGCCGCCATGCAGATAGACGAGCGGATCGCGCCCTTCGTCCACGACCTCACCGTCGGGGTCGGTCACGTGATAGTCGAGGGTGATGACGGTGTTGCGGGCAACCTGTAGGTTCATGAATTGAGTTCCTTCACAAGGGACAGAACTTCCTGTGCATGGCCCTTGAAATTGACGTTGTAAAGCGCATGGCGGATGACGCCGCTGCGATCGATGATGAAGGTGGAACGGATGATGCCCATTTTCTGCACACCGTCCACTTCCTTGCTCTGCCAGACACCGTACTGCGCGCAGACTTCGCCGTCAGCGTCGGACAGGAGATTGATGCCGATGCCTTCCTTGTCCCGGAATTCCTGATGTTTCAGACAGTCTTCGCGGTTGATGCCGAGGATGGTGCAGCCCAGCTTGCGGAAATCGACCTCGTGGTCGGAAAAATCGGTCACCTCACGGGTGCAGGATGGCGTTCCATCCTTGGGGTAAAACAGCAGGACCAGGTGATCCCGGTCCTTGAAGCTGGCCAGATCGACAGTCTCCATATCGGCATCCGGCAAGCTGAATGTCGGGGCTCTATCGCCATTCTTGAGCAGCATATCGTTCTCCTTTGGTGCCCGGCTGGTGACTGCTGGGAACGATTCTATCCGAGCAAGATGGCCGTGGCTACGGGGAACTTGAGCTATTTAACGGGGCTTGGCAATGGCCTCATCGGGTATCTGGACAAAGACTTCATCCTGCTTCACCATGCCGAGATCGAAGCGCGCACGCTCCTCGATTGCCTCGTATCCCTGCTTGAGATCGCGGACCTCGGCATCGAGGCCCGCGTTGCGGATTTCCAGCTTGCGGGTTTCCTCCCGCTGGACCTTCAACTGGCGATCGTACTCCCATACCTTGATCCATCCTCCCTTGCCCAGCCACAACGGGTACTGGAGGAGGACGATCAGGGCAAGCAAGCCGATCGCCAGCCAGCGCATGAGGTATCAGCGCAGGTTGTAGAAGGTTTCGCGACCGGGGTAGGAAGCGGTATCGCCGAGATCTTCCTCAATGCGGATCAGCTGGTTGTACTTGGCGATGCGATCCGAACGGCTGAGCGAACCGGTCTTGATCTGGCCGGCATTGAGGCCGACGGCGATGTCGGCGATGGTGCTGTCTTCGGTTTCGCCCGAGCGGTGCGAGATCACCGCGGTGTAACCGGCGCGCTTGGCCATTTCGACGGCGGCGAAGGTTTCCGACAGGGTGCCGATCTGGTTGATCTTGATCAGGATCGAGTTGCCGATGCCCTTCTGGATGCCTTCCTTGAAGATGCGGGTGTTGGTGACGAAGACGTCGTCGCCGACGATCTGCACCTTGGCACCGAGGCGGTCGGTGAGCAGCTTCCAGCCATCCCAGTCGGCTTCCGACATGCCGTCCTCGATCGAAACGATGGGGAACTGGTCGGCCAGGTTGGCCAGGTAATCGACGAACTGGGCCGAGGTCAGTTGCAGGCCTTCACCGGCGAGGTGGTATTTGCCGTCCTTGTAGAACTCGGAAGCGGCGCAGTCGAGCGCCAGCAGCACGTCCTGACCGGGCACGTAGCCGGCGGCCTCGATCGCCTGCATGATGATCTGCAGGGCTTCGGCATGGCTGCCGAGGTTGGGGGCGAAACCACCCTCGTCGCCGACGGCGGTCGAGTGACCGGCCTTGTCGAGCAGCTTCTTCAGCGCGTGGAAGATTTCGGCGCCGCAACGCAGGGCTTCGCGGAAGGTGTTGGCACCGACCGGCATGATCATGAATTCCTGGATGTCCAGGCTGTTGTTGGCGTGCTCGCCGCCGTTGATGATGTTCATCATCGGCACCGGCATCTGCATCGGTGCCATGCCGCCGAAGTAGCGGTAGAGCGGCAGGCCGGATTCTTCCGCAGCCGCCTTGGCAACAGCCATCGACACGGCCAGGATGGCGTTGGCGCCGAGGCGCGACTTGTTGTCAGTGCCGTCGAGCTCGATCATGGTCTGGTCAATGAAAGCCTGTTCCTGGGCATCAAGACCGATGATCGCTTCGGAAATCTCGGTGTTGACGTTCTCGACTGCCTGCATCACGCCCTTGCCGAGGTAGCGGCCCTTGTCGCCGTCGCGCAGCTCGATGGCTTCGCGCGAACCGGTGGAGGCGCCGGACGGAACTGCTGCCCGGCCCATGACGCCGGATTCGAGCAGAACATCGGCCTCGACCGTGGGATTGCCGCGGGAATCGAGGATTTCACGGGCAACGACGTCAACGATAGAACTCATGTCTCTTCCTTATGAACAAAGATTTAAACGAAACTGGATTTCAATTCTTCAAAACCGGCCAGCTTGACCGCCTTGTCCAGCGCCACCAGCGTTGCCAGCAGGCTTTCCATGCGATCCAGCGGCCAGGAATTCGGGCCGTCGGAAAAGGCTTTTTCCGGACAGGGATGGGTTTCCATGAACAGGCCGGCAATCCCGACCGCCACCGCCGCCCGCGCCAACACCGGGACGAACTCGCGCTGGCCGCCGGAAACCGTGCCCTGACCGCCGGGCAACTGGACCGAGTGGGTGGCGTCGAAAACGACCGGGCAGCCGGTGTCGCGCATGATCGCCAGCGAGCGCATGTCGGACACCAGGTTGTTGTAGCCGAAGCTGGCGCCGCGTTCGCAGACCATCAGGTTGTCGGCGCCGCCGTTGACCTCACGCGCCTTGTCGACGACGTTCTTCATGTCGCCCGGCGCCAGGAACTGGCCCTTCTTGATATTCACCGGTTTGCCGCAGGACGCCACGGCGTGGATGAAATCGGTCTGCCGGCAGAGGAAGGCCGGCGTCTGCAGGACGTCGACCACGCTCGCCACCTGGCCGACGTCGGCTTCGCTGTGCACGTCGGTCAGCACCGGCACGCCGACCTGGGCGCGGACCTTGTCGAGGATATTCAAGCCGCCGTCGATGCCCGGACCGCGCACCGATTTGCCGGAGCTGCGGTTGGCCTTGTCGTAGGACGCCTTGAAGATGTAATTGACGCCGAGCCGGGCGCAGATTTCCTTCATGCGGCCGGCGACATCGACGCAAAGCTGTTCCGATTCGGCGGTACAGGGGCCGGCGATCAGGAAAAAAGGCTGGTCGATGCCAGCCTCGAAACCGCAGAGTTTCATCCGTTCTTGCCTTGCTTGCTGGCCAGTGCGGCCTTCACATAAGACGTGAACAGCGGGTGACCCTGGCGCGGGTTAGACGTGAATTCCGGATGGAACTGGCAACCGACGAACCACGGATGGACCTCGGCCGGCAGCTCGACCATTTCGCACAGGTCGGTGCCCGGCGCCCGGCCGGCGACGACCAGGCCCTTGTCTTCCAGCTGCGCCAGCAGCGTGTTGTTCACTTCGTAGCGATGGCGATGGCGCTCGGTGATCTCCGGCGCACCGTAGATCTGGCGGGCCAGCGAACCTTCCTTGAGCAGGCAGACCTGGGCGCCGAGACGCATGGTGCCGCCGATGTCGGAATCCTCGCTGCGCTTCTCGACCTTGCCGGAAGCGTCCAGCCATTCGGTGATCAGGCCGATCACCGGGTAGGGCGTATCGGCGACGAATTCGGTCGAATGCGCATCCTTCAGGCCGGCGACGTTGCGGGCGAACTCGACAACCGCCATCTGCATGCCGAGACAGATGCCCAGGTAAGGCACCTTGTTCTCGCGGGCGTAGCGGATCGCCGCGATCTTGCCTTCGGTACCGCGCCGACCGAAGCCGCCCGGCACCAGGATGGCATCCATGCTTTCGAGCACGCCGGTGCCGTCCTTCTCGATGTTCTCGGAATCGATGTATTCGATATCGACCTTGCTGCGGGTATGGATGCCGGCGTGCTTGATCGCCTCGATCAGCGACTTGTACGACTCGGTCAGGTCAACATACTTGCCGACGAAAGCGATGCGCACCGTGTTCAGCGGGTGCTCCATGGCGTCGATCAGCTTTTCCCAGACGGTCAGGTCGGCCGCCTTGGCCAGGATGCCGAGCTTGTGGCAGACGATCTCGTCGAGCATCTGCTCGTGCAGCATGCCAGGAATCTTGTAGATCGAATCGGCGTCCAGGCACTCGATCACGGCTTCCGGCATGACGTTGCAGAACAGCGCGATCTTGCGCCGCTCTTCCACCGGAATCGAACGGTCGGCACGGCACAGCAGGATGTCCGGCTGGATGCCGATCTCGCGCAGTTCCTTGACCGAATGCTGGGTCGGCTTGGTCTTCAGTTCGCCGGCGGTCGGGATGTAGGGCAAGAGCGTCAGGTGCATGTAGCAGACGTTGTTGCGGCCTTCCTCGATGCCCATCTGGCGGATCGCTTCCAGGAAAGGCAGCGACTCGATGTCGCCGACCGTGCCGCCGACTTCGACGATGGCCACGTCGGCGCCTTCGGCACCGGCCTTGACCTTGCCCTTGATCTCGTCGGTGATGTGCGGGATGACCTGCACCGTCTTGCCGAGATACTCGCCGCGGCGCTCCTTCTTCAGCACCGCGTCATAGACCTGGCCGGTGGTGAAGTTGTTGCGCTTGCCCATGCGGGCGCTGGTGAAGCGCTCGTAGTGGCCAAGATCGAGGTCGGTCTCGGCACCGTCTTCCGTGACGAATACCTCGCCATGCTGGAAGGGACTCATCGTGCCCGGATCGACGTTGATGTAGGGGTCGAGCTTGAGGTGGGTAACCTTGATGCCGCGGGATTCCAGAATGGCCCCCAGCGACGCGGCGGCGATGCCTTTGCCCAGCGAGGACACGACACCACCTGTAACGAAAACGTATTTGGTCATGGAAAGACAGGCTGCGGGAAAGCAGAATGATAGCCGAAAACCTGCCCCGAGCGAAAGCCGTCAGCCACATCGGCGACTCTCCGCTAGAATGTCCGACTACTGAAACACAACGGAAAACCGCTCATGTCCCAATTCTCTTTTGACGTTTCCATCGAGGAATTCGAAGTCAAGGTTCTCCAGGCTTCGCTGCAGGTGCCCGTGGTGGTCGACTTCTGGGCGCCCTGGTGCGGCCCCTGCCAGACCTTGAAGCCGATGCTGGAAAAACTTGCCGAGGAATACCAGGGCCGCTTCCTGCTGGCCAAGGTCAATTCCGACGAAAACCCCGAACTGGCCGGCCATTTCGGCGTGCGCAGCATTCCCTCGATCAAGGTCGTCTATCAGGGCCAACTGGTCGACGAATTCAACGGCGCCCTGCCAGAAGGCCAGGTCCGCCAGTTCCTCGACCGCATCGCCCTGCCCGCCGGCGACAACGCCAATCCGCGCGAGGAAGCCGCGGCGCTGGTCGCCGCCGGCCGGCTCGACGAAGCCCTGGCCAAGCTGGTCGAGGCCAGCCAGGCCAACCCGCAGGATCAGGGTGTGCAACTCGATGCCGTCGATGTGCTCATGCAGCTCGGACGCAACGACGAAGCCGCCCAGCTGCTGGCGGGCGAGTACAAGGACGAAGCCGAACGCGCCGCCGCCCTGCGCGCCCGCCTGGCACTGGCCCAGGGCGCCGCCGACACCGAACCGCTCGAAGCGAAGCTGGCCGCCAATCCGGACGACCACGCCAGCCGCCTCGAACTGGCCAAGGCCTACGCCGCGCAAAGCCGTTTCCGCGAAGCGCTGGAAGCCGCGCTCGAGGTGGTTCGCCGCGACCGCTTCTTCGACGAGGGCGCCGGCCGCAAGGCCCTGCTCCAGTTGTTCGAAGCCCTGGCCGGCGAGCAGTACGACGATCTCGTCCGCGAATACCGGCGCAAGCTCTCCGCCGCGCTGAACTGATGTCCCCGGTCGGTGCCGCCGGGCACCGACACCCCCGATGCAGCTTTTCTACACCGACGTTTTCGTCCTGCCACTGCCGCCCGGGCACCGTTTTCCGATGGAGAAATACGCCCGCCTGCGACAGACCCTGCTCGATTGCGGCGACTTCTCCGCCGCCGATTTCCAGCTGCCGCATGCCGCCAGCGACGAGGAACTGTGCCGCGCCCACGACGCCGGATACATCCGCCGGATCAGCAATGGCGACATCGACGAGAAGATGCAGAAAGCCATCGGCTTTCCCTGGAGCGCCGCCATGGTCGAGCGCTCGCGGCGTTCCGCCGGCGCCACCATCGACGCCTGCCGCGCCGCCTGCAGCGATGGCATCGCCGCCAACCTGGCCGGCGGTACCCACCACGCCTTTTTCGATCGCGGCGAGGGTTTCTGCGTCTTCAACGACGCCGCCGTCGCCGCCCGCGCCATGCAGGCCGAAGGCCGCGCCGGGCGCATCCTGATCGTCGATTGCGACGTCCACCAGGGCAACGGCACGGCCGCCATCCTCGCCGGCGACGACAGCGCGTTCACCTTTTCCATCCATGGCGCGCGCAACTATCCGTTCACCAAGGAAAGCAGCGATCTCGACATCGAACTCCCCGACCGCTGCGGCGACGATGCCTATCTCCTGCACCTCGATCACGGCCTGGACACCGCTTTCGACCTGTCCCGGCCCGAGCTGGTGATTTACCTGGCCGGCGCCGACCCCTACACCGACGACCGGCTCGGCCGACTGGCGCTGAGCATGGCCGGCCTGAACGAGCGCGACCGGCGAGTGTTCGCCCGCTGCCGCGACGCCAACGTGCCGGTGGCGGTGACCATGGCCGGCGGTTACGCCCGCCGCATCGACGACACGGTGGCCATCCACGCGGCGACAATCCGCCTGGCTCGCCGGATGTGGCGCTAGAATCCGGGCATGGATACCCGCCTACACCTGAGCGCATCGCTGCGCCGCATCGAAGCCGAATACGCCGGACTTCCGCTGATGCAGCGCGCCGGCCAGGCCGCCGCCGATCTGGCCGGCCGGCTGGTCAGCGCAAACAGGCCGATCCTGGTCCTGGCGGGCCCGGGCAACAACGGCGGTGATGCCTTCGAGGCCGCTCGCCTGCTGCGCGAACGCTTCTTCGACGTGCAGCTCGCGTTTGCCGGCGACCCGGCACAACTGCCGGCCGACGCCGCCGCTGCCCGCCAGCGTTTTCTTGCCGGCGGCGGCGAAAGCCTCGCGACCATCGACGAACAGCAGCGCTGGGGGCTGATCGTCGACGGCCTCTTCGGCATCGGTCTGAAACGCGCACCCAGCGGCATCTACGCCGACTGGATCGAACTGGCCAACCGGCTCAGCCGGCGCGACGGCTGCCCCCTGCTCGCCCTCGATTGTCCGTCCGGCCTCGACGCCGATACCGGCAACCGGCCCGGCCCCTGCATCGAAGCCACCTACACCCTCACCTTCATCGCCGGCAAACCCGGCCTGCTGACCGCCGACGGCCCCGACCACTGCGGCGAGATCGCGCTCGCCCCGCTGGCGCTGAGATCGAAAGAGCGTCGGGGAGGGAAAGAGGGTAGAT
>DILW01000188.1 GCA_002425245.1 Betaproteobacteria bacterium UBA5582 | reverse complement strand
GCCTTACCTGGCGGTTGTAGCGGTCCACCAGCGCCGGCGTGAACCGGTGCAGACCCGCTATCTGCAAGGGGCCGTAGCGATAGCGCGGGCCGGCCTGGTAATGGGCGGTGAGCGCGGCGCGGGCGCTGGCGACGTCGATGTCGGCGCGGCTGTCCTCCAGGCGGGCGTCGGCGTGTTCGCTGGCGAGCAGTTCGGCCAGCACCTGCTGTTTGGCCTTGTTCCAGTCTTCCTGGCGGAAGGGCTGGCCGGGCGGCAACTGCCAGCCGGCGATCAGCGCCTGGCGGCGCTCGTCGGCGAGCGGGCCGGCGATTTCCAGATCGACGCGTTCGATCAGCGTGCGCGGGCCGGGGTCGATGCGCAGCTTCAGTGCGTCGACCTCGATCGTCGGCGAGAAATAGCCTTCGGTGGCGAGAATCTCGCCGGCCTGACTGCGCAGGGCTTGCGGCCCGCCGGCATGTTGCAGGTGAGGCGACAGGCGGCCGACCAGTTCGGCCGGTGCCTCGATCTGCAACTCGGCCTGGGCCAGGGTCGCCAGGCCGGCCAGCAGCAGGGGTAGGGCGTGGCGGAGTTGCGCCATCAAGCGCCTCCGTTCCTCCGCGGGGACGCAGGCGGACGCACGAAGCTGCCGGGTCGTTGGCGGAAGCGCCGCCCAAGTGCGGCCAGCAAGGGGCCCCAATGGGCGAAGGCGATGCGCCGCGCACCCATCGCCGTGCGCAGTGCCAGCGCGAAACTGACGCCGAGGTTGGTCAGCCCGATCAGGGCAACCCCGAGCGCGCCCCAGAGCAGGGTCTGCCAGGCCATGCTGAAGCCGAAGCCGCCGAAGGCATAGCCGAGGTTGGCCGAGGAGAAGGCGATATGGCGGATGTCCAGCGGCAGGCCGAGCAGGGTGCCGACCATGCCGGTCGAGCCGAGCATGCAGCCGAACAGGAAATTGCCCATGATGCCGCCCAGCCGGCTTTCGATGTAATTGCCGATGCGCGCTGCCCGGACCTTGCCGGCGAGCCTCTGCAGCCAGCCGAGGCGGGCGATGCGCGGGCCGATGCTGGCGTAAGCCGCACGGTTGTCGAAGTAGCCGCTGATCAGCCCGGACAGGAACAGGTAGAACCCGGCGATGGCAGCGTGCGGGATGGCCCAGGACAAGGGATCAAGGTCGGCCATCAGATGCCCGGCCTTGTCGCTGCTGACCGGCGGGCTGCCCGCGATCAGGGCGAAGGCCAGGCTGACTACCATGGCCACCGGTAGGGCGACCATGACATTGCCGCCGATGGCCGCCAGTTGGCTGCGGCTGACCGCCGCGGCAACGTCGGCGAGGCGGTCGAGGTCGGCCTGGCGGGTGGGCTTGAGGTCGTCGAGCAGCCCGGCCAGGGTCTGCGCCGTCATCGCCGGCTGCTTGGTGGCGACGGTGAAGCCGAGCAGGAAGATGGCGACGAAACCGAGGCCGTAGATCATGCTGAACAGGAAGGCTTCGACGAACAGCGGGGCGCCGAGCGCCGCCGCCTTGATCTTGAGCAGCGCCATGATGCCGATGAAGACCCCGGCGCCGGCCGCCGAAAACCACATCCGCCGATAGTCGGCGCGGTTCTCGCAAATGTAGTGTTCGCCCGAGCGGGCAGCGTTTTCGGTGACGCGCACGGCGAGTACGCCGGACAACTGCTGCATGTAATGACGCAGGCTGTGGCGCCGGTTTTCGGCGAGGAAAACCTCGCGGGCGAAGGTGGACCAGTCGCGGATGGCCTCCTCGTGCGGGACCTCGCGCAGACCGGCGGTGAGGATGCGGGTCAGTTCGGTGATCCGCGTCAGGCTCTGCTCGCTTCGGGTTAGCACATAGGAAAGATGAAGACTGGTTCCGATAGTAAGCGCACGCTTGCGAATCCGGTTCAGGGTGTCCTGACACTGGTCGACGATGACCAGCAACTGGTCTCCCTTGTCGAAGCGCGACTCGTCGCCATCGAGTCCGGCGCGGAAGCCGCGGACGAATTCCAGGGCTTCGGCGGAGAGCGCGACGAAGCGCGGCGAATCGTCGTCGAGGTTGGGCGAAGCGCGCATCAGCTCGCCTTCCAGGCCCAGCCCGCTGACCCGGTGGGCGAGCAGGAGCAGCGCGTCGAGCATCTGTTCCTGGACGCCGCGGCGGTCCATTTCGCGGAAGCTCTCGGGCGGTGCCAGGATTTCCCAGAAGCGGTGCGATAGCTCGGCCGGTACCGTTTCCAGCCAGCGCCAGTCGTTGCGGTCGGAAAAGATCAGGTGCAGGCAGTCCTTCATCCGGCGCTCATCCGGTACCTCCGGCAGCAGCCGGTTGCCGAGGATGCGCCACCATTCGGAGAAAAAGCCGGTGCCGGGGAGGATGCCGCTGTCGGTGAAGAAACTCAGCAGGCGGCGGCTGCCGATGAAATGGATGACATGATGGCGGAAGGCGGTGCGCAGAGACTCGTCGTTTTCCAGTCGCTCCAGCATCAGGGCGTAGCGTCGGTTGCACTGTTCGTCGCCAGCATCGTCCGGGCGCAGGGCGGCGATCAGCCGGCGCAACAGGTCGAGTTCGCTGGCGTCGGGGTTGCGGAAATTCTCCAGGGCTTTGAGCAGCCGCTGGTCGCCGCTCGGGCGTTGTTTGCCGAAACGCCGGGCGAGGTGACTGATGAGCGATTTCAAAGGCATCGTCGGGGCAAATGTGCGTGCCCTGTTGTTTAGGTGCCAACATGATAGCCCGCGCCGCCCCGAATGCCTGAAATCGGGCTTGCTGACTTGGTGACGATTCGTAATAGAATGCGCGTTGCAAGATTTATAACAACCTTTTCTGTCAGGAAGAAAAATGAACCTCGTCAAGAAATCCATCGCTGTTGCCCTGCTCGCTGGCATCGGCTTTGCTGCCGTTGCTCAGGAACGTGTTTATGTCATCGACCAGCGCGACGTCGTCGCCAAGTCGGGTACCGGCCTGTGCTGGCGCACCGGCTACTGGACCCCGGCCGGCGCTGCCGCCGACAAGGCCGGTTGCGAATGCGACCGCGACCTGCTGCCGAAGGCCACCTGCGAAGGCAAGCCGGTTGCCGCTGCGGCCGACACCCCGGCCGGCGTTGCCGCGCCGAAGCCGACCGGTGAAAAGATCACCGTCGCTGCCGACGCCCTGTTCGACTTCAACAAGGCTGTCCTGCGTCCGGAAGGCAAGGCCAAGCTCGACGAACTGGCTGCCAAGGCCGGTCAGATCAAGCTCGAAGTGATCCTCGCCGTCGGCCACACCGACCGCATCGGCGGTGCCGCCTACAACCAGAAGCTGTCCGAGAAGCGCGCTGCCGCGGTCAAGGAATACCTGGTGGCCAAGGGCATCGAAGCCAACCGCATCTACACCGAAGGCAAGGGCGAAACCCAGCCGGTCACCGGCGACACCTGCAAGGGCAACGCCAAGACCAAGGCCCTGATCGACTGCCTGCAACCGGATCGCCGCGTCGACATCGAAGTCATCGGCACCAAGTAATCGGTTTTGCTGCACAATGCAAAGCCCTGCTTCGGCAGGGCTTTTTTCTTGCCCGGAACTTTCATGACTCTGCGCAATTGCCTGTTCGTCCTGCTGCTCATGATCGCCAGCGTTACGGCCCCAGCGGCGGAGCCGCCGCGGATCGGGCTGGTGCTCGGCGGCGGCGGGGCGCGTGGTGCCGCGCATATCGGCGTGCTTGAAGTCCTGGCCGAACAGCGCATCCCGATTGCCTGCATCGCCGGCACCAGCATGGGCGGATTGGTCGCCGGCGCCTGGGCGGCCGGCGTCAATCCGGCGCGCATGCAGGCGGCGCTGGCCGAGGTCGACTGGGCCGACATGTTCCTCGACAACCCGGAATATGGCGAAATGAGCCAGCGCAACCGGGGCATTTCCCGCCTCTACCTGCCCGGCACGGAGAGTGGGGTCGGCGCCGACGGCGTGCGTTACCAGGGCGGCGTCGTTTCCGGTCAGAAGATCAAGTTGTTCTTCAACCGCCTGGTCGGTGGTGCTCGTATCGAGCAGTTGCCGCTGCCGCTGTCGATCGTCGCGACCGACATCGGTAACGGTGATGCCGTGGTTTTCCGCGACGGCCCTTTGAGTACCGCCATGCGCGCCAGCATGTCGGTGCCCGGCTTGCTGGCGCCGGTCGAGCATGGTGGGCGCAAGCTGGTCGACGGTGGGCTGGTGGACAACCTGCCGGTGGCGGAAATCCGCGAGCGCTGCGGTGCCGATGTGATCATCGCGGTCAATGTCGGCACCCCGCTGCTCAAGGCCGAGCAGGTCGGTTCGCTGCTCACGGTGTCGGCGCAGATGATCGGCATCCTGACCCAGCAGAACGTGGTCCGCTCGCTGGCTCGGCTGAGCGAACGGGACATCCTGATCCAGCCGGAACTCGATGGCATCAGTGCCGGCGATTTTCCCCGCCATGTCGAAGCGGCGGCGCGCGGGCGCGCCGCGGCACAGGCGGTGATCGATCGGCTGGCACCGCTGGCGCTGTCGCCACCTGCGTACGCCGCCTGGTGGCAAGGGATCGAAG
>DILW01000191.1:1492-25750 GCA_002425245.1 Betaproteobacteria bacterium UBA5582 | reverse complement strand
CGGCGCTGACGCAGGGGGCCAACGACCTGGCGGTCAGCTTCGGCGGCGATCTCGACATCCTGTTTGCCGACGCCCGCTACACCCTGGCCAACGACATCAGCAATGCCGCCGTCACCCAGACCGGCAAGGTCACCCGCGACCTGACCGACCGCATCGACCGGGTCGTTCTCAACCGCGTGCTCGGCATTCCCATCTTCCTGCTGATGATGTACCTGATGTTCATGTTCACCATCAAGATCGGCGGCGCCTTCATCGACTTCTTCGACCAGTTCAGCGCCGCCGTCTTCGTTGACGGCTTCGGCGAAGTGCTGGCCGGGCTGGGCGCCCCGCAATGGCTGGTGGTCCTGCTCGCCAACGGCATTGGCGGCGGCATCCAGACGGTGGCCACCTTCATCCCGGTGATCGGCTTCCTCTACCTGTTCCTGTCGGTCGTCGAAGATTCGGGCTACATGGCCCGCGCCGCCTTCGTCATGGACCGCTTCATGCGCTGGGTCGGCCTGCCGGGCAAGTCCTTCGTGCCCTTGATCGTCGGCTTCGGCTGCAATGTGCCGGCAATCATGGCCACGCGCACGCTCGAACAGCGCCGCGACCGCCTGATGACCATCGCCATGGCCCCGTTCATGTCCTGCGGCGCCCGCCTGCCGGTCTATGTCCTGTTCGCCGCCGCCTTCTTCCCGAGCAACGCCCAGAACGTGGTCTTCGCGCTCTACCTGATCGGCATCGTGGTCGCCGTGCTGACCGGCCTGATGCTCAAGAAAACCCTGCTGCAGGGCGAAGCCACGCCCTTCATCATGGAGTTGCCGGCCTACCACCTGCCCACCCTCAAGGGCATCGCGATCCATACCTGGGACCGTCTGCGCGGCTTCATCGTCCGCGCCGGCCGGGTCATCGTGCCGATGGTGCTGGTCCTCAACTTCCTCAACGCGCTCGGCACCGACGGCAGTTACGGCAACGAAGACAGCGACAAGTCGGTGCTCGCCGAAATCGGCCGCAACATCTCGCCAGCCTTCGCCCCGATGGGCCTGAGCGCGGAAAACTGGCCGGCCGCAGTCGGCATCTTCACCGGCGTGCTGGCCAAGGAAGCCGTCGTCGGCACCCTCGACGCCACCTATTCGGCCCTGGCCAGACAGGACGCCATCGCTGCCGGCGAAGAAGCGGAAGAAGCGGCGCCGTTCGCTTTCGGCACCGCCGTCAGCGAAGCCGTCGCCACGATTCCGGCCAACCTGGCCGAAGCGTTCGGCAGCTGGGCCGATCCGATCGGCCTGGGCGTCGGCGACCTCAGCGACACCGCCGCGGTGGCCGAGGAGCAGCACGTCTCCACCGGCACCTTCGGCGCCATGACCAGCCGCTTCGACGGCGCCGGCGGCGCCTTCGCCTACCTGCTGTTCATCCTTCTCTACTTCCCCTGCACCGCCGCCATCGCCGCGGTGTACCAGGAAAGCGGTCGCCGCTGGACGCTGTTCGTCGGCGTGTGGACCACCGGCCTGGCCTACGGTTTGGCGACCATTGCCTACCAGGCGAGCATTTTCGGCCGCTCGCCGGGCGCCTCGCTGACCTGGATCGGCATCGTCCTCGCCTGCTTCGTCGGCTTCTTCCTCTTCCTCCGCCGGCAGGGACAGAAGCCCGCCGAGCTCGTCGTCCAGGCTCAGCAAGGCTGAGATCGCCATGATCCTGGCCCGCCTCGAAAACCACTTCCGCCAATACAAGCGTGGCAGCCTGACCGATCTGGCCGAAATACTTGATACCCAGCCGGAGGCGCTGCGCGGCATGCTCGACCTGCTGATCCGCAAGGGTCGCCTGCGCCGCCTCCCCAGCGGCACCGCCTGCGGCGGCGGCTGCAGCAAATGCAAACCGGAGACCATCGAGCTGTTCGAGTGGGTAAATGAGAACGGTTCGTAATCCATTGTAAATAAAGCATTTTTCCGGGAACAATGCTTCAAATGCGGCGTCTGAGCTTCTACAATCCGGCTCACGGCAAGCCAGCCGCGTCACGCCAGCCAGCCATTTCCTAACTTGCGGAGAAATGCCATGAAGGGCGACAAGAAAATCATCGACATCCTCAATGACCTGCTGACCGGCGAACTGACTGCCGTCGACCAGTACCTGATCCACGGCGAGATGTACGCCGACATGGGTCTCAACGAGCTGGCCGAAAAGTCGATCCACGAATCCGACCACGAGCGCCAGCACGCCCGCGCCCTGATCCAGCGCATCCTCTTCCTGGAAGGCAAACCGGACCTGTCCAAGCGTAACCCGATGAAGGTCGGCAAGGCTGTCCCGGACATGCTCAAGGCAGATCTGGCGCTGGAATACGAGGTCGATGGCCACCTCAAGAAGGCCATCGCCGCCTGCGAAAAAGCCCAGGATTACGTCTCCCGCGACATACTGCAGGTGCAACTCGAAGACACCGAAGTCGACCACGCCTACTTCCTGGAAAAACAGCTGCGCCTGATCGATCTGGTCGGCCTGCCCAACTATCTGCAGAGCCAGATGGGCTCGGGCAGCCCGGCCTGAGGAGCGCGACATGAAAGGCGACAAGAAGGTCATCGACATCCTCAACAAGGTCCTCAAAAACGAGCTGACCTCGATCAACCAGTATTTCCTGCACGCCCGCATGTTCCGCAACTGGGGCCTGGAAAAGCTCAACGACTACCAGTACAAGCAGTCGATCCGCGTCATGAAGGAAGCCGACGAACTGATCGAGCGCATCCTCTTCCTCGAAGGCCTGCCCAACCTGCAGAACCTCGGCAAGCTGATGATCGGCGAGAACGTCGTCGAATGTCTGCAAGGCGACCTGAAGTACGAGCAGACCATCCAGCGCCCGCTGCTGATCGAGGCGATCGCCCTGTGCGAAGACTCCCAGGACTACGTCAGCCGCGAACTGCTGGAAGACCTGCTCGAACACTGCGAGGAAGCCATCGACTGGCTGGAGACCCAGCAGACGCTGATCGCCGATGTGACCCTGCCGAATTACCTGCAAGCGCACATGGAACCGGGCGAAGGCTGATCCCGCTTTCCCCCAAGGAAAAAACCGCGGCGTGTCCGCGGTTTTTTATTGCCCGCCGTCCGGGCATTCTTTTTGCGACAAGGAGGCCACGGAACGGGAATTGTCATCAAGACAACAAAACGCTCAAGGTTTATTGACATTCATTCGCATTTGTATAGAATGCAAATTGTTCTTATTTGAATCACGACGGAGACGGGTCATGTACGTTTGCGTTTGCCAGGCAGTCACCGATCGCCAAATCCGCGAAGCGGCGGAGAGCGGCGCGCGCACGCTCAAGGATCTGCGCCGTGACCTCGGTGTCACCCGCGATTGTGGCCGCTGCGCTACGTGCGCACACGAGTGCCTGAAGGAAGCCCACAGCCACCAGAACAAACCCGCCAAGCTCGCTCGCATGGCGGCCTGAAAGCCCGCCACGCCAAGTAAAACGGGAACCGCCTGGTTCCCGTTTTTCATTCCCTCTCAGCGATACCCCGCCCGGTCCAGCAGCTTCTGCGCTGCCGGCAACTGGTTGGCAATCGTCACCAGCGGCGTCGTATCCGGCTTGAACGGACCGAGTTCGGCCAACTCCTCGTTATGCACCTTGACCGTCGGCACCGCCGGCCACTCGTTGTTGCCGTTGGCGAAATAGCGCTGGGCGTCGTCGCTGGCCAGGTATTCGAGGAAGCGCAGCGCCGCTTCGCGGTTGCGGCTGGTCTTGACCATGCCGCCGCCGGAAACGTTGATGTGGGCGCCATAGCCGTTCTGGTTCGGCCAGACGACGCCGAGCCGCTTGACCAGGTTGCGGTCCTCGACCCGCTCCGAGGCCATCATCCGGGCCAGGTAATAGCTGTTCGAGACGGCCACGCCGCACTCGCCGCTGGCAACCGACTTGATCTGGTCGGTATCCCCGCCTTTCGGGGTGCGCGCCAGATTGGCCACCAGCCCGCGCGCCCATTCCTCAGCCTTGGCTTCGCCGTGATGGGCAACCTGTGCGGCAACCCAGGTCAGGTTGTAGATGTGCCCGCCGGGAATGCTGCAATACAGGCCTTTCAGCCTGGGATCGGCGAGCGATTCGTAAGTCGGCACGTCTTCGGCCTTGAGCTTGCGCTTGTTGTAGATGATCATCCGCGCCCGGGTCGAGAAGGCAAACCAGGTGTCCGACCGCAGGTGGGCGGGAATCCGGCTCTCCAGCACCGCCGACTTGACCGGCGCGAAGATGCCCCAGGCGTTGGCCACGGCCAGGCTGGCAGCATCGACGGTGATGAAGACGTCGGCCGGACTGTTCGCGCCTTCGTTGCGGATGCGTTCCAGCAACTCGTGCGCCTTGCCTTCGATGCGGTTGATGCGGATGCCGGTCTGTTTGGTGAAGTCGTTGTACAGCGCCTCGTCGGCCTGGTAATGGCGGGCCGAATAGAGATTCAGCACTTTCTCCTGGGCCTGTGCTGCATTCAGCGAGAGCAAGGCGGCGAACACGGGAAACAGTTTTTTCATCGTCGTTCTGCCTGGGGTTAGGGCTGCGCCCACTGGCGCAGCAGGTTGTGATAGACGGCAGTCAGCTTGAGCAGCCGTTCATCGTCGGGCGGCACGACCGCGGTCATGCCCTGGATCGCCTGGTCGAGATCGAAGAGCAGCGTGCGCGAACTGTCGTTCTGGACCATGCTCTGGATCCACATGAAGGAAGCGACGCGCGCGCCTTGCGTCACCGGCGTCACCCGGTGCAGGCTGCTCGACGGATAAAGCACCAGATCGCCGGCCGCCAGCTTCGCGGCCTGAATGCCGAAGGGCCCTTCGATTTCCAGCTCGCCGCCTTCGTATTCGTCCGGCTCGGCCAGGAACAGGGTCGCCGACAGGTCGCTGCGCACCGAAATCGCGGTGCCCGGCACCTGCATCACCGCGCTGTCGACATGGGCGCCATAGGTGCCACCGTCGGCGTAGCGGTTGAACTTGGGCGGATAGATGCGCGCCGGCAGGGCCGCCGAGATGAACAGCGGGTTATTGCCCAGCTTCCTCAGGATGCGGTTGCCGAGCTCGACCGCCAGCGGCGAGCCGTCCTCCAGCTGCAGGTTGCGCTTGACCGCGCGGGCCAGGGTGCCGGCTGTCTTCAGGCCATCCTGCCAGTCGGCCGCGTCGAGCTGGCTGCGAAATTGTCGGACTTCGTCCTTGCTGAGCACGCCTTCGATTGGAATCAACATCCTGTTTCTTCTCCCGTTTCCCTGAAAATCATCGCCGGACCGATGTCGGCCAGCGTCGCGCAGCCCGCCTGCGCCATGCACACTTCAAGTTCTTCGCGCAGCAGGCGCAGGATGTGGGCGACGCCGAGCGCGCCGGCAACAGCCAGCGCATAGGTCTGCAAACGGCCGACCAGGACCGCGTCGGCGCCCAGCGCCAGTGCCTTGAACACATCGCCACCGCTGCGGATGCCGCTGTCGAGCAGTAGCGGATAGTCATCGCCGACCGCGGCGCGGATCGCCGGCAACACGGCCAGGCTGGCCGGCACGCCGTCGAGCGAGCGGCCGCCATGGTTGGAGACGATCTGCCCGGCGACACCGCGCGCCTTGAGCAGCGCCGCGTCCTGCGGATGCAGCACGCCCTTGACCACCACCGGCAGCCGGGTCTCGGCAAGCAGCCAGTCGAGGTCGGCCCAGCTCGGTGCCTGCGCCATCACGCCCTGGAAGACGCGGCTCTGCCCGCGTTCGATGGCACGCGGCGCCGCTTCCGGGTAGTTCGCCAAATTGGCGGCACGCACCGCCGCCGGCATCGCGAAACCGGTGCGCTGGGCGCGCAGGCTGGGCAGCTTGATCGCCGTGTCCAGCGTTACCACCAGTACCCAGTAGCCGGCCGCTTCGGCGCGCCGGACGAGGTCGAGGGTATGCCGGCGCGCCCCCTGGAAATAGAGCTGGAACCAGCGCTCCGCGCCGGCCTGCGCGGCCACGTCTTCGAGCGTGCGCCCGGCCAGGGTGCTCAGCACGAAGCCACTGTCGGTCGCCGCCGCACCACGGGCGACATCGATCTCACCCTGCGGGTGAGCCAGCGTCTGGTAGGCGAGCGGCGCCAGCAGGATGGGATGGGCCAGACGACGGCCGAACATCTCCAGCGCCGTATGCCCCTGCCCCAGCTCGCGCAGCAGGCGCGGCCAGATCCGGGTGCGCTCGAAGGCCGCGCGATTCGCCGCCAGCGTCGTTTCATGCCCGCAACCGCCGGCGATGTAGGCCAGACGATCAGGCGCCAGGAAATGCTCGGCCAGGTACTCGTAATCCTGGGCGCACCGGATTTCGGCGGGAACGGCGGTCAGCGGCGGACGATTTTCTTTCATTCAATGACGACGGGCGAACCCGCGGGATTCGCCCGTTTCCTTCAGTGACGGCTTAGAACTCGTAGTTGAGCGTCAGCCGGGTGTTGCGGGCATCGCCCTTGTAGAGGAAGGAACCCGAACGGTAGCCGGCAAGGTAGTAATCCTTGTCGAGTACGTTGCCGACGTTCAGGCGCAGCTTGGCCGCCTTGGTCAGGCGATAGTCGGCGAACAAGTCCACGACGGTGTAGGACGGAATCGGCTGGGTGTACTGACCAGCGGCGTTGTAGCTGGCAGCCGTATCCGGTTCACCGGCGTAACGCTTGCTCTCGTACTTGACCGCGGTACCGAAGGCGAACTTGGGCGTCGCCTGGTAACGCAGTTGCGCCGAGGCCGAGCGGTCGGCGAAGTTGCTCATCGTCTTGCCCTTGTGGTTCGGGTTTGCCGACTTGGTGACTTCCGCATCCATCACCGTCAGGCCGGCGTAGGCGCTCAGCTTGTCGGTGATGTTGCCGGACAGGCCAAGCTCGAAACCGCGAACCCGGTTGGCGGCGCTGTTGAAGGTTCCGGTCGAGGTGTAGCCGGTTGCCTCCATGACCTCGGTCTTCCGGATGTGGAACAGGGCCGCGGTCGCCAGCAACTTGCCACCGAGCAGGTTCCACTTGGTACCCAGTTCGACGTTTTCGGTCTTCTCCGGTTTCGCCCCGGCTGCCTGACCGTTGATCGTGATCAGGCCGCCATAGCCGCCACTGGTACCGACATCCGACTCGCCGCCGTTGAGATCCTGGGCACTGGAGTAAGTCAGGTAGACGTTGGCGTCCGGCAGGAACTTGTAGGTCACGCCGACATGACCGTTCCACATGCTTTCGCTGTAACCGTAATCGCCGGTCAGGGCGCCGGTGGTGGTGTTCTGGGTCTTCAGCGAGATTTTGGTCCGGTCGTAACGCAGGCCGGCAAAGGCCGTCCATTTGTCGCTCAGGTCCACCGTATCCATGACGAAAGCGGATACCGCTTTCGCCTGCCAGTCCTGGTCCCAGCGCCCCTTCCAGTAGTTGCGCGAAACCGCTCCGGAGACTGCGGCGAACGGAACATTGTTGGCAGCGGTGACACCACTGAACTGATACACCCCGTTGAGCACGGCATGGTCCGTATACTCCAGACCGAAGTTCCACTCGTGCTTCATGCCGGCGATTTCGGTATCGACGAACAGGTTGGTCTGGTTGGCGAAGTAATCCACCTCCTGCCAGCCCTGATGGGTGCTCAAGCGCAGCGCGCTGTTGCTGACATAGCTCGCCCCGGTCGCCACATAGCCGTTCTCCGTCTTGCCCCAACGGGTCGCGTTGGTCAGACGCACCTTGTCGCTGAAGCGATACTTCAGGCGGGCAGTCAGCGTATCGACATCGGACTTCAGGAAATCCTTCTTCTGGGCATAGACCGGCTCGTCCTTGAACGGTTTGCGATTGGGCAGCGCACCGAACAGGTAGGAACCCATGTCCGGCCGATCTTCGCCGCGGAAGCCGTAGTAATCGACGACGATGTCGAACTTGTCGCTCGGCTTGAGCAGCGCCGACAGGGCCAGGCCCTTGCGCTCGCGCTCGGCGGGCGCGCGGTCGGGCACCTCTTCGTAGCCGTAGAGCAGGTTGCCGCGCAGGGCCACGGTATCGCTCAGCGCGTAGTTGGTATCGACGGTGATGCGGCGATGGTCGTCGGTACCCAGGCCGACCGACAGCTTGGTGAAGTCATAGTCGGTGGTCGCCTGCTTGGTGATCGAGTTGATCGCGCCACCGGCGGTGCCGCGGCCGGCGAAACTGGAGCTCGGCCCCTTGGAGACTTCGACCTGTTCGACGGCGAAGCTCTCGCGGATGGACATCCCCGGGTCGCGCAGACCGTCGACGAAGACGTCGCTGCGCGCTTCCTGGCCGCGGATGATGTAGCGGTCGCCGAAGGCGTTGCCGTTCTCCCCGGTGCCGAGCGTGATCCCCGGCTGGGAGTCCAGAATTTCGCGCAGGTCGGTGTAACCGGAATCCTCGATCTGCGTCTTGGTCAGCACGTTGATGGTGGCCGGGGTTTCAGCCAGCGGACGCTTGCGCCGCTCGTCGCCGGAAACGCGCGCCTTGTAGGGCGCATCCGGCTCGGCGTAGGGATTGTGGTCGATGACGCGCTCGACCACGGTCACCGCTTTCATTTCCGTCTCTTTGGCCGCATCGTCGGCGAACGCGCCGACCGGAGCAAACATTGCGGTGGTGATGCCGATGGCAACACCGGTCCGGGAAAAACCGGGTGCCGCAGTCCGAAAACTGGCCGGGACAAGGAGGTTTCGTGCTTTTCGTTTCACAGTCGTATCCTGAAAAACTCGCTGTGGCGCACGAACAACAGGAAACGAATACCGCTCGGCCGCTGCCTCCGTGCCCCAACAGCAATACGGTTGAGGAAAAGCTGGCTGGCGGACGGCTGGCTTGCTTCTAAATGGTTTTGAGAATATATCTCATTTGTATGTGCATAAAAACAAAAACCTCGCGGAAGCCTCGCTCAGGATTCGAGCTGTTGTATTTTTGCAAAATCCCTGCAGCCCAGTTGCAGCATGCCGGACAACACGGCGATCAGAGCGTGGCGCTGCAAGAGCACGATCAGAACCGGTTCCGGCTCGGCCAGACGGGAGAAATACTGCGCTAGCGGCTGTTCGAGGCCAGCCAGGTCGGCAGTGGCCGAAATCTCCGCAATCTGCACACCGTCGAAGCAGCGCAGCAGACGCATCGTTGCGCCGGAATCGCAGGCGGCTGCCGCCTCGGGCAGGCGGGCAATCAGAAGCAGGCGGGTTTCGGCAGCGGCGTCGACGACTTCACTCGGCATCGAACCCGGCGTCTTCGATCGCCGCGAGCAATTCGCCGCGCGAGATCGTTTGCGGGTCAAATGCCACCGTGGCTGCAGCCTGCTCCAGCGAAACTTCGGCGCTGGCCACCCCGGCCAGACCGGACAGCACGCCGGTGATGTTCTTGACGCAGCCCTGGCAACTCATGCCGCCGATACGGATTTGGGTGTTTTCCATGGTTCAGTGCCTGTAACGAAAGGGTTGATCGCGCAGCAGTTCGGTCATCCGCTCTGCCGTGACGGGACGGCTGAAATGATAACCCTGAACCATGCCACACCCCATCTGCCGCAATCGGGCAAGCTGTTCCGCGGTTTCCACGCCTTCGGCCAGAACGGTCAGCCGCAGGCTGCTGCCCATGTTGATGATGGTCGAGGCAATGGCCTGATCGTCGGGATCGGTTTCCAGGTCCATGATGAAGGAGCGGTCGATCTTCAGCTTGCCAACCGGAAAACGCTTGAGATAGGCGAGCGAGGAGTAGCCGGTACCGAAATCGTCGAGCGACAGCCCGACCCCCATGCGATCAAGCGCCGACAAGGTGCCCAGGGTCACCTCGGCATCGTGCATCACGGTCCGCTCGGTCAGTTCGAGCTCCAGACGTTCAGCGCACAAGCCGGTCAGACTCAGGACGCCGCCGACCATCTCGACGAAGCCGGCCTGACGGAACTGCACCGGTGCGACGTTAACCGCCATCGTCCGCAGACAAAGTCCGCTGGCGATCCATGTCTGGGCCTGACGACAGGCTTCCAGCAAGACCCAGTCGCCAATCGGATTGATCATCCCGGTATCCTCAGCGACCGGTATGAAACGATCCGGCATGACCATGCCCAGATCGCGGTGGCACCAACGGATCAGGGCTTCGGCGCCGACGATGTCGCCGCTCTCCAGGCAGACCAGGGGCTGGTAGTGCAGTTTGAATTCCTGAGCGGTCAGCGCCTGGCGCAGGCTGCTCTCCATCATCAACCGTTCCAGTGTCGCCGTATTCATTTCCGTCGAGTAGAAGCGGAAAGTGTTGCGGCCATGCTCCTTGGCCTTGTACATCGCGGTATCGGCATTCTTGAGCAAGGTGTCGATGTCGTGCCCATCCTGCGGATACAGGCTGATGCCGATCGAAGAAGTGACTGTCAGCTCGTGCCCACCGACCGAAAACGGCGCAGCCGCGGATTCCAGCAGGCGGCGGGCAACTTCGGCGGCCGTCGCGGCACCGACATCGGGCAGGAGGATGATGAACTCGTCGCCGCCCAGTCGCGCCAGGGTATCGACCTTGCGCACCACCGCCGAGTAACGCAGCGCCAGCGCGCACAGCAGATCGTCGCCGATACTGTGCCCGAGAGAATCGTTGACCCGCTTGAAATGATCGATATCGAGGAACATCAAGGCCGCGGAATTGCCATCGCGCTCGGCCGCGGCAATCATTTGCGCGGTCCGGTCGTGCAGCAGCCGGCGATTGGGCAAGCCGGTCAGCGCATCGAAATCGGCCAGTTCGCGGATGCGGCGTTCGGCATGCTTGCGCTCGGTGACATCGAGCACCGTACCGACCGAAACCGGCAGATCGCCAAAGCGGGCCGGCATTCCCAGCACCGACATGGTGAATAGCGAGCCGTCCTTGCGCCGGGCCGTCACTTCGTAAGGATGCCCCGGTACGCCGGCCGCACGCAGGGCCAGTTGCTCGCTGACCCAGTCATGGTCTTCGGCGACAACCAGATCAAGCGGGCCGACCCGGTTCTGGAATTCCTCGGCGCTGTAGCCAAAAAGCGCGCACATGAAGGGATTGACGTAGATGAACCGGCCGTCCCCCATCACGTAGATGCCAACCTGCGCCGCCTCCATGGTGGCCTGAAACAAGTTGGTTGCTTCCCCCGCCACCCCGCTCATCGCAACTCCGCGCCCCTCGCTAGTTCCCTTCGCGCCGCGGCGACCAGCGCTTCAACAACAAGGAGTTGGTCACTACCGAGACCGAACTCATCGCCATCGCCGCGCCAGCCACGACCGGGTTCAACAAACCCAGCGCCGCCAGCGGTATCCCTGCAGCATTGTAAATGAAAGCGAAGAACAGATTTTGCCGGATTTTGCCGAAAGTCATATGCGATAAGTCAATTGCATCAACGACGCCGAGCAGATCGTTACGAATCAGGGTCAAGTCGGCAGCCTCGATCGCCGCGTCGGAACCGGCACCGATGGCGAAGCTGACATCGGCAGCCGCCAGTGCGGGCGCGTCGTTGATGCCGTCGCCAACCATGGCCACCAGCACGGCCGGCGACTTGAGCGCGTTGATCGCCGCCGCCTTGTCGCCCGGCAGGATGCCGGCGCGGAATTCCTCGATCCCCGCCTGGGCGGCAATCGCCGCCGCAGTCGCCGCGTTGTCGCCGGTCAGCATCACCACCCGGACGCCCCGCTTGCGCAGCAGCGCCACCGCCTGCCGCGAGGTCGGGCGCAGGGCATCGGCGATGGCCATCACCGCCAGCACCGACTTGAGCGCATCGCCGTCCATCTCGGCCAGCACGATGACCGTCTTGCCTGCCGATTGCAGATCGGTGACGAGCGGGTCGGTGGACAGGCCGAACCAGTCGGGCGCCCCCAGCCGCAGACGCCGGCCATCGACTTCGCCGGCCACACCACGACCGGCGCTAGCCATGAAATTACCCACCGACGGCAACTCGCCAGCCCCGTGCGCGGCCACCACGGCCCGCGCCAGGGGGTGTTCGGAATGATGTTCGAGTGCCGCCGCCAGTCGCAACGCTTCTTCCCGGGACAGAGCCAGCGGCACCACGTCGGTGACCTGCGGCTGACCGCAGGTCAGCGTCCCCGTTTTGTCGAGGGCGAGCACGCCGATCTTCTGCGCCCGCTCCAGCGCTTCGGCATTGCGTACCAGCACGCCGGCCCGCGCCCCCTGACCGGTGCCGACCATGATCGCCGTCGGCGTTGCCAGCCCGAGCGCGCAGGGACAGGCAATGACCAGGACGGCGACGGCATTGACCAGCGCTTCGGCGAAATCGCCGCCAAGCCACCACCAGGCGGCAAAAGTCGCCAGTGCGATGGCGCACACCACCGGCACGAAGATCCCCGAGATCCGGTCGGCCAGTCGCTGCACCGGCGCTTTCGAACCCTGCGCCTCGCCGACCAGGCGGATGATGCCGGCGAGCAGGGTCTGTTCGCCGACACCGGTGGCCCGGCAGCGCAAGCTGCCGCTGGCGTTGGCGGTGGCGGCAAAGACCTGGTCGCCGATCCGTTTGCCGACCGGCATGCTCTCGCCGGTGAGCATTGCCTCGTCGACGCTTGATTCGCCATCGATCACCTCGCCGTCGACCGGCACGCTCTCGCCCGGGCGGACCAGGAAGACGTCGCCCGGCATCAGCGCATCAACCGGCAGTTCCAGCCAGACGCCGTCGCGTTCGACCCGGGCAGTCCTGGGCTGCAGGCGGATCAAGGCTTCGATCGCTTCCGAGGTACGCGCCTTGGCCCGCGCCTCCAGCAGCTTGCCGAGCAGGACCAGGGTGATCACCGCCGCCCCGGCCTCGAAATAGACATGCTGGTGGTGCAGGTCGAACACCGTCACCACGGCGGAGAAGCCCCAGGCCATGCTGGTGCCGAGGGCGACCAGCACATCCATGTTGGCACCGCCGCCGCGCAAGGCCTTCGCCGCGCCGTCGTAGAAACGCCAGCCGATCCAGAACTGGACCGGCGTCGCCAGCGCCAGCTGCAGCCAGCGCGGCAACTCGTTTTCATGACCGCCGGGACCGAACATGAAGAGCATCTGCCCGACCAGCGGCAGGGTCAGGGCAACGGCGATCCAGAAGCGGCGGATTTCCTGATCATAGATGCGCTGCTTCTCCAGCTTCTCGCGTTCGCGCGTACCGGCATCGACCGGGGTGGCCGAGAACCCGGCCTTGGCCACCGCGGCGATCACCGCCTCGGCACCGACACCGCTCAGGCGCACGCGCGCCCGTTCGGCAGCCAGGTTCACATTGGCCTGCATCCCCGGCTGGCGATTGAGCACTTTCTCCAGACGGGTCGAGCAGGCGGCGCAAGTCATGCCGCCAATGGCAAATTCCAGCACCTGCTCGGCAGTTTCCTGGTTGTTCCGCGCGTCCATCTCAAAGACTCTCCATCAGACCGGGCAATCCCAACAGGCCATAGACCCCGAAACCGAGAATCATCAGGCCGGATAACATACGGACCAGCGGCCGGCGAACAAATTCATTCAAGCGCGCGAGGAGAATGCCGGCGAGCAGCAGATTGGGCAGGGTGCCCAGCCCGAAAGCCAGCATCAGGGCGGCGCCGCGGCCGGCGGAACCGGCCGACAGGGCGCTGGCCAGGGCGCTATAAACCAGCCCGCAGGGCAACCAGCCCCACAGCAGTCCGAGCGGAAAAGCCTGGCGCACGGTGTGTGCCGGCAGGAAGCGCCGGGTCAACGGCTGCACCCGCCGCCACAAAGACTGGCCGGCACGCTCGGTGATCGCCAGCACCCGGGTCAGGCCGAGCAGGTAGAAGCCCAGGGCGATCAGCATCAGGTTGGCAAACACGTAGAGGATCAGACGCGCCGGCACCTGCCCTTCCAGCCCCAGGCTGGCCGCCCCCAAGGCCCCGGCGATGGCGCCGGCGGCGGCATAGGAAAGCACCCGACCGGCGTTGTAGGCAAGATGCATCGACCAGCGCGAGGCACCGCCCATGCTCAGCGCGCCGACAATGCCGCCGCACATGCCGACACAGTGGGCGCCACCGAGCAGGCCGACGATGAACAGGGCAAGAAAACCGGAATCTGGCATGGCGTGCAACGAGAATCAGACAGTGGGCAAGTTTAACCCGCCCACCAGCAGGCACGACGCCGGCTCAGATCACTTTCGAATAGCGGGTGCGCTGGCGATCGGCCCGCAGGTAACGGTCGAAAGCCATGGCGATGACGCGAACCAGCATGCGTCCCGGCGGCAATACGGTGATCCACTCGCGCTCGATCTTGAGCAGACCGCCGCGTTCCATCTCGCGCAGATCCTCGATCTCGGCCGCGAAATACTTGTGGAAGTCGATCAGGTGCGAACTCTCGATGCTCTCGATGGACAGTTCGAAATGGCACATCAGCGCCTGAATGATGGAACGGCGCAGGATATCGTCGGCATTCAGTTCGATACCGCGGATCACCGGCAGCATCGGCGCATCGAGCCGGTCGTAGTACTCGTCCAGGGTCTTGACGTTCTGGTAGTAGGTCGGACCAACCTTGCTGATCGACGAAATGCCGAAGGACAGCATGTCGCAGTCGGCGTAGGTCGAGTAGCCCTGGAAGTTGCGGTGCAGGCGTCCCTGGCGCTGGGCCACGGCCAGTTCGTCGTCGGGCTTGGCAAAGTGATCCATGCCGATGAAGACGTAACCGGCATCGGTCAGCTTCTTGATCGCCAGTGCCAGAATCTGCAGGCGCGCATCCGGCGTCGGCAGGTCGGTGTCGGCAATCCGCCGCTGCGGCTTGAACAAGCCCGGCAGGTGCGCGTAGTTGTAGATCGACAGGCGATCCGGATCCATCGCCAGAACGCGCTCCAGGGTGCGGTTGAAGCCCATCACACTCTGGTGCGGCAGACCGTAGATCAGATCGATGGAAACCGACTTGAAACCGCTGGCACGCGCCGCACGGATCACGTTGAAGGTTTCCTCCTCGCTCTGCACGCGATTGACGGCGACCTGGACCTTCTCGTCGAAATCCTGGACACCGACGCTCATCCGGTTGAAGCCAAGTTCGCCAAGCAGGGCCACGGTAGCCGCATCGACCTTGCGCGGATCAACCTCGATCGAATATTCGCCGCCATCGAGCAATTTGAAATGCTTGCGCGTCTCGGCCATCAGCTGCCGCATCTCGTCATGCGACAGGAAGGTCGGCGTACCGCCGCCCCAGTGCAGCTGGATCACCTCGTGCTCGCCATCACGGCCTTCGAGCGAAGCGCTCTGCAGCGCCAGTTCCTTGCCCAGATACTTCAGGTACTTGGCACTGCGCCCATGGTCTTTGGTGATAATCTTGTTGCAGGCACAGTAGTAACAGATGGTGTTGCAGAACGGGATGTGGAAGTATAATGAGAGCGGTCGGCTGATTCCGCCGATATTGCGTTTGCCGAGCCACAGCGACGCTGCCTCGGCATTGAAGGCTTCAACGAAACGATCGGCGGTGGGGTAGGACGTGTAACGCGGGCCGTTTACATCGAAACGGCGAATGATCTGTGGATCGAATACAAGGTTTTCAGTTGCGAAATTCATTTAACATTGCGCCAAGTTTAGGTCTGATTATGTGCGGATGGATCGCGATTCCTGTTGACATGGATCAAGCTCACGTAGGTTCCCAATGGCCAGCACTTACCCGTTGAATCAGGAAATTTCGCTATCCGTCATCAAGACGGCTTGCTCCAACTGCAACCTGCGCGAACTCTGCCTGCCTTTCGGCCTGAGCATCGACGAACTGGAGCGCCTGGACGACCTGATTTCGACCCGTCGCCGGATCAAGCGCGGCGATCACCTGTACCGGGCCGGCGAGGTATTCGACTCGATCTACGCAATCCGCAGCGGCTTCTTCAAGACCGACGTGCTGCTCGAAGATGGTCGCGACCAGGTCACCGGCTTCCAGATGGCGGGCGAACTGCTCGGTCTGGACGGCATCAGCACCGAACACCACACCTGCAACGCCATCGCGCTGGAGGACAGTGAAATCTGTGCGATTCCGTTCAACCGCCTGGAAAGCCTGTCGCGCGAGATCCACAATCTGCAGCACCATTTCCACAAGGTGATGAGCCGCGAGATCGTCCGCGACCACGGTGTCATGATGCTGCTCGGCACGATGCGCGCCGAAGAGCGGCTAGCCGCCTTCCTGCTCAACCTGTCACAGCGTTTCACCGCCCGCGGTTTCTCGCACGCCGAGTTCTACCTGCGCATGACGCGCGAGGAAATCGGCAGCTACCTGGGCCTCAAGCTGGAAACCGTGTCGCGCGCCTTCTCGAAATTCCAGGAAGAAGGCTACATCGCCGTCCAGCAGAAACACATCCGCATTCTCAACGTCAACAGCCTCAAGGCACTGATGAATCATCGCTGCTGACTCTTTGGTCTTGCCAGCGCAAAGCCCTGCGGATCGCGCGTCGTCAATGACAAAGACAAATAAAATACTTTTATCATAGAATAATGGCATTGATCAGCTCTTCGCTGCGTCCAACATGCCATTCCCGCGATTCACCCGCCTAGCACCACCTGCACAGCACGGTTTGACCCTGGTCGAGATCATGGTCGCCGTTGCCATACTCGGCATCCTTGCCAGTATCGCTGCACCGGCGCTACAGGACGTGATCGTACAGACCCGCCTGGGCGCTGAGGCCAATACCCTGGTCGATGCCATCCAGGTCGCCCGCAGTGAAGCCATCAAGCGCAATCAGGGCATCCAGTTCTGCCGTGCAGCCAACAGCAGCTCCAGCACCTGCGTGGGTAGCAAGGCCAACTGGGATAGCTGGATTGTCGTCAGCACCTCCGGCGCCGTTCTCCGGCGCGGCCGCACCAACGACAACCTGCGCCTGAGCAGCACCCTGCCACTGGACAGCGTCAGTTTCATTCCCGACGGCACCAGCAACGTCAGCGCCAACCTCAACACCCTCACGGTCTGCTCGCCCAGCGGCAATGGCAATCGGTCCCGGGTAATCGAAATCGGCGTCGCCGGCAGAACCTCGGTCACCCGCCTGGCGGGGAATTGCGCCTGATGCCAAGCATCACCACTTCCCGGAAACAACAGGGTGTCAGCCTGATCGAAGTGATGGTGGCCGTGCTGATCCTGTCGTTCGGCCTGCTCGGTTTAGCCAGCCTGCAGATGAACACCCTGCGTTACAACCAGGCCGCTTTCGACCGCAGCCGCGCAATCCTGAGCGTCTACAGCATTGCCGACACCCTGAGGACACAGGTTGGCACCGGCGGCAGCTTCACTCTATCGACCGCCACCGTCGACGCCTGGCGCACCGGGCTGAGTGACCCTGAACGTCTGGGAGACGGCGCCCAGGGGTCGGTCACCTGCAATTCGAGCACTGCGACCTCAGCTCTGGGCCAAACCCTAACCAACACCACTTGCACGATCACGGTCAGCTGGCGACGCGGCAGCAACTCGGCGACCCAGACACTGACGACGGCGGTGAAGCTATGACCCGCACCCTCTCTCCAAGACCGGCGAGCGGCAAGGAATTTGGCCTGTCCCTCGTCGAAGTCATGGTCACCTTGGCAATCGGCATGATCGTCACCCTTGGGATACTGGGCGTGGTCGGCCTCAATCAACAAAACCTGCGGATCACGGAAAGCCTCTCCGAATCCCAGGAAAATGCCCGGATGGCCTTCGAGTTGATGGCGCGCGACATTCGCCAGGCCAGGGACACGAGTTGCGGCCCGATCGCCAGCAGCAAGGTCACCAGCCTCGGTGCCCAGGACGCCGGCGCTGGTACGTGGTGGGGCAGTTGGGTTCCGATTCGCGGTTTCGCCCGCAATACTGCCAGCAACGCAGTCGCCTTCGGCAGCGCCCAGAGCGCCCGCGTCAGTGATACCGAAGCCCTCCAGCTTCAGGGCACCTCCGACCTCGCCTTGATCAAGAACTTCGAGTCGACGAGCAAGGTGATACTCAAGACCTCTGATCACACCCTGGCGGTCAACGATATCGTCGTCATGTGCGATCTGGAAAATGCCAGCCTGCACCGGGTCACCGCCGTCAGTGGTAGCGCGGTCAGCTTCGCGCCGCCGATCGTCATTTCCAGCGCCGACAATCCACAGTTCCAGATTGCCCGTCGAACCGCCGTCACCTGGTATATCGGCAACAACGCGCGGCAGGGTGAAAACGGTCGCTCACTGTACCGGACGCGCCATACGCGCAACGGTGTGCTGACCGAGGAAATCCTCCCCGGGGTCGCCGAAATCAATCTGCAATACCTGCTCAAGGGCGGCGCCAAGGCCGATGCCGCCACCGCAAGCGCCTTCAACGATGCTGCCCTGGACACGATCACCGCAGTCGAACTCAACCTGACCACCGAGAGCACCCACGCCAACGTCGCCGCGGATACCTCGACCGAGAACGGGCTGGTCGGCAGCGACGGGCGCCTGCGGCGCAACCACAGCTATGTGATCGCGCTCAGGAATACACTGTAAATGAAGCACGCCGCACTTACTCCACCACCGCACCGGCAGCAGGGCATCGCCCTGATCATGGCGATCATCCTGTTGGTCATCGCTTCGATCGCCGGCCTGAGCGGCATCCGCAAGACTTCGCTACAGGAAAAGCTGGCCGGCAATCTCTACGACCGCGCGATCGCCCTGCAGGCCGCCGAGCTCGCCTTGCAGGCCGCCGAAAAACGCATTGTCGAAACCGCGCGGGACACCCTGATCGCCAGCGTTCCCAACTGTTCGACCGCCGACAGCACCTGTCTGGCAATCCCCGCCAACACCTTCCAGAGCGACGCCACCGGATGGACTTCGGTCGATATTGGCAGTTTCAACCAGAGCCTGAAAGCCAGCAGTAATCCGCAATACCTGATTCAGTACCTCGGCCTGAAAACCAGCAACGCCAGTACCGGCACCGGCCAATCGGCAAATCCGCTCCAATATGGTGCCACCGGCGGAGGCAGCGACAACGAATCCCAGGAAAACGCCACCTACCGGATCATTGCCCGCAGCAGCCAGCCCACCACCCACAACGACCGCTCCATCGCCGTTGTCAGCAGCCTGTTCCGGGGCAACTGACCATGTCCGATACCCAGCCCACGAGGTAACGCGATGAAACCCGTTCAGCCCCCTTTCCTCTGCCCCCACCCACTACGCCTGGCGCTGGCCCTGGTCTTCCTGCCCATGAGCGCCTGGTCGGCCGTGGAACTGGCCCAGCAGCCGCTGACCATCGGCACGCCGGTACCACCGAACATCCTGTTCATCATCGACGACTCGGGCTCAATGAACGACGATGCCATGTGCGCCCCCGGCTACAGCTCCTGCGGCACTGGCGTCAACTCCCGCACCTACACGCGCAACACCCTGTCCTACAATCCTTACGTGGTCTATGAGCCCTGGTACGACGCCGACGGCAATCCAATGGCCGATGCCGACCGGACGAGAGTCTCCACGAGCAATGTCAACATCACCGGCGGAACGACCAACCTGACCTGGGCCAACCAGGACTTCTACGTCCCCAAGAACCTCACCACCGGCGATACCGGCGACGCCAGCCTCTACCGCTGGCGACTGGAATTCGGCGGCTCGACCGCCCAGCGTTGCGAAATCACCATCCTGGGAATTCCTTTCAACTGCACCAACGTCGCACAATTCACCTGGACCCGCCGCGACGGCAGCACGATCACCCGCAGCATCGCCCAGGAATGGCAGAACTACGCCAACTGGCACCACTACTACTATGGCCGCATGAAAATGGCCAAAGCCTCGGTCAGCCGGGCTTTCGCCGGCCTTGGCCCGAACTTCCGCGTCGGTTACCGAACCATCAACAACAACAACACCTTCGACATCCCGGTCGGAACCGATGGCGGCCGGTTCCGGGGAAGCAACAAGAGCACCTTCTACACGCGCCTGTTCGCCACCGGCACCCCCGGGGCGACCCCCCTCCGGCGAGCTCTGGACGACGCCGGGCAATACTTCAGCCAGACCGACGCCGGTGGCCCCTACGGCCCTGAAAGTGGCAGCGCCCAGATCACCTGCCGGCAGAACTTCACCATCCTGACCACCGACGGCGCCTGGAACAGTTCCGGCGCCAGCACCACGGGCGCTCAGACCAATACCGACGGCACCGACGGCCCGACCATCACCAACCCGACAACCGGGCAGAGCTATACCTACCGCGCCGTATTCCCATACACCGACAGCCGCACCAATACCCTGGCCGATGTCGCCATGTATTACTGGAAAAACGATCTGCGGCCACTAATGGACAACAACGTCCCGACCTCCTCCAGCAACCCGGCATTCTGGCAACACATGCGGACCTTCGGGATATCCATTGGCGAGCAGGGCAACGTCAATCCGGCCGGCCCCTACCCCGCTGGCGGATGGCCCAACCCGGACAACAACGCGCGCAAGATCGACGACCTGCTCCACGCCTCCCTCAACAGCCGCGGGCGCTTCATCGTCGCCGCCGACCCCGAAGCCTTCACCACGGCGATGATCAGCGCACTCGACGAGATCACCCGAGAAACCCTCACCGCCGCCAGCGGCGGCGCCAGTTCGGCGAAAGTCGACAGCAGCACCCGGACTTTCTTCACCGAATACACTTCGGGCGCCTGGAATGGGACCCTGCTGGCCTTCCCGCTGAATGCGAGCACGGGCCTGCAGAACCTCGCCACGCCGGCCTGGAACGCCGAAAGCGTGCTTCCCGCCTGGGCCAGCCGCAACATCCAGTTCAACCGCAACGGCAGCATCAGCGCCTTCCGCCACACCAGCCTCACCGCCGCCCAGCAAGCCGCGCTCGGCGCAAACGACAGCGAACGCGAGCGGGTGGTCAATTACCTGCGAGGCGATCGCAGCAACGAAAGAAGCATCAGCAATCCCGAAGGCAGCATGCGCGAACGGGCCGGCCTGCTCCCCGCCTTCATCAACTCGCAGTTGATCTACGTCGGCCCGCCCAGCCAGACTGCCTATTACGGCAACTCGAGCTTCACCAGCGCGTCCAGCTACGCCAACTACGCCGAAACCAACAAGAACCGCACGCCAGTCATCTATGTCGCCGGCAACAACGGCATGCTGCACGCCTTCCGTGCCGACACCGGCGTCGAGATCTTCGCCTTCCTGCCCAACAGCGCCATCAGCGAAACCCTGAAACGCTACACCCACCCGCGTTACGGCCTGAACGCGCCGGCCGAAAGCGATTACGAAACCTACCGGCATCGTTACATCCTCGACGGTGAAACCACGGCGGCCGATGTCTACATCAATGGCGCCTGGCGTACCGTCCTCGTCGGCACCCAGGGGCGTGGCGGCACCGGCGTCTTTGCGCTGGACATCACCAACCCGAACAGTATCAGCCTGCTCTGGGAGAAATCCGCGACCGACAACAATGCCATCGGCAACAATCTCGGCAAACCGATCATCGCTCAGGTTGCCGAAAACGATTGGCGCGTCATCCTCGGCAATGGCCCCAACAGCAACGGCGACCGCGCCCAGTTGATCATGCTGTCGATCGCCAGCGGCGACATCACCACTGTCGACACCGGCGTCGGCAGCAACAACGGGCTTTCCGGCGTCCAGCTCTGGGACTCTGACAAGGACGGCTTCTTCGACACCGCTTACGCCGGTGACCTCAAGGGCAATCTCTGGCGATTCACCAAACTGGGCAGCAACCTGCGCCAGGCGAGCCGCCTGTTCACCACCGACAGCGCCCGCCCCATCTCCGCCGCACCGCTGGTCATGAGCAATCAAAAGACCGCCGCCACCTGGGTTTTCTTCGGCACCGGACGCAGCCTCAACGACGCCGACATGAGCGACACCTCAGTACAAAGCTGGTACGGACTGATCGACAACGGCACGCAAATTGGCGCACGCACCAATCTGGTCAAACGCAGCATCGTCAGTTCCGGCACCCTCACCGGTGGCCGAGCTGCCCGCACCTTGGAAAAGGGAACCGAGGCTGAAATCACGGGCACTGGCAAGCGTGGCTGGTATATCGACCTGCTCCCGCCATCCGGCGGCGGGGCCCTTCCGGCCGGCGAACGCATGACCACCCAGAACAGCCTGCTCGGCGGCGCCCTGTTTGCCACCACCTTCACGCCGGAAAGCGTCGAAGTCTGCTCGCGCGGCGGCTACAGCTCGCTGTGGGCGATCAACCCGTTCAGCGGCGGCCGCCTCGACCAGGGCATCTTCGACATCAACCGGGATGGAGTGATCGACGCCAGCGACAAACTTTCTGACGTTTACCCCTCGGCCCTGGACCGGATTCCGGTCATCACCAGCGGCCAGGTACCGATCACCAGCAGCGGCGGCGGCAAGTTTGCCATCCACCTGCGCAACGAATCCATCGCCGGCAAGCTGCCGGCGGGCGTCATCGGCCGTCAATCCTGGCGCGAGATCATAGGACGATAAGCATGTCACAGCAGCAAGAGCACCCCCGGCCCTACCGTCGACAAGCCGGTGGCTTCACCCTGGTTGAACTGATGATCGTGGTCGCCATCCTCGGCATCCTGGCCGCCATTGCGCTACCCAACTACCAGGAACACATCCGGCGCAGCGCCCGGGCCCAGGCGCAAAGCTGCATGTCACAGATTGCCCAGGCACTGGAACGGCGTTTCGCGACCAACCTCAGCTATGCGGGCGACACCCCTGGTGCCGCCTGCACCGGCGAAGGCAACCTGGCGAGTCGATACACGATCACGGCGGCGATCACCACTACCACCTTCACCGTTACGGCCACACCGACCGGTGGCCAAAGCGGCGAACGCTGCGGCACGATGACCGTCAACCAGTTGGGCGAAAATACCGCCGCTACCACCAGCTGCTGGTAAGGCCGGGCTAACTCAAGGCGCCGGCTCCAGGCGCAGCAGCTTGCCGTCCGGCGCATCGGTCAGCAGATAGATGAAGCCGTCCGGCCCCGCGCGAACATCGCGGATGCGACCTTCGCGGCCGACCAGCAGACGCTCCTCATGCACCACGCGTTCGCCGTCGAGTTCCAGGCGGACCAGCATCTGGTATTTCAAGGCGCCGACAAACAGGTTGCCGCGCCAGCCGGGAAAGCGCTCACCGGTGTAGAACGCCATGCCGGAAGGAGCAATCGACGGCGTCCACTGGTGGACGGGTTGCTCCAGCCCGGCGCGCTCGCTGCCAACCCCGATGCGGGTGCCGATCACGTAATTGACCCCGTAGGTGATCACCGGCCAGCCGTAGTTCCTTCCCGGCCGGATCAGGTTGATTTCGTCGCCGCCTTGCGGTCCGTGCTCGTGCGTCCACAGTTCGCCGCTGCCGGGGTGCAGCGCCGCGCCCTGGACGTTGCGGTTGCCGAGAGTGTACTTTTCGGGAAGAACGCCGGGCTGGCCGACGAAGGGATTGTCCGGTGGCACACGGCCGTCGTCGTGCAGGCGGATGACCGAGCCGGCGTGGTCGTCGAGCCGCTGCGCGCGCTGCCGCTCGCCACGATCGCCGAGTGTGATGAACAGGAATCCCTGCCGATCGAAGACCAGGCGCGAGCCGAAATGCTGACCGCCAGCCGACTTGGGACGCATACGGAAGAGGATCTGCGCGTCGTGCAGCGCCTTGCCCTGGAGCCGGCCGCGCAGGACCTCGGTGCCGTAGCCGCCCGGCCCCTCGGCGACGTAGGAGAGATAGACCCAGCCATTGTCACTGAAGCGGGGATGCAGCGCGACGTCGAGCAGTCCTCCCTGGCCAATCGCCGCCACGGCGGGCAGCCCGCGAACGGGCTCTGGATCGAGCCTGCCGCTGGCGTCGATCAGCCGCAGGCGTCCGGGACGTTCGCTGACCAGCATCCGGCCGTCGGGCAGGAAGGCGAGTCCCCACGGATGTTCGAGTCCTTCGCTGACGATGCGCAGCCGGAAACGCTGCCGCTCGCTGTCGAAGACCTGCGCCGCGGCAGTGAGCGGCCAGCTCCCGGCGAGCAGCAGAAGGATGGCGGCAAGCAGTTGCGCCCGGCAGCGGATCGGTCGCGGCGGTTGTGGCAGGAAACATTCCGGCATTTGTTTTCCCTGTCGAGAACGGAGATCGTGGTGAGCCGTCAGCGGCTGCAAAGGCAAGTATCCGGCACTGACCGCCGGGCTTCAAGTCCGGTAGAATCGGCAGCGGCATGGCGGGTGAGCGACCCGTGCAGCCGTCCTCGACCATCGCCGCGCCGCGCATCGCGTTGCGCCGGCGGTTCAGCGTCCAACCCTCACCGACAACCACCGCCATGAACACGCATCCCTCAGACCTGCTGCCACTGAACCAGGGCAGCGCCGGCTTCATCCTCACACCATGCCCGGGAACCCGTGGCGTCGACGCTGCGGCAGCGGTCGAGCAACTGGCAGCAGCCGGTGCCGTCGCCGTACTGACCTTGATGCCGCGCGCCGAGATGACGAGCAACGGCGTCAGCGCCCTCGGCGAGATCTGCGCGCAGCGCGGCCTGCAATGGTTCCACCTGCCGATCGACGACGATCACGC
>DILW01000191.1:0-1134 GCA_002425245.1 Betaproteobacteria bacterium UBA5582 | reverse complement strand
CAGATCCTGCTCGAACGGGGCTGGTCGAAGGAGGCGGCGGTCGCCGCCGTCAAGGCGCTGCGACCGAACGCGCTGAGCCTGCCGGTCCACCAGGAATACCTGGCGCAACTGGCGGCCGGCAGTGGTTCACAAGCGAGTCGCTGACGCGACTTTCACATGAAGGAACCGCGAGTTTGCAGCGTCGCCCGTAGGCCCGCCCTGTCTCGGTCCTCGCTTCCACCCGCCCTGCATTCGGGGCTGCGGGCGACGATGGCTTCAACAGACGCTGCGGGCTGCGCCGACTCAGACCCGGGCCTGCAGGTCGCTGTTCTGCCAGAAGCCGGGTGACGGCATGAAGTTCGACGATTGCAGGTTGCTGATGAACAGGCGGTCGTCTTCGCTGATGTGCCGCTCGAACCAGTACTCGCAGTAGCGCAGGAACGAGTGCGCGTCGCGCCCGCCGCGGATCACCTCGGCCAGCGCCCGGCCGAGCAGGCGCAGCGTTTCCTCGTGGATGCGGGTATGGTCGACGAAATCGAGCCCGGCTTCCTCAGCCAGCCGTTCCTCGGTGGCGAAGTGCATCGTGAAGTAATCGAGCAGAGCCTGGAACTCGTCGACGGGAACGTGGCTGCTCTCGAAAGAGGCGGTCTTCAGGGCCTCGATGCGGCAAAAAATCTCTTCGTGCTGAGCGTCGATCTCCGGCAGATCAACCAGTAGCTGCTCGGGCAGCAAGCCCGGAATGCAGATCTTCATCACACGTCTCCTCGCGAAATTATCAGAAAGCTTTTCTTATCGGGACAGTATAGGAAGAAGACCCGGGAAACGCCAGGGAATCAGAGTTAAGTCAGCCAAATAGTTCCGCAATTGCAAGCTGTTTCGGCGCCGGCGCGTGGGCTGCCGGCGATCGTTGCAACGGATGCCTGTGCGGGCTGACATGGCTGAACGAACAGCCACAGTTAATGTGAATGTGAAAGTCGCGTCAGCGACTCGCGAATCTCCCTTCTCCCGCAAGCGGGATAAGGGTCGGGGATGAGCAACTGTGTTCCAAGTCGAGCGTTTTTAGGGGCGTTTGGGTGTTCTGGATTCCAGGGGATACCCGATTTGACGATCGCGTTCATAATCGTCAGCATCTTATGCATGCAAGCGACCAAGGCG
>DILW01000170.1 GCA_002425245.1 Betaproteobacteria bacterium UBA5582 | reverse complement strand
CTCTATTTTTCGCGCGCCGAGCGAAAAATAGAGCAGCAGTACGTCGACCGCGAACGGTGCCAATGGCCGCAGGACGAGCGCCAGCGCCACCCAGGGCAGCACCGCCAGCGCCCAGCCGAGCACGCCGCCGGCAATCGTGCGCCGGTTCAGGCGTTTCTCGATCGCCGCCGCCAGCGTGCCGAAGCCGACCAGCGGGTGAAAGCGCCGGACTTCGCCGAACAGGCGGTCGAGCAGCACGGCGGCGAGCGCCGCCAGCGGCATGGCGAAGGGACCGTCGAGCAGGGTCATTCGGGGAAGCGCCCCTGTTCCTGGGCAGTCCGGTGCATCTCGGCCAGCATCGCGCTCAGGCTGTCTTCCCGGTTCGGATCGCTGCTCCCCCATTGTTCGAAATAGAGCAGGTCGGCGGCCGGCAGGCGCGGTAGCCACCCGGCTTTTTCCAGTTCGGGACGGTCGTTGAAATGGCTGACGTGGCCGATGCACAGGTAGGCAATCGGCACGATGTGATGCGGAATGCCGAGCGCGTCCTGCAGCGCCTTCTCGTGGAAGATGCTGACCCAGCCGACGCCGAGGCCCTCGGCGCGCGCCGCCAGCCAGAGGTTCTGCACGGCACACACGCTGGAATAGAGGTCCATGGTCGGCATGTGGGTGCGGCCGAGCACGACCGGGCCGCTGCGCGAGCGGTCGCAGGTGATGCACAGGTTGATCGGCGCGTCGAGGATGCCCTGCAGCTTGAGTTTGCTGTAGATCTCGCGCTTCGCGTCGGGGAACATCCGTTCGGCTTCGGCATTGGCCTCGCGGAAGATGTCGTGTACCCGCTGTTTTACCTCGGCCGAGCGGACGACGAGGAAATTCCACGGCTGCATGAAGCCGACCGATGGCGCGTGGTGCGCCGCCATCAGGATGCGTGCGAACTGGTCGTCGGCGACCGGATCGGGCAGGAACTGGCCGCGCACGTCGCGGCGGCTGAAAATGGCGTGATAGACGGCGGCCCGTTCGGCGTCGGAAAAAGCGTGCTGGTTTTCCATGGATTCCCCTTCTGGAAACGCGGAGGCACCCGTCCACGGTGCCGTATTACGTCTCCCGGCCGGTCTTCTGACTCGGATTCATCCGGACGATGCGCCTTCCCGCCGCAGCAGTGGCCTGTGCATCGCCCGTCATCCTCACAGCGTTGGGCACGTGGCGGAATCGCACCGCCTTCCCGATTCTCCTGCCGGCAAAGCCGGAAGGCACCGGGAGACAAGTTTCCGATTCGTATCGGAAGGCAGCGATGGTGCCATAATTACGGCCTTTTTTCACGGGTTGGCACGCATGATAGGCAACGCGCTGATGGTGCAGGGAACGACCTCCGACGCCGGCAAATCGACGCTGGTGGCGGCGCTGTGCCGGATTCTCAAGCGGCGCGGGGTGCGTGTGGCGCCGTTCAAGCCGCAGAACATGGCGCTCAATTCGGCGGTCACCGTCGACGGCGGCGAGATCGGTCGGGCGCAGGCGCTGCAGGCGCTGGCCTGCGGTCTCGAGCCGCACACCGACTTCAACCCGGTGCTGTTGAAGCCGACCACCGACCGCAAGGCGCAGGTGATCATCCACGGCAAGGTCGCCACCGACCTCGACGCCAAGGCCTACCATGACTACAAGCCGCGGGCGATGGGTGCGGTGCTCGAATCCTGGGCGCGGCTGACCGCGCACTACGATTGCGTGCTGGTCGAGGGCGCCGGTTCGCCGGCCGAGATCAACCTGCGCGACCGCGACATCGCCAACATGGGCTTTGCCGAAGCGGTCGATTGCCCGGTGATCATCGTCGCCGACATCGACCGCGGCGGCGTCTTCGCCCATCTGGTCGGCACGCTGGAGCTGCTCTCGGCGTCCGAGCAGGCGCGCGTCGTCGGCTTCGTCATCAACCGTTTCCGCGGCGACATCGGGCTGCTCGAATCCGGCCTGGCCTGGCTGGAGCAGCGCACCGGCAAGCCGGTGCTCGGCGTGCTGCCCTATCTGCACGGGCTGATGCTCGACGCCGAGGACGCGATCGCGACGGCCGCGGTCGACGGCAAGACAACGGCAGCAATTCGCGTCGTCGCGCCGGCCTATCCACGCACTTCCAACCACAACGACCTCGATCCGCTGCGCCTGCACCCGCAGGTCGATTTTCGCTGGATCGCGCCGGGCGAGGCCTTGCCGCCGGCCGACCTGATCGTCCTGCCCGGTTCCAAGGCGGTGCGCGCCGACCTCGACTGGCTGCGTGCCCACGGCCACGACCGCGCCATCGCCCGCCACCTGCGCTACGGCGGCAAGGTGATCGGCCTGTGCGGCGGCTACCAGATGCTCGGCCGCAGCATCACCGACCCGCTCGGCCTCGAAGGGCAGCCGGGAACGACGCCCGGCCTTGGCTTCCTGGCGGTGGACACGACGCTGGAAACGGAGAAGCAGCTGCGCAATGTGAGCGGTCACTTGCATCTTGAGGGGCGGCCGGCAATGACCGGGTACGAAATCCACCTCGGCGTCACTGGTGGCGACGGCCTGACGCGCGCCGCCGTGCAGCTCGCCGACGGTCGCAGCGATGGCGCGATTTCGGCCGACGACCAGGTGCTCGGTACTTACTGCCACGGCGTTTTCGACCATCCCGAGGCCTTGGCCGCGCTGCTGCGCTGGGCCGGTGCGGGCGAGGTCGATCATGTTGATTTCGCCGCCCGCCGCGAAGCCGATCTCGACCGTCTGGCCGATTCGGTCGAGGCCGCGCTTGACCGCGAGAAGCTGGCAGCAATCCTGCCCGGCTTCGGGTAAAACCATCAGGTATGGTGAATGCGGCGCAGCGCGACCTGCTTCTGCAGTTCGCGGAAGTCGACTTCGCGCCCGTACAACGCGTACAGCTTGCGCATTGCGCTGAACGCGCTTTTGGCGTCGGGTCCGGCCATCATTGACTCGGCCTGGCGGTCGGCCAGTTCGGCATCGTTCAGGTAGAGCGCGGCATGCAGGACATCCAGCCGGTTCATGATCGCCAGTTCGGTTGACATCAGCGCCGGGCGCAAACCGATGAACTTCTTCTTGCCGCGTTCCGGGCAACAGATGGCAAGCAGCGCTGCGTAGCTGCTCTGGTTGTCGAGCGAGAAATTCTGGACTTCGCTGTCGCGAATCCCGATCAGCGCGGCTTCTCCGGCAATCCTGTCATCGTGTGCGACGTGGCTGCGCGCCAGCGCCAGTCGATCCTCGGCAAGCACGGCACCCGGCATGTTGTCGTTGGCAATCACGTCGCTCATCACCGCTCGCGCCGTTTCGGTATCGCCGTTGAGGCTGGCAGCTTCGGCGAGCAGGCGTTTGCGCAGATAGTTGCGCGGGGTTTTCCTCGCCACCTGTTCGAGCACCTGTTGCGCTTCGTCGGTGTCGCCCTGAGCCAGGCAGATTGTTGCCTTGACGTCGAAGGCATCGAAGTAATACGGCGTGCTGGCGACCACCCGTTCGATTTCATGGCGCGCTTCGTCGAGCCGATTCTGACGCTGCAGCGTTCGGGCAATGCCGGCCCTGGCCCAGGGAAATTCGCCGGCATCGAGAATGCCCCGATACAAGGCTTCGGCTGCCGTGTTGTGGCCGCTGGCAAGCAGGGTTTCCGCCTTCTGGCGCATGATTTCGAAACGATAGCCGCGGCCGGCGGTGCTGTTCAGCTTGGTCTCAAGCAAGGCCAGGGCGCGGGCGAACTCCTGTTTGCGCCTTTCCTTGTAGTAATCGGCGAAGAATGCCTTCTTGACCAGGATGCGCTCCAGCCTCAGCAGCAATTTGTCCGGCGAAAAAGGCTTGATGATGTAGTCGTCGGGAACCAGTTCAACTGCCGAAACCACTTGCTCATACGACTGCTCGCCGGTCACCATCATGAAGATGGTTTCGTCGGGCAACAGCTTGAAGCGCCGCAATTCCTCCAGAAGTTGCTGGCCCGAACGGCCGTCGCCGAGCATGTAGTCGCAGAGGATGACATCCGGCGTGTTGTTGCGGATGCGGAAGATGGCATCCTGGTAGTTGCAGGCGAATTCCACCGAAAAAGCGCCTGCTGTCTGGGCGATGCTGCGCAATGCTTCGCGTGCCATTGCCTGGTCGTCGATGACCAGGAAGCGCTTGTCGGTGAAATCCATGTTCATGGCAGACGCAGTTCGAAGCGGGCGCCACCAAGCGGGCTGCCGTTGCTCAGCGTCAGACTGCCGCAATGCCCGCGGCGCACGTGCATCCTGGCCAGTTCCGCAGCGAGCAGCAGCCCGGTACCCCGGGACGGTGGCAAGTTGGCAAAACCGGGGCCGTCGTCGTCTACCTTGAACACCAGCATCTCTCCCTGCTGTTCGGCAGTCAGCCGAATCCGCTGGCGGGCGTGCCGGCCTGCGTTCTGTACGGCATTGTTCAACATGTCGATGACCAGGTCGCGGTCCAGCGGCCACGCTTCGTCGGTCGTGCATTCGACGTCCAGGGCCAGGTTGCGATGCGCCAGGTGATTGCGCTGGTCGAGGGCGATCTCGGCGCACAGGTCACTGACAATCACCGGCAGCAGCGACAGTCGGCTTTCGTGGCGCATGACCCGGTAACTGGTCAGCATCCGGCTCATCCGGTTGGCTGCAGACTCAAGCGCGTAGCGTGCCTCGGCAAGATCGATCGAGTGTCGCTTCTCAGCGTCGCTGATCAGGCTTTCGGCGATGAAGAGCTGATTCTTGGCATCGTGGATGCCGGAAGCGAGGATGTCGAGGAGCTTTTGCATGTGTGGTCTCGGGCAGGCGCAGGGGCCTTATTTCAAACGTAGCGGCAGGCCGGCGGCGACCAGCGTCACCTGTTCGCAGACCGCCGCGACGCGCTGGTTGAGCCGGCCCTGTTCGTCGGCGAACAGGCGCGAGACCGGATGCATCGGCACGATGCCCCAGCCGACTTCGTTGGAGACCAGGACGATCTGCCCGGGCAGTTGCGGCAAGGCCTCGACCAGCGCCGCCGTCTGGCCGGCGAACAGCGGGCAGTCGATGGCCTCGCCGGCCTCGGCCTGGGCGGCAGCGCGGCCGGCGAAGAGCAGGTTGGACAGCCACAGCGTCAGGCAGTCGACCAGAAGGCAGGTATCGGGCGCTGCCAGTTCGCGCAGGCGTGCGGCCAGATACAGTGGTTCCTCGACGCAGCCCCAGTCGGCCGGGCGACGTTCGCGATGGTGGGCGATGCGGCGCGCCATCTCGCCGTCGCGCGACTCGGCGGTGGCGACGTAGACCACCC
>DILW01000167.1 GCA_002425245.1 Betaproteobacteria bacterium UBA5582 | reverse complement strand
CTGGAAAAACATACGCTGCGCGCGCCGTTCGCCGGGGTGGTGCGCGACCGTCCCGCCCAGCTGGGCGAGCTGGCGACGCCGGGCAGCGTGCTGCTGACCCTGGTTTCGGCCGACGACCTGGAACTGGCGGCGCAACTGCAGCCGGCGGATGTCGAGGCGGTCCGGCTGGCGGGTGCCTGGGAATTCGAGTCGGCCGGCGTACGCCATGCCTTGCGCCTGATCCGGGTGTCGCCGGCAATGAACCCGGCCTCGCGCAGCGTTGAAGCCCGCTTCGGCTTTACCGCGCAGTCACCGGCGATAGGCCAGGAGGGGCGCTTGCTGTGGCGGGAGTCGCGGCCCTGGTTGCCAGCTGATTTGCTGGTCCGGCGCAACGGTGAGTACGGGGTCTTCGTCGCCATCGACGGCAAGGCCAGATTCCATGTGCTGGCCGGGGCCAGCGAAGGTCGCCCGGTGCGCGTCGACCTGCCCGCGGAGACCCGGATCGTTGTCGAAGGTCGTCATGCCTTGCAGGACGGAGCGGCGTTGCCGTGAAACTCTACCGGAAATTGCTGGAAAACCACCCGCTGGCGAATATTGCCTTCCTGGTGGTGCTGCTGCTCGGTGTCTTTGCCTATCTGACCATGCCGCGCGAGCAGGACCCGGAGATCAACTTCAACTGGGTGGTGATCACCACGGTCCTGCCTGGCGCTTCCGCCGAGGACGTGGAAAAGCGGGTTACCGAACCGCTGGAGGACGCGATCAAGGGAGTCGCGGACATCCGCTTCGTACTCTCCTCGTCGCGCGAGAATGTTTCCAACATCCTGGTCCGTTTCCGCGATATTCCGGCCCCTGTCTTTGACAAGCGCATCAATGACTTGCGCCGTGACATCCAGAACAAGGCGAGTAGCGAACTACCCGATATCGCCAAGGAGCCGAGGGTTCTGGAAGTCACCACCTCCAACGGCTTCCCAACTGCATTGGTGCTGGTCACCGGGCAGGCCGCCGACGAGGTGTTGCGCCAGCGCGCACGCCTGCTGAAGAACGAATTCGAGCGCATGAGCGGGGTGGACCAGGTATTCGCCACCGGCCTCCAGGACCCGGAACTGCTGGTCGAGTTCGATCCGGTGGCGCTGGCCAATCGCGGTTTGTCGGCGACGCAGGTGGCCGATGCAACCCAGGCCTGGTTCCGCGACGTTTTCGCCGGCAAGGTCGAGACGCAATCGGGCGGGGAACGCAATGCCTGGATGGTCCGCGTGCTTGGCGAGCATATCGATCCCGAGCGGATTGCCGACATTCCCGTTGGTACTGGGCGGGCCCAGGTACCGCTTGGCTCGGTGGCCGAGGTTTCGCGCGCCCGGGCCAAGGCCGGCAGCCTCGCCAGCCACGAGGGGCAACCAGCGGTGATGCTGTCGATCACCAAGAAGAACCGGGTCAACACGCTGGACCTGATCGAGCGCATCAATGCATTCATTGCCGACCGAAACCCCTTGCTTGCAGCTGATGGCATCCGCCTCGAACTCCTCGACGACCAGACCATTCCGACCCGAGAATCGATCAGCATCATGGAAGCCAATGCCGTGGTCGGGCTGGCCATCGTGCTGCTCATCTGCTGGCTTTTTCTCGGTACCCGTATTTCGCTGCTGGTCGGGCTTGGCCTGCCATTTTCTCTCGCCGGCACCTTTGCCGTGCTGGCAATGCTTGGTTATACGGTCAACATCTCGGTGCTGCTCGGTGTTGTGATCGTTCTCGGCATGGTCGTCGACGATGCGGTGGTCGTGGTCGAGACCATCTACTACAAGATGCAGCGAGGTCTGGCGGCACTTGATGCCTCGCTCGACGCCATGCGCGAGGTGTTTGCACCGGTGACCGCCTCGGTGCTGACGACGATGGCTGCCTTCCTGCCCCTGATGCTGCTGCCCGGGATTGTCGGCAAGTTCATGTTCGTGATCCCCTTCATCATTACCCTGGCGCTGGCGATCAGCCTGCTTGAAGCCTACTGGATGCTACCTGTCCATGTGGCGGCCGTGGGTCGGCGTCCCCCGGCAGATGATTGGCGGGCGCGCTTCAACCATCGTCTGCGTGTTCGCTATGCCCGCTGGCTGTTGGTTTCCCTACGCTGGCCCCGTTTGTCTCTCGGCGTGGCGGGACTGATCTTCGTGTTGGCCGTGGGCGCCGTCGCTGGCGGCGCGGTGCGCATGCAGTTCTTTGCCTTCGATCCGCTGCGCCTGTTCTATGTCAACGTCGATATGCCGGCCGGGGCGCCGATTGAAGAGACCATGGCCCAAGCATCCAGGGTCGAGGCCGAAGTGCGTAAATACCTCCAGGCTGGGGAGGCACGTAATGTCGCCGCCTACGCCGGCATCAAGTTCACCGATACCGAACCGCTCTACGGCGACATCTACGGTCAGGTCATCGTTTCCCTCAATCCGCGTGACATCGTTGGCGACGAGGCGCGCGATGTTCAGGAAATCGTCGCCGCCATGCGGCCGACGGTCGAGGCGCTGCCCGGACCGGGGAAAATCAGTTTCACCATGATTTCGGGCGGGCCGCCGCTGGAAAAGCCGGTCAAGGTCCGCGTGCGCGGCAACGATCCGCTCGAGCTGCGGGCCGCTGCAGACGCCGTGCTGGCGATTGCCCGCGCCATTCCCGGCAGCAAGGATGTGGTCGACGACGATATTCCCGGCCGCCCGCAACTGGTGCTGACGCTGGACCGCGAGGCACTGGCTGCCGCCGGTCTAGATGCGGGCCGGGTGGCGCGCTTGCTGCGCCTGCATGTTGATGGCGAGGTCATCGCTCAGACCCGGGATCAAGGGGAGAAGATCGAACTGCGGGTGCGCGCCAATCATGGCGGCGCGATTGGTCAGGACATCACCGATCTGCTGGCGACACCCATTGCCCTGGCCCTGCCCGACGGCCGTCAGACCACGTCGCTGGGGGCACTGGTACAGGCTGAAACGCGTACCGGCAAGGGGGTCATCAAGCGCTACAACCTGATGCGGGCGACCACGGTCGAAGCCGATCTGGACAAGGAGGTCACCGATACCGTCGAAGCCAACCGCATCCTGCGCGAGGAATGGCGGAAGATCGCCGCCCGCTATCCGGGGGTGAATCTTGATTTTTCCGGTGAGCTCGACGACATCAACGAAAGCCTCGATGCCATGCTGGCGCTGTTTGCGCTCGGCGTCGGCCTGATCTACCTGATCCTGGCCACCCAGTTCCGCAGCTATTTCCAGCCCTTGCTGATCCTGGTGACCGTGCCCCTGGCCTTTACCGGCGTCGTTCTCGGTCTGCTGATATCCGGCAATCCGTTGTCCCTGTACACCCTCTATGGGGTCATCGCGCTGACCGGCATCGCCGTCAATTCGGCCATCGTCCTCATCGATGCCGCCAACCAGCGGCTGGCCGAGGGCATGGGCGTCCTGCACGCCGCAGTTTATGCTGCCCGGCGACGCATCGTGCCGATCCTGATCACTTCGGTTACCACCATCGGTGGTCTTTTTTCGCTGGCCTTCGGCTTGGCCGGCGAATCCCTGCTGTGGGGCCCCGTGGCCCAGTCCATCGTCTGGGGATTGGCATTTTCCAGTCTGCTGACAGTGTTCGTGATTCCCTTGTTGTACTGGATGACGATGCGACGCCGCGTGACCGCCAGTGCCTAAAGGCGGATAATCACGGTTTTCTGATTTTCTGGCGGAGTAGAGCGTGAGCCGACCCAAGAACGATACCTTCCTGCGTGCCCTGCTGAAGGAGCCGACCGAATACACCCCGCTGTGGCTGATGCGCCAGGCCGGTCGCTACCTGCCGGAGTACTGTGCCACGCGCAAACGGGCCGGCAACTTCCTGAATTTGTGCAAGACTCCGTCGCTTGCCTGCGAAGTGACGCTACAGCCGCTGGCCCGTTACGACCTCGACGCCGCCATCCTGTTCTCCGACATCCTCACCGTGCCCGACGCGATGGGCCTGGGCCTGTATTTCGCCGAAGGCGAGGGGCCGAAATTCGAGCGCCCGCTGCGCGAGGAATGGGCGATCAACAACCTGACTGCGCCCGATCCTTACGACCACCTCGGCTACGTCATGGATGCGGTCGCGGAAATCCGTCGCGCACTCGACAACTCGGTACCGCTGATCGGCTTCTCCGGCAGCCCGTACACGCTCGCCTGCTACATGATCGAAGGCCAGGGCTCGTCGGACTTCCGCCACATCAAGGGCATGATGTACAGCCGACCGGACCTGCTGCACAAGATCCTGTCAGTGACTGCCGATGCGGTGACCAGCTATCTGAACGCGCAGATCGATTCCGGTGCCCAGGCGGTGATGATTTTCGACACCTGGGGCGGCTCGCTGTCGGCGGCGGCTTATCAGGAATTCTCGCTGGCCTACATGCAGCGCATCGTCGCCGGCCTGAAGAAGGAAAAGGACGGTCAGCGCATTCCGAGCATCGTGTTCACCAAGAACGGCGGCCTGTGGCTGGAGAAGATCGCGGCCATCGGCTGCGACGGCGTCGGCCTGGACTGGACCATCGATATCGGCGAAGCCCGTCGTCGCGTTGGTGACCAGGTCGCGCTGCAGGGCAACATCGACCCGAACGTGCTGTTCGGCACCCCGGAAACGATCGCTGCCGAAACCCGCAAGGTGCTCGACAGCTACGGTCCGGGCAATACTGGCCACGTCTTCAATTTGGGTCACGGCATCTCGCAGTACACCCCGCCGGAAAATGTCTCGGTGTTGGTCGATACGGTCCATAGCTACAGCCGCCTCTTACGTAAGTAAAGGCTCATCCACCGGCGCGGGGCTTGACTTATTCACAGAAATTACCCCGGTCGGTGGAAAAATTTGCGCAACCGGCTTGACAAGGGAGAACTTGTTCAAGTCCATGAATATAAAGGTTTTTGTTTTTTGCTTATTATTTCGGCAAGATAACAAAAGCCTTACAAAACGCTGACTTAGCGTTTTTTCCTCGCCTTCATCCACAAAGTTATCCACAGCTTTTGTGGACAAATCATTCCCCCGCCAAACTGGCTCATTTCCGGACTGATCATGCCTGTTCTGCGCGTTGCTCTCGATCTGCCCCTGCATCGCCTGTTCGACTACCGGGCTGACGACGCGAGCGTGGCCGATGTCGGACTACGGGTGCGGGTGCCTTTCGGTCGGAGCGAGCGGATCGGTGTCATCGTCGCTGTGGTCGGGCAAAGCGAATGGCCAATCAGTCAGCTGAAGACGGCCTGCGAAATCCTGCGTGACCCCGGGCCACTACCGGATGATTTCTTCGCCTTGTGCGAGTTTGCCAGTGCTTACTATCAGGCGCCGCTCGGCGAAGTCATCCTGCAAGCCTTGCCTGCCGGACTCAAGCGCCTGTCGCCGCCGGAACGCCGCGCCGGACGTTCGCGTAAGCCGCCGCTGGCCTTGCCGGAGCCGGCGCTGACCGAAGAACAGGCTGCGGTCATCGGTCAGGTGGACATCAACGGCGGTTATTCCGCCCACCTGCTGTTCGGCGTCACCGGCAGCGGCAAGACCGAGGTCTATCTGCGCCTGGTCGAACAGGCGCTGCATCTTGGCCGCCAGGTGCTGCTGCTGGTCCCGGAAATCAATCTGACGCCACAGCTGGAAGACCGCGTCCGCGGGCGTTTCACGGATCGTTGCGTGGTCTCGTTGCACAGCGAACTGGCCGAAGCGGCACGCGAGCGCAACTGGCGCAGCGCCTTTGCCGGCGAGGCCGACATCGTGCTCGGCACTCGCCTGTCGGTATTCACGCCGCTGCCGCGCCTGGGGCTGATCATTGTCGACGAGGAACACGACCCCTCGTTCAAGCAGCAGGACGGCATGCGCTATTCGGCGCGCGACGTCGCCGTGGTCCGCGCCCGCCAGTTGGCCGTCCCGGTGCTGCTCGGTTCGGCGACGCCGTCGCTGGAAAGCTGGGCCAACGCCCGGGGCGGGCGCTACAAGCTGCTGACCTTGAAGGAGCGGGCCAACCCGGCGGCCCGCCTGCCGACGGTGCATGTCATCGACACCCGTCGGCTGACGCTCAAGGAAGGCGTCAGCGAACCCCTGCTGGCCGCGATTCGGGAACGTCTGTCCCGCGGCGAGCAGAGCCTGGTTTTCCTCAACCGGCGCGGTTATGCGCCGGTGCTGGCGTGTCCGGCCTGCGGCTGGGTATCGCGCTGCCAGCGCTGTGCGGCCAACCTGGTGCTGCACCTGGCCGACCGCCGTCTGCGCTGCCACCACTGCGGTTTCGAGAACGGCATTCCGCGCGCCTGCCCGACTTGCGGCAATCAGGACATCCATCCCTACGGTCGTGGTACGCAACGGGTCGAGGAATGGTTGCAGGGCGAATTTCCCGATGCGCGCATCCTGCGCGTCGATCGCGATTCGGTGAAAAGCCGGAGGCAGTGGGAGGCCATGCTGGAACGCATCCACGGCGGCGACGCCGACATCCTGGTCGGTACGCAGATGCTGGCCAAGGGCCACGATTTCCCGAAATTGACACTGGTCGGCGTGCTTGGCGCCGACGCTGCGCTGTACGCCGCCGACTGGCGGGCGCCGGAGCGCCTGTTTGCGCAACTGATGCAGGTCGCCGGCCGCGCCGGGCGAGCCGAATTGCGTGGCGAGGTGCTGGTTCAGACGCAATATCCCGATCATCCGCTGTTCGCGGCGGTGGCCAGCCATGACTACCCAGGCTTCGCCAGTGCCCAGTTGCACGAGCGCGAGCAGGCAGGTTTCCCGCCTTATTCCTTCCAGGCGGTGCTTCGTGCCGAAGCACCGGCAATGGCCGACGCGGTGGCCTTCCTTGAACAGGCGGCGGCGCTGCCGGTGATCAAGGCCCACGACCAGGTCATGCTTTATGACCCGGTGCCAATGAAAATGGCCCGCCTGGCCAACCTCGAACGCGGGCAGTTGCTGGCCGAAGCATTTTCGCGGCCGGCGCTGCAGGCCTTCCTGCCGCGCTGGCGGGAGGCGATCGAAGCCCTGAAAGCGCCGGCGAAATTGCGCTGGCACCTGGAAGTCGATCCGCTGGAGCTGTGACGGGCATACCCCTTGCAGTGCTCTGTTCCCGATGACAGCAAGGAGCAGATCATGAAAATTCAGGAAGCGACTGTCGAATTGGCGGCGAGTCATGTGGCCAGCCGCAGCCGCAGCGTTATCAGAGAGAGCGAACTGAGCTTTGGCCAGCTTTTCCAGGGTTTGGCCAGCGACGAAGCCTGTACGGAGACAATACAGCTCGAGCAGGTCAAGAAGATGCTTGAAGCGCTGATCGACGCCATCCTGGCGGCAATGGATGGCCGGCAAACCCGGACGAAAATTGCCGCCGATCAGGATGGTGGGGCAGAATCGAATCGTCCGCACCGCCAGATCCATTGGCGAAATGTCGTACATGAAAGGATTTGCGAATCCGAATCGACTCAGGTTTGCGGTAAAGGACTGGTGAAAACCAGCGACGGGCGGGAAATCGACTTTGCCTTCCAGCTCGACATGGCGCGCTCTTACAGCCGGGAAAACCGTAGCGAAGAGTCCGGCAGCATCGAGTTACGCGACCCGCTGGTACTCAACTTCGACGGCAGCTACTGCCAGCTGACCGACCAGCGTTTCAAGTTCGACCTCGACAGCGACGGCAAGCCCGAGTATTTGCCCGGTCTGGCCGACGGTAACTGTTTCCTGGTCTTTGATCGCAACGGCAACGGCCGGGCCGACGATGGCAGCGAGCTGTTCGGTACCCGCAGCGGCGATGGCTTTGCTGACCTGGCCAGGCTGGATCACGATGGCAATGGCTGGATCGATGAAGGCGACAGCGCTTACGCCAGCCTTGGGCTGTGGTCGGGTGACAGCTACCGCTCCTTGGGCGAAGCGGGGGTCGGCGCCTTATTCACCGGCGCGGTCGAGGCGCCCTTTGCGCTCAAGAATGCCGATAACGAACTTCTCGGGCAGATCCGGGCGGCCGGCTTGTACCTGATGGAGAACGGGAGCAGCGGGCTGATGCAGCAACTTGACCTGGTCAGCTCAAACCATCCGTCGGGGGCGCAGGAACCAGAGCATGGCCAGCGCCTGTAGGCCGAGCAGGCTGTAAAAAGCGGTGCGATACGCAGTGGCCGTGTCCTGACCGGCCGCCTGCAGGGCATCGACGAAGCCGCCGATGCCCCACTGCAGACCAAAGGCGCCAAAGAAGACGAGCAGGTTCAGGGCGGTATTCGCACGTCCCGACATGGTCGGCGGGAACGCCTGGGCAACCAGCGAGTAAGCGATGTTGGAGAGCGAGAAACAGGCACCAAGCAGTGGCCACAGCCAGTCGCCGGCCCAGGCCGGGTGTACGCAGATGGCGGCGAAAGCGGCAAAGGCGGTGATCATCGCTGCGCGGAACAGCTTCTCCAGCGGCACGCCGCGGTGGACCAGGGCGGTAGCGAAAAAGCCCATGAACAGGAAGCCGCCGAGCATGGCCACACCCATCCAGGTCAGGCGGGCGGCAACGGCGGTGGCGTCGAGCTGTTCGAGCACGTTCATCCAGCGCGAGGCCCACAGCCCCTGGACGGCCATGAACCCCCCAGTGAAGCAGAAACCCATCGGCGCGTAGCGCCAGAAGTGCGGGCTGGCGAAAATCTGCCGGACGCCGGCCATCTGTTCGGCGAAACCGGGGCTGCGGCCTTCGCTCGGCTTGTCCGGCACCAGTCGCCAGAGCAGGGCGGCAACGAGCAGGGTGACGGCCGCCAGCGCGAAGACGATCTCGCGCCAGCCGGTGAAGCCGAGGGCGATCTCCAGCGGCTTGGCGGCGGCCAGCGCCCCGAGCCCACCGGAAGCCATGATCCAGCCAGTCAGTGAAGCCTGGCGTTCGGGCGGGAACCATTGGGTAAAGGCCTTGAAGGAGGCCATCAGGCAGGCCGAAACGCCGAGTCCGATCAATGCCCGACCGAGGGTCAGGCCGCTCAGTCCGTCGGCCAGGGCGAAGACGGTGGCGCCGCTGGCAGCGATCGCCAGCAGCACTGCTTCGACCCTGCGCGGGCCAAAGCGGTCGAGCAGCATGCCAAGTGGCAACTGGGCAGCACCGAAAGCCAGGAAGTACGTGCTGGTCAACAGGCCGAGCGCGTTGTCCGGCAAGGCCAGTTCGCCAGCGATGACCGGGCCGAGCACGGCATTGACCGTGCGGTAAAGGTAGGACAGGAAGTAGCCTGCGGCGAATGGCAGGAACAGACGCAGCATCAGGCTGCGCGGATCGGGATGGCTCATGCCGGCTCCGGTTTCACGTGGAACGTGGTGGGCAAATCAAGGGCAGGGGCGGGATTGTGCCATCAATTCCACAGCCACGCCGCACCGCGTACGCCGGAAGAATCGCCGTGTACTGGCGGGACAAAACGGGTCCGGACCTCATCGGAAAATACGTGCGGCGCGCAGTATTCGGGCAGTTCGCGGTACAGGCGTTCGATCTTCGACAGGCCGCCGCCGAGCACGATGACCTCGGGGTCAAGCAGGTTGATCACGGCGGCCAGCGCGCGCCCAAGTCGCCTGGCATGACGCCCGAGCGTCGCCTGGCAGTCCGGGTCGCCAGCGTCGGCTCGGGTGGCGATGGCTTCGGCAGAAAATTCGCTACCGGTGACGCGGCGATGATCGGCGGCCAGCCCCGGGCCGGACAGCCAGGTTTCGACACAGCCCTGGCGGCCGCAATAACAGGGCAGGGTGGGTAGCGGGTCATCGCTGGTCGGCGCCAGTGGATTGTGCCCCCACTCGCCGGCAATGGCGTTGGCACCGACCAGGACCCGGCCATCGATGACGATGCCGCCGCCGACCCCGGTGCCGAGAATGACCCCGAAAACGCAGCGGGCACCACGTCCGGCGCCGTCGACCGCTTCCGAAAGGGCGAAGCAGTTGGCATCGTTGGCGAGACGGATATCCCGTTGCAGCAATTGCTCCAGGTCGGTACGCAGCGGCCGGCCGATCAGACAGGTCGAGTTGGCGTTCTTGATCCGCCCGTCGACCAGCGATTCAGCCCCCGGAATTCCGATGCCGACGCTGCCGCGTTGCCCGAGTTGGGATTCGGCGCGTGCCACCAGCCCGGCGATGGCCTGCAGGGTGGCCGGATAATCGCCCTGTGGGGTGGCGATGCGCTGGCGCAATAGCTCACTGCCGTCGGTAGCGAGTGCGGCGATTTCGATCTTGGTGCCGCCTAGGTCTATCCCCAGTCGCATCAAACCCGAACGGCCACTGCCTTGACGTTACCCCAAGTGGTGGTCAAGGTACGAAGTACGCTGGCCCCCGATTCGAGCAACAGCAGGAACAGGTCGCGCTCGGAGTAGAGACAGACCTCGCCGTGGATGTCGTATTTGCGGGCGATGCTCGGAGAGAGCGGGCTGTAGCGCTCATAGATCGACTGTTCGCGCCCCGCGTAGCCTTCGCCAAGTTCCGAATGCAGGCCAAGGATGGAGAGGTAGAGCTTGCCGCCGATCTTGAGCTTCTGCATCAACTGGCGAATCAGCAGTTTCGCCTGGGCATACGGCAGGGCGCACAGGCCGTGGCGGAAGACGATGATGTCGTAGGGCGCACCGGCATCGGTAGCGGGCGGAGCCGGCAACTCGGTCTCGGCGAAATGGATGTTGCCGGCCAGACCGGAAGCGAGGATGCGCCCCTCGATTTCGCGCTGTCGCTCATTCAGGTCGGCCACGGTGACCTGGGCGTCGAGTTGGGCAAAACGCACGGCCAGCTTGCATTGGCCGGCAGGCAGGACCAACACGGAAACGCTGTGGTCGATGCGCTGCCGTTTGGCGCAGTCTTCCAGTGCCAGTTGCTGGATGGCATCGTTGTCTTCCGACCAAGGACTGGCGTTGCTGTTCTTTTCCATTGGCGTTTCCCCCTGATGGCATTGTGCATGAGCAGACTCGCTCCTGACAACAGATGCCGGGGGAGAGCTGGCCGGTTATATTGTCGTCCTTGGTGCGGGTATCGGAAATCCGATGGTCCAGCATGTAAAAACGTCGAGATTCCGTGTTAACGCGCCGCCTGACTTGCTCGTGATTTCCAATAAATCAGCATGTTATGAAAACCGTGTCGATCCCGGGATGCTGGCACGCCGCTTGCCCTATAGAACCTGCCGAAGCCCGTTCGCGGCTTCCTTCCCTTCAGGAGAAAACATGAAACGTATTGCCCTCGCCGCCGTTTTTTCCACTGCTGCCGTCACCCCAGCGGTCGCCCAGGAAGCCTCGACGCTGAAGAAGATCAAGGACACCGGCAGCATCACGCTCGGTCACCGCGAATCCTCGATCCCGTTCTCCTACTACGACGACAAGCAGCAGGTCATCGGCTACTCGCATGAACTGATGCTCAAGGTGGTCGATGCGATCAAGAGCGAACTGAAGCTGGCCAAGCTCGATACCAAGCTGATGCCGGTCACTTCGGCCAACCGCATCACGCTGCTGCAGAACGGCACGGTGGACATCGAGTGCGGCTCGACCACCAACAACCTGGAGCGCCAGAAGCAGGTCGGCTTCTCGACGACGATCTTCGTCATCGGCACCCGCCTGATGACCAGGAAGACCTCCGGCATCAACGACTTTGCCGACCTCGCCGGCAAGAACGTCGTCACCACCGCCGGCACGACGTCCGAGCGGCTGATCCGCCGGATGAACGAAGAAAAGCAGATGAAGATGAACATCATCTCGGCCAAGGATCACGGCGAAAGCTTCCTGACCCTGGAAACCGGCCGTGCCGTCGCCTTCATGATGGACGATGCGCTGCTCTACGGCGAAATGGCCAAGGCCAAGAAACCGGGCGACTGGGCCGTGGTCGGCACGGCGCAGTCCAAGGAAGCCTACGGCTGCATGCTGCGCAAGGACGACGCCGAGTTCAAGAAGGTGGTCGATGCGGCGCTGACCAAGGCGATGACTTCCGGCGACGCCGAAAAGATCTACAACAAGTGGTTCATGAACCCGATCCCGCCCAAGGGCCTGAACCTGAACATGCCGCTGTCGGCCGAAATGAAGGCCCTGTACAAGGCGCCGAACGACAAAGCGTTCGAATAATTTCCTGAAAAATCCGTCGTGATCGCGGCACTCCCGGAAGGGGGTGCCCGGCCCGGCTCATCCCCAGAAAACAGAGGAGTTCATCATGTTCAAGCGTATTTTCACCCGTTGCGCCGTCTTCGCTGCCGGCTGCGCCGCCTCGCTGGCGGTCATGGCCGCCCAGCCCAATGTCGTCATCCTCGCCACTGGCGGCACCATCGCCGGCGCCGGCGCCGAAGCCACCAACAGCGCCACCTACCAGGCCGCCAAAGTGCCGGTCGACAAGCTGATCGCCGGTGTTCCGGAACTCGCCAAGGTCGCCGCCGTGCGCGGCGAGCAGGTCTTCCAGATCGCTTCCGAGAGCTTCACCAACGAGCACCTGCTGACCCTCGGCAAGCGCGTCTCGGCGCTGACGAAGCAGGCGGATGTTGACGGCATCGTCATCACCCACGGCACCGACACGCTGGAAGAGACCGCCTACTTCCTCAACCTGGTGATCAAGAGCGACAAGCCGATCGTCCTGGTCGGCTCGATGCGTCCGGGCACCGCGATGTCGGCTGACGGCATGCTCAACCTGTACAACGCCGTTGCCGCCGCTGCCGCCAAGGATGCTCGCGGCAAGGGCGTGCTGGTGGCGATGAATGACGAACTGAACAGCGGCCGTGACGTCTCCAAGATGATCAACATCCAGACCGGCGCCTTCAAGAGCCCCTGGGGTCCGCTGGGCATGATCGTCGAGGGCAAGAACTACTGGTTCCGCCTGCCGGCCAAGCGCCACACCGTCAATTCCGAGTTCGACATCGACAAGATCGACAGCCTGCCGGCGGTCGGCATCGCCTACGGTCACGGCAACGTCGCCGATACCGCCTACAAGGCACTGGCGGCCAGCGGCGCCAAGGCGATCATCCACGCCGGCACCGGTAACGGTTCGGTGGCCAAGAATGTTGTCGCCGGCCTGCGCGAACTGCGTGGCCAGGGCGTGCACATCATCCGTTCCTCGCACGTCAATGCCGGCGGCTTCGTCCTGCGCAACGCCGAGCAGCCGGATGACCAGTACGACTGGGTCGTCGCCCACGATCTGAATCCGCAGAAGGCCCGCATCCTGGCCACGGTCGCCCTGACCAAGACCGGCGACAGCAAGGAACTGCAGCGCATCTTCTGGGAATACTGATCCCGGCACGCGGGCGGTCGGTCCCGGCCGCCCTCAATCACCTATTCAGGAGTTCCTCATGAATTACCAATGGAACTGGTCCATCTTCCTGCAACCGACCGTGGTCGGCGATACGACCTATCTCGGCTGGATGTTCGCCGGCCTGCAGATGACCTTGATGCTTTCACTCAGCGCCTGGGTCATTGCGTTGCTGCTCGGTGCCGTCGTCGGCGTCCTGCGCACTGTCCCGAACAAGCTGCTGAGCGGTCTGGCCACCGCCTACGTCGAACTGTTTCGCAACATTCCGCTGCTCGTCCAGTTGTTCATCTGGTATTTCGTGATGCCGGAGCTGGTGCCGCAGAGCCTGGGCGACGCCTACAAGCAGTCGCATCCGGTATTGCAGCAGTTTCTGGCAGCAATGGTCTGCCTGGCCTTGTTCACCAGTGCCCGCGTGGCCGAGCAGGTGCGCTCGGGGATCAACTCGCTGCCCAGGGGCCAGAAGAACGCCGGCCTGGCACTCGGTTTCACGCTGCCACAGGTGTATCGCCACGTGCTGCTGCCGATGGCTTTCCGCCTGATCATGCCGCCCCTGACTTCCGAGTTCCTCAACATCTTCAAGAACTCCGCCGTCTGCTCGACCATCGGCCTGCTCGAACTGGCCGCCCAGGGCCGCCAACTGGTCGATTACACGGCGCAACCCTACGAATCCTTCATCGCCGTCACCGTGGCTTATGTGGCGATCAACGTTGTCGTCATGACGCTGATGAAGAAGCTGGAAGACAAGGTCCGTGTGCCGGGCTACATGGGGGGCAAGTAAATGGTTTACGAATTCGACTGGTCTTCGATTCCCGGCGCCTTGCCGATCCTTTGGGACGGCATGGCGGTATCGCTGGAAATCACCCTGATCGCCATTGTCGTCGGCATCGTCTGGGGCACCCTGCTGGCGATGATGCGCTTGTCGTCGATCAAGCCGCTGTCGCTGTTTGCCGCCGGCTATGTGAACCTGTTCCGCGCCATACCGCTGGTCATGGTCCTGCTCTGGTTCTTCCTGATCGTGCCGCGCTTCATCGCCGACCTGTTCGGCCTGCCGCCCAATACCGATTTGCGCCTCGCTTCGGCGATGATCGGCTTCGCGCTGTTCGAGTCGGCCTACTACTCGGAGATCATCCGCGCCGGCATCCAGTCGGTGCCCAAGGGCCAGATGGCGGCCTGTCAGGCGCTGGGCATGACCTACGGTCAGGCGATGCGCCTGGTGATCCTGCCGCAGGCCTTCCGCAACATGGTGCCGCTGCTGCTGACCCAGGCCATCATCCTGTTCCAGGATACCTCGCTGGTCTATGTCTCCGCGCTGGCCGACTTCTTCGGTGCCGCTTACAAGGTTGGCGACCGTGACGGCCGCCTGGTCGAGTTGCTGCTGTTTGCTGGCCTCGTCTATTTCGTCCTCTGCTTTGCCGCGTCGATGCTGGTCAAGCACCTGCAGAAAAAATACCAACCGGCCTGAGGCCGCGTTTCCAGGAGATAGTCATGATCCAGATTTCCCATGTCAGCAAGAACTACGGCAGTTTCGACGTGCTCAAGGATTGCAGCACCACGGTCAGCAAGGGTGAGGTGATCGTCGTCTGCGGCCCCTCAGGTTCCGGCAAGTCGACGCTGATCAAGTGCGTCAATGGTCTCGAACCCTTCCAGTCGGGCGAAATCATCGTCAACGGCACCTCGGTCGGCGATCCGAAAACCAACCTGTCCAAGCTGCGCGCCCACGTCGGCATGGTTTTCCAGAACTTCGAACTGTTCCCGCACATGAGCATCACCCAGAACCTGGCCATCGCTCAGGTCAAGGTGCTCGGCCGCCAGCAGGACGAGGCCATCGACAAGGGCTTGAAGTTGCTCGACCGGGTCGGCCTGAAGGCGCATGCACACAAGTTCCCCGGCCAGTTGTCCGGCGGCCAACAGCAGCGGGTGGCAATCGCCCGGGCGCTGGCGATGGACCCGATCTGCATGCTGTTCGACGAGCCGACCTCGGCGCTCGACCCGGAAATGGTCAATGAAGTGCTCGACGTGATGACGGAGCTGGCGCAGGAAGGCATGACCATGATGTGCGTGACGCACGAAATGGGCTTTGCCCGCCGCGTTGCCAACCGCGTCATCTTCATGGACCACGGCCGCATCGTCGAAGACGACGAGAAGGAAGCCTTTTTCGCCAATCCGCGTTCGGAACGGGCACAGCAGTTCCTGGCCAAGATCCTGCACCACTGATGGCCTGACAACATTACAAAACGGAGAGAGACATGAGTAACGTAGCAAGCAGCAGGGAAAGCCCGGCCGGGCTTTCCTTCCTCAACCCGGCGGCGCCCGAGCCCTGGGCCAGCTTCCTCGAGCAGATCGACCGCGTTGCCCCGCACATGGGCAGCCTGGCCAAGTGGGTGGAAACCCTGAAGCACCCGAAGCGCATCATGATCGTCGATGTGCCGATTCATCGCGACGACGGTACGGTAGCCCACTACGAGGGTTACCGCGTCCAGCACAACCTGTCGCGTGGCCCTGGCAAGGGTGGCGTGCGCTTCCATCCGGCGGTGACGCTCAACGAAGTGATGGCGCTGTCGGGCTGGATGACGATCAAGAACGCCGCCCTGAACCTGCCATACGGTGGCGCCAAGGGCGGTATCCGGCTCGATCCGCGGGCCCATTCGCGCGATGAACTGGAGCGCATCACCCGTCGCTACACCTCGGAAATCGGCGTCATCATCGGCCCGGGCAAGGACATTCCGGCGCCCGATGTCGGCACCAACGAGCAGACCATGGCCTGGATGATGGATACCTACTCGATGAACGTCGGTTCGACCGCCACCGGTGTGGTCACCGGCAAGCCGATTTCGCTCGGTGGTTCGCTCGGCCGCCACGAGGCGACCGGGCGCGGTGTCTTCATCGCTGCCCGCGAAGCCGGCCGGCGCAGCAATGTCCCCATCGCGGGCGCACGTGTCGTTGTTCAGGGCTTCGGCAACGTCGGCGGGATCGCCGCCCGCATGTTCCATGAAGCCGGTGCCAAGGTCGTCGCCCTGCAGGATCACTCGGCGACCGTTGCCAACGAGGCCGGGATCGATATCCCCGCCGCGCTGGCGCATGCGGCGGCCAACGGCGGCTTGCAGGGCTTTGCCGGCGCTGCGCCGGTTTCGGTTGATGACTTCTGGCTGATTCCCTCCGATTACCTGGTGCCGGCGGCACTGGAAGGGCAGATCCTGCCCGAACGGGCGCAGACGATCAAAACCCGCATCGTCGTCGAAGGCGCCAACGGTCCGACCACGCCGGCCGCCGACGACATCCTGCGTGAGCGTGGCGTTCTGGTGGTGCCCGACGTGCTGGCCAATGCCGGCGGCGTCACCGTGTCGTATTTCGAGTGGGTGCAGGATTTCTCCAGCTTCTTCTGGAGCGAGGATGAAATCAACCAGCGCCTGGAACGCATCATGATCGGGGCGTTTGAGGCAATCTGGACGCTGGCGGCCGAACGCAAGGTGTCGTTGCGCACGGCGACCTTCATCATCGCCTGTCAGCGGGTACTGGCGGCGCGTGAGCAGCGCGGCCTTTATCCCTGATCGTCCGGGCGCCCGGGATGACGGGAAACCCGGCTGGAGCCGGGTTTCCCGCAGCCTGAAGCCGTGGCTCGCATCAATCCCGTCGTCCGTCCCGGCGCGCGTTCGGCCTTAGAATGAGCGCTCGCTGAGCCCGCCCGACATGCCCGATTCCCCAGCCCACCTGCCCACCCCCTTTCCCCGTCCCCATCGCCTGCTCGGGCTGGTGGCGGCGGTGGTCGCCCTGTTGTTGCTCGGGCTGTTGTCCTATCGCTTGTCCGAGCACTACGGGATTGGCAAGATGCGCCAGGCGGCTTCGCATCAGCTCGACATCCTCGGTGCTGCCATCGATAGCGAGGTCACCCGCCACGCCTCCATCCCCAGCGCCGTCGAACTCAATCAGGAAATCCTGGCGCTGTTGCGGGGGCCGGCCGAGGGCCAGGACATCCTGCAGGCCGAGGCCAACCGCTTCCTGCAGAAATTGAATGACCATCTCGGCGGGCCGGCGATCTTCGTCCTCGATACCCGCGGCATTGTCGTTGCTTCCAGCGACTGGATATTTTCCGACAACCTGCTCGGTTCCGATCTTGCCTACATGCCATTTTTCCGCGACGCAGTGCGCGGCACGCCGGCGCGGCATTATGCGGTCGATCCCATCCGGCAGGAGCCGGGCTACTACTTTGCCCTGCCGATCCGCGACGAGACGCAGGAATGGAAGGTGATCGGCGTCGCCGTCGTCAAGTCCGGGATCCGTGAGGTCGAGCGGCGCTGGCTGGCGCAGGAAGCGCCGGCGCTGATCGTCGACCGCAACGATGTGGTACTGCTCGCTTCGCCGCCGGAATGGCGCTATGCAACGCTGCATCCCCAGGCCCGCGACAAGCTTGATCGTCTCGGTCGGCAGCAGTTCGCCGGCCAGCCGCTCGGCAAGATCAGCCTCGACCTTGATCTGGCCGGCGCCGACGAGGGGCGCATCGTCCGCCTGCCCAAACACCTGCGCGACGACGTGGCGTCGGCACAGGGCGCGCGCCCCTACCTGGCGATGTCGCGCCACCTCTCGGGCACTGCCTGGCGTATCGTCGTCTTTTCCGACCTGCGGCCGGTCGGCGTCCAGGCGGCGACGCATGCCGCGCTCAGCGTCGCCGCTCTC